>DASXXU010000204.1:0-6193 GCA_036502885.1 Candidatus Tumulicola sp.
ACTCTGCGGCGAAGCGATTGCCCAAAATCCGGATCTCATCTCCGGCGAAGCCAACACGCACGGCGATGGCCGCGTGCACGTCCACGTTTCGAGCAACGCAGCTCGCCGCTACAGCGCCGCACCCTATAGCTTGCGTCCGCCGAGTTTGACCGTGTGCGCGCCCGTGCGCTGGGGTGAGCTCGATTCGATTGCTTCGGCTGCAGTATTCACGGAAGAAGCCTTTCCGGATCGGCTCGCAGTCGTCGGGGACTTGTTCGCCACGATGGTCGCCGAGATTCCGCCGCAGCATTTGACGTCCGCTCGGCTGCCGGTGATGGCCAATACGCCGGCACCGCGCGGGCACATCATCCTAGCCGCGATCCAGATTCTCGAGGATGGCAAAGCCCGAAACGCGGATCTCTTGTTGCAAGAGGCGCTGAAACTGGGCTTGCTGACGGCCGAAACGAAACGTAAATACGTGTACACTGCGCTGACCGAATATATCGCGCGGCAGGTGGCCCACGGACGTCGTACGCCGATCTTGCAAGACGAACAACGTCGGTTTGTGATCAACGAACCGCCCGACGATTGGCCCGATATCGAACCGGCGCCGCGCGACGAAGCGCAAGTCGAAGCCTTATGCGAACGGCTCGATGCGACGTCGACCGGCGACGATCCCGACGCATTCGAATACGCCGTCTGCGACGCGTTCGCGCACCTCGGCTTCTTGACGCGACACGTCGGAGGTCACGGAGCACCCGACGGAATCGCCGATGCGATCCTGGGTGCGCTGGCGTACCGCGTGACGATCGAGTGCAAGTCGTCGAAGCATCCGATTAACCAGGCCCAAGCGCCCGAAGAGGCGGCCAAGTTCCGCGAAGGCTATAAGGCGCAGTTTAGCGTGCTGATCGGGCACGAGTTTTCGGCCGAGCTGGAACTCCTCGACGAACTGCGCAACCACCGCGTGACGGCGGTCTCGGTTTCGGACCTGTTAACGTTGTTGCGAATCGACGCAACGGCGCGCGAATTTCGCACGCTGCTCGTTCCGGGCTATTGCAGCGACGAACTGGAAGGCGTCACGTGGGAGCGGCGACACGGGGCCGCCAAACGCGTTTCGACGATCGCGAATTTGATCGTGCGGGAAGGTTGGAAACAGCAAAAGTCATTGGCAAGGTTGGACAGTCCGAAAGATATCCCGCAGTTTACCATCGAGCACATGTTTGAAATCGTCGATGCCGCGATCGTTCAAGCGGGCAGCGCACAGGGCTGCATTCGCGCCGATGTCGTGCGCGCATTCGAGCTGATTACCGGTCCCACCGACGGGCGCGCCGTCTGGACCGATAACGACTGCTCGTCCATCGTCATCGTCCGCCCCGGGTAGGCCGACCTCGCCCTCTGAAAGCTGGTAGCGGCATGCATCGTAGCCTCGTTTCCTTCGCTGCCGGCGTGCTAACGCTCGCCGTGTCGGGTTGCTCGCAAGAGGCTCCGTCCTGGCAGCCACCCCAAAACCCGGCATCGAGTGCGGCGCTGCACGTCACCTCCGGCGCCGCGAAAAGCGACGTGCTGTAC
This sequence comes from Candidatus Tumulicola sp., assembly GCA_036502885.1. Taxonomy (GTDB): domain Bacteria; phylum Vulcanimicrobiota; class Vulcanimicrobiia; order Vulcanimicrobiales; family Vulcanimicrobiaceae; genus Tumulicola. The sequence continues at coordinate 1,549 of DASXXU010000204.1, forward strand.
GTTCCGGATATCTACGGCGAGACGGTGAACTCGTATACGGGAAGCCCGCGCAAGCTCAAGAACTCCATAAACCTGGGAGCCAGCGGTCTCGCCGTCGACGCCGCCGGTCACGTCTACATTTCAATCTACAGGGACAACCGAGTAGATATCTATACGCATCAGACGAAAAAACTGATTCGCTCGATCGACCGCGACATCAAAGAGCCCAGCCAGGTAACCGTCGCGCCGGATGGAACGCTGTTCGTCGCCGACCGGCGGGGCATCTCGATTTTCCCCAATGCCAAGCAGCTTCGCATGAAGCGTATCAACCATATCTGGCCGTTCTCGATGGTCACCGATGCACAGAGCAACCTGTATGTCGTTGATGGTGGCCTCAATTCGATTTTTGAGTATGCGGCCGGAACCAACACGGTCTCGCGCACTATTACGCAGGGGCTGGTATCGCCGGTTGCCGCTGCCTTCGATTCGAACGGGAATATGTACGTCTCCAACGGGCTTGCGCCGGGCCAGTGCGGCAACGACGCGAACGGCGGTTCGGTCACGGTTTACGCTCCGAACGGTTCCATCCCGGCGTATACGATCACGACCGCGCAGGGGTTATGCTATCCGGGCGCTCTCTCGTTCGATGCATCCGGAAATCTCTACGTTGCCAACTGGGACGACGGCAAAGAGACTGGCGGAACCGTTACCGAGTATTCGGCCGGGACGTCGTCACTAATACAAACCTACGCCGATGGGATCGGACATCCGAATTCCGTTGCAATCGATGCGGCTGGAAAACTGTACGTTGCGAATTCGATGGAGAGCGGCTACGGCGACGTCACGGTCTACAACACGGCTAACGCAAAGCTGGTACAAACGATCTCGGAAAGCTCGCGCATCGCGCCGGAGTCGGTCGTTATCGGCAAATGAATCGCTGGATGGCCACGGCGGCAATGCTCGTTGCTGGGATGGGTGCCAGCCCGTGCGGCAACGGCACGACCATCGATATGCAGGTCTGTTGGTCTAAGCGAAATGCCGAAGCAGCCGCGCACCTAAAGACGGTCTACGCGCAAGCGCTCCAACGATTTGCAGTCGCCGGTGAAAGCACGACACCGCTCCGATCGTCGCAATCGGCTTGGACGGCCGCGCGCGACAACACGTGCTCCTTCGAATACCGCCTGTATAGCGGCGGGTCGATTGCGCCCCAGCTCGCGATCGAATGCGGCGACCGTGCGAACCGAGCCCGCAGCGCCGAATTGGCCGCGCTGGCAACGCCGCCAAAAGCAGAAGAGCCGGTGTCGCGCACTTCGGACGTGCGGTTAAGCCGTTTGATACGGCTATACAACGAGCGTCTGACGCCATCGCAGGGCGCCGGCCTGGCCGCCGCGCAACGGGCATGGAGCACCTATCGCGATGCTTGGTGCGCGATCGCGGGTGGGGCGTGCAAAACGAACGTTACCAACCAACGCGTGACCGAGTTGGAATCCGCCTGGATGGGCGAAGCGTTCTGGACCTAAACGAGCGGAAGGAGCGACACGCATGAACTTCGGGCGCATTACGCTAGCGGCGGTTGCCGGCACCATCACGTACTACGTTTTTGGAGCCGTCGGCGGAAGTTTTTTCGCGAACGTCTACCAGCCATACCAGAACGTCTTTCGTCCGCGGGGCGCCATTATGGGCTTTCTACCCTACGGTCTTGCCGGAACGCTCGTCGCGATGTTCATCGCTTCGGCGATCTACGCTTGGGGCTATCGAAAAGGCCGCATCCTATCCGGTTTGCAGTTCGGCTTCTTGATCGGTTTATTTATCGTCTTTGGCTGCGTCGTTCACGAGTACGTGATCGTCAACGTCGGCCTCAACGTCGAAGCGGTCGAAGCGTTGGGGGAACTCGTTGGCTGGACCCTCGCCGGCGCCGCGATCGGATTGATCTATCGCCCCGCGCAGAAAGCCACGTAGAATAGCTAGCGCAAATAGTCCAACGCGCCCATAGAGGTAATGCTTGAGTCGGCCGAGTCAAAGTAAGACTAAGCACGAGGGCAGCTTCGCGCGGCACAAGAAGCTAGGAGGTCTCACCCCAGCCTCTTTAGGAGCCGTTCGATGCCCCGTTCGAGATGGCGCCCATTAGCGGCAGGCGTCGTGCTATGCATGGCCCTGGCTGCCTGCAACGGCGCGATGACCTCGTCGCTGCCGGGCGGCGCGCAAACACAGAACTCTCCACAATCGCGCGCCCACCGCGGCGCGAGCTCCAACCCGATCCAACACGTTATCATCGTCATCCAGGAAAATCGTACGTTCAACGATCTGTTCGCGACGTTCCCGGGCGCGACCGGATCGACCACCGGCTACTACCTCAAAGGCTCTGGGAAACACAAAGTCAAGACGTCGATTGCGCTAAAAGAGACGGTGCTGCCCGCACCCAATTACAATCACGGCTCCGAAGCGTATAACTACGATTGCGACGGAGCGAACGCATATCCTAAAACATCGTGCGCGATGGACGGATTCAACCTCGAGGGCGTCAACGGCAACAATCCGTCGGGGATCGGCGCCTATCAGTACGTAAACCCGACCTACATCCAACCGTACTGGACGATCGCGCAACAGTACGGTCTTGCCGACGAGCTGTTCCAAACGCAAGGCAGCGCGAGCTTCACCGCTCACCAAGACCTGGTGCATGGCGGTTCGACGATCGTCGATACGAACTGCGGAAGTTCCGAGCCCGCCTGTTCGCTAATCGATCTTCCCAACGAGAATAGAAACTGGGGCTGCGGTGCTAAGCCGAACGCGGTGACCGATTTGCTTACCACCGCCGGTCGGTTCGACAAGCTGGGCGGTCCGTTTCCGTGCCTCACCTATCCCGATAAAACGATGGTCGATCTGCTCGACGGCGCCGATGTCTCGTGGAAATATTACACGCCGCCCTACAAGGGCGGGACGGCGGGTGCGGAGTGGAACGCGATGGCGGCGTTAAGCGCGGTCTACAACGGCCCGGATTGGAAGCGCAATGTTTCGATCCCGCAGTCGAATATCTACAAAGATATCAGCGGCGGAACGCTGCCGGCCGTCAGTTGGGTGATCCCGACGCAAGATGATTCCGATCACCCGCACGGGCTCAAGGCGGCCGATGACGGTCCGGACTGGATCGCATCGATCGTCAATGCGGTCGGCCAGAGCAACTACTGGGGCTCGACCGCCATCATCGTCACGTGGGACGACTGGGGCGGCTTCTACGATCCGGTTCCACCGGCGTTTTTCGATAACCAAGGCGGTCTCGGCTTCCGCGTTCCCATGCTGGTCGTTTCGCCGTACGTAAAGCAAGGCACGATTTCACACACCCAGTACGAGTTCGCTAGCATCCTACGGTTCGTTGAAGACAACTTCAACCTGGGCCGGATGGGAACGCCGAGCTTCCCGAACAATGATACGCGGGCAACGTCGATGGCCGACATGTTCGACTTCACGACCCAGCCCCGAAAGTTCACCTCCATTCCTTCGGTCTTAAAAAAGCAACACTTCATGCACGAAAAAGCTTCGATGGAGCAACTCGATGACGACGACGACTAGAATGCGAGCACTCGGTACGGTTTGCGTTGCCGCAATACTAAGCGGTTGTGCGGGTACGGCCGGCGGCTCGTTCCGGCCGGCATCGCCGTCGGTTTCGATGAACGCCATGAGCGGCAAGTACATCAAGCACGTCGTAATCGTCGTGCAAGAGAATCGAACGTTCGACGATCTGTTCTCGACGTTTCCAGGCGCCGATGGCGCCACATCCGGCTATTACCTCAAGCAGACGTCTACCGGCTACGTCAAGACGCCTATCAACCTGGTTATGCGTTCGTTGGCCGGCGACGAAGACGTCAATCACGATTCCGGCGCCTACAACGTTTCGTGCGATGGTACGGACACGTACCCCAAGACCTCGTGCCAGATGGATGGATTCAATCTCGAGCACGTCGACGGGCCGAACATCCTCGCCGGCAAGTACCCATACATGTATGTGAATCCGGCCGATATTACGCCATATTGGAGCATGGCGCAGCAGTACGGTCTGAGCGACTACATGTTCCAAACCCAAGGCAGCGGTAGTTTCACCGCACATCTCGATTTGGTCGCAGGCACGTCGGTCATCGACGATTCGAAATGTGGCGGCGGCGGGTCGTGCGCCCTGATCGACTACCCGAGCAATTTCGTCGACTGGGGTTGCTCTGCTCCCGACACGACCAGCAAATCGACGACCACCTCGCTGTTAACACGTAAGGGCAAGTATCTCCACTATCAGGGGCCGTTTCCGTGTTTGACGTTTCCGACCATGACGATGCGCGATCTGCTCGATGGCGCGGGGGTTTCTTGGAAATATTACACGCCGGCCTATTCGCCCGGCAGCGCCGGCGCGCTGTGGAACGCGTTCTCAGCGATTTCGGACGTCTACAACGATCCGGGCGAATGGGGGACCAACGTTTCGTGGCCGGAAACCAATATTTTTAACGATATCACCAACAACACGTTGCCGGCGGTTTCGTGGATCGTGCCCGAATCGAACAACTCCGATCATCCGTGGGGCAAGGGTGGAAAGGACAACGGTCCTTCGTGGGTCACATCCATCGTCAACGCGATCGGGCAGAGCGATTATTGGAACTCTACCGCGATCATCGTTACGTGGGAC
>DASXXU010000205.1:0-5850 GCA_036502885.1 Candidatus Tumulicola sp.
GTTCCATCCGGGTTGGTCAGCGTCGGATCGCCGGCCGATCCTTCGATCTTGTCGTCGTCGGGAACGTCCTCAAGGGGACCTTCGGTCCGTTCGCTCATGGCATGCCTCCGTGCGATTAGGTTGTGCTCGGGCCGGATTGCGGCCTTTCAGCCGAGGAACCACGGCCGGCAAGGTTCGAAGTCGTCGGCGTGCCCGAACTACCCGATATCGCCGCCTACCTCTCCGCGTTGGAACCGCGGATCGTCGGCCGGCGACTGGAAAACGTGCGGGTCGCCGGCGTCTCGCTCTTGAGGACGGCCGACCCACCGCTCAGCGCGGCCGGCGGCCGAACCGTCCTGTCGTTGCGGCGGATTGGAAAGCGCATCGTCATCGGCCTGGACGGTGACATCTTCATCGTGCTGCATTTGATGATCGCCGGACGCTTACACTGGCGGCCGCCCGGGACGAAGCTTGCCGGGCGCCGCGATCTGGCGGCATTCGAGTTCGCCGACGGGACGCTCACGCTAACCGAAGCGGGAACCAAACGCCGCGCCTCACTCTACGTCGTGCGGGGCGCCGCGGCCGTGGCAGCAATGGATCCGGGCGGCATCGACGCACTCGACGCGAGCTTCGATGCGTTCCGAACCGCGCTGGCGCGCGAAAACCGGACGCTCAAACGCGCGCTCACCGATCCGCGCATCGTCGACGGAATCGGCAACGCGTACTCGGATGAAATCTTGCACGCTGCCAAGCTTTCGCCGATTGCTTTGACGTCCAAGCTCGACGATGCCCGGTGGCATCGCCTGTACGACGCCACGCGGGCGACGCTACGCTCGTGGATCGACCGGCTCGGCAGCGAAGCTGCGGATAGCTTCCCCGAACGCGTTACCGCCTTTCGTCCCGAGATGGCGGTGCACGGCCGATACGGACAGCCATGCCCGGTGTGCGGCGAACCGATTCAGCGCATCCGGTACGCCGATAACGAGACCAACTATTGCCCGCACTGTCAGACCGGCGGCACGCTGTTGGCGGATCGTAGTTTATCCCGCCTTCTGAAACGCGATTGGCCGCGATCGCTCGAGGAGCTGGAAGAACTCAAACGCCGCTAGCGTTGCTTCCCCACTTGCCACCGTCGACTGGGTATGGTACTCTCTTGCGAACATGTTCGTCATGGCAATCGGCGTCGCATATTATTATTACGGTCGTTCAGAAATGAATCGGCCCGGTGTGCCATTGCCGTAAACGAATGAATCGTCAACGTCAAGAGCCGCCTCGCCGATGCGAGGCGGCTTTTTCTTTCGTACGGAGGAAGCTACCATGACCGCTCTACCGATCGACGAACCAATTTCACTCGAACGATTCGAACGGCTCGTCGCAAAGACGATCGAGGACCACCCGATCGTCGAATGCAACCGCTACACGCGGTGGTTTTCGAAGGGTGACGTGCCGCTCGACTCGCTGGCGTCGTTTACCGTCCAGTTTTCGGTTTTCAGCCACTTGTTCTTGGAAGCGCAGTTGCGTAAGTGTATCAATGCGCCGGATCGCAACAGCTACCGCGCCGGCAAAGAAATACTGCTGAACGAGTTAGGGGTTGGATTCAACCCTTCGGGTTCGGTCGATGGCGGAACGTTTCGATTTACGGCCGGACATTTCGAGTGGTTGTCCCGGTTCGCCGAAACGATCGGCCTGGGCTGGAACGACATCGGCAAACGTCGTTTGGGTTTCCCGTCGACGCTGGCATTCTGCGACGCGCTGGTAACGTGGTACGGCGCGGAAGACGAGTCGACCGCCGCCGGTGCATCCTACGCGATCGAACACTGGGCGGCGGCGGGATTCTGGAAAGAGTTGATCGGCGGGCTGCGCGTTGTCAAAAACGAACGCATTCCGGACCTGCCATTGGGCTTCTGGACGTGGCACGATGCGTTGGAAGAGCAGCACGCCGAGCACACCGATGACGAACTAGTCCAGGCGTTTACCAAGCCCGGATTTTCATGCGAGCGTTTTATCGAGGCTGGCACCGCGATGCTCGACGCGGTCGAAGCATTTTGGAACGGGCTCGAGGCGCAACCGCGAGATGCGCCTGCGGGTCTGCGAGGGCTATGAGCCAGACAAACTCTAACGCGACCCTCGGTGGCCGCTTTACGTTCCCGGGTACGACGCGCAGCGTCAACCGCATCGGCTACGGTGCCATGCGCTTGACGGGCCCCAACATCATGGGGCTTCCGCGCGACCCGGATGAGGCGATTGCGGTCCTTCGCGAAGCCGTCGAGCGCGGAGTCGATCATATCGACACGTCGGACTATTACGGGCCGCACCTCGTGAACGAGCTCATCCGCAAGGCGTTGCACCCGTATCCGGCCGGTCTAACGGTCGTCACCAAGTTGGGCGCGCGCCGTCCGCCCGACGGCTCGTGGCAACCGGCGATTTCGCCGCAAGATCTAATCGACGGCGTCCAAGATAATTTGCGCAACCTCGGGCTCGAAGCGCTCGACATCGTGAACTACCGGTCGATGGGCGACGGACACGGCCCCACCGAGGGCTCGATTGAAGAGCAACTCTCAACGCTGGCCGATCTACAGCGTCAAGGCTCGATCCGGCACATCGGGGTTAGCAACGTCACGCGAACACAAATCGCCCAGGCACGCGAAATCGTCGACATCGTCTGCGTTCAGAATCTCTTCAACCTGGTGGCGCGGACCGACGACGCCTTGGTCGACGAGCTCGCCTCCGACGGCATCGCGTACGTTCCGTTCTTTCCGCTCGGCGGGTTTTCGCCGCTACAGTCGTCCGAGCTGAACGCGATCGCTTCGCGCTTAGGCGCGACGCCGATGCAAGTCGCGCTAGCCTGGCTGTTAGCGCGGTCCCCAAATATTCTGTTGATCCCGGGAACGTCATCGCTGGCGCACCTTCGTGAAAACCTCGATGTGGCGAAGGTCGAACTCAACGAGCACACGTTACGCGAACTGGACGCGTTGCGCGGATAAGCCGTTACTATTTCGGGTCGTCGTCGTCTTGCGGGGGGCCGTTCACCGCGAGAAATGTTACGACGTCCCACGAGTTCCGGATACCGATGAAAATCAGCAATAAGGAAGCTCCGCCGACCGCAAACAGCGCCCGCGATGGAACCACGAGTAGACCCAACCCGCCGGCGCACATCGCGACGTAGGCGCAGAACGGCATGATCGAAAACCATACCCAGTCCTCAACATCGGGACGATAGCTCGTTAACCGGCTCGCACGAACCATCAGATACGAAATATAGACCACGCCGTACGCGCCCAGCACGGCGATCGCGATCGCCGGATACCGCAGCGATTCCCACGGTGCGGCGATCGTGGCCGCAACGAACAACGGCGCGCAAAAATGCAGTACCGTCGGCGTGCTAAACGTGGATATGCCGTCGGGGTTTCGTTTCTTTCGCCGGTCGTTGTTGTTGACCAGCGTGATCACGACGAACATCAGCCCGGTGAGCGCCGCCGCCGACGATCCGATCATGACGTAAAAGCTCGACCATGGGCCGAGCATCGTTCCGGCAGCATTCATACGTGGGCTGTTGGATGCACCGCCGGCACAAACCCGGCGCGGATGATTTCCACGATCGACCTTGGCGTCAACACTTCGACGTCACCGGAGCTCGGGCGCGCGATGCGCCGGCCGTAACCGGCGTCGCCCCACTCGATCGCTGCATCGTTCCAGATTAAGCGTGCGACGCCGTCGTCGTCGAGGATGTACGTACCGTTGGGAAGCGTGTCCAGGCCGGCGCGAAACGTGCGCTTCGTTCGCCCATCGAGGCGCTCGGCATGTAACACCGCATCCATCGCGTCGGCACCGGCGCGCACCCCAAAGCATGCTTCCCAAAGCGATTGGAATCGCTTGTAGTCGGCGTTGCGGCACTCCGCGCACGGACGATGGCCGGCGGCAAGCGACGCCGCTTCGTCGAGGAAGAACAACTCGGTGTATCGTCGCGGGGCCATGACGATGCGTGTGCGCCCGCGCCACTCGAGCCTGCACGAGATCCAACGACGCACTTGCCATTGCCGCACGAGGTTGCGGCGTTCGTCGTGCAATACGCCGCGATTTCCCATGATCGCACCCCTGCCTTCGAGTGCAACGATCTGGCCGAACGGGGTGACGCGATTTTGCAGGGCCACGTTAGCCGGTTTTTGCCGGCATAGCCCCGATCAAACGCAACTCGACGTAGTCCTGGTTGTAAACGCTGGTTTGGGGCAGACGTGCGTGTACGTCCTGAACGATAGCCGGCAATCCCACCTCTCGATCGTAATCGATATGTTGTTTGAAGTCGCCGCTGCGGTAGTGGCCGCCGATCTGCGATGCGCTTCCCGCTACGTCGATGCCGTAGACCGAAGTCGCGCCCTTTGCCAATCCCGAGCCGGTCATCTTGAAAACGCAATCCCAGAAATAGATATCGCCGCGGCTCACGCGATAGGATTGCGTCCAGCTGCCGTTTCCGGCATCGCCGAGCCCGTGAAAATAGTTGCTACCAAGCATCGGGAACAATACCAGTTGCATCGGCGACAGGTCGTACGGACGTTGCAAACACGAAACGTTACCGTTGGGATATACTTCGCAACTATTGGTAGCGCGCGGACGCACCGAGTTCCACCAGTCGTCGGTCGCGCGTATCATGACGCCGCCGTCGGCCATCGCCGGTCCGATGTCGACGCTCATCGTTCCGGTGCCGGGACCACTCTCGGCCGCTGCGGTGTTGTATCCGAACCGATAGTCGGCATGGGCAATCGTGGGGGCGGCGCCCGGAGTGGAACTATCGATCATCGCAATAAGCCCTAGAGCGAACCAAAATGCCATAGGAGACCTCGCTTCTTCTCCCTTTCACCCCCGAGTGGCTAATTGTACCCCTATTGCTGGGACGCAGCTTGGGTGGCGGATTGAAACGCCGCATGCAAGGTTGCAACAGCTGTGTCGCCGCCCGGCTGCAACGCGTCGTCGAGCGATGGTAACGTGTCCCCGGCATAACCCGAAACGGAATACAGCATCGTGCGCGCCCACTTCGACGAGCCGGGTTGGAAGAACGCGTTCTCGGCAGCACGCAAACGTGCGTACGTCGCCGCAGCCGCAGCCGTATCGCCCGACGCGACCGCTGCATCGGCACGACCATCCAGCGCTGCGGCCGCCACCGCGAACGCATCGGCATCGGGGATCAGCACTTGTGCGATCTGCTCGCGCCGCGCTTCGTCGCCTTTGGCGCCGGCGAACGCGGCGAGCCGCGAACGGAGGGTCGCTGCCAAGGCCGCCAACCGAAGATCCGGATACTCGGCGTCGGCGAGCCGAAGGACCGCCATAGAAGTAAAGCGCGCTGCGGCGGCCGCTCGGTGCATGCCCGGGTCGAAAATCGCCAACGACGTGGGATCGTCGTACGCCGAATGATACGTGCCGAACGGACCGCCGTACGCACCGGCCAACGCCGGAATATTTTCGTGATAGACAAACGGCTCGTGATCGCTGCCGCCGCCGATCGCGGCGACCTCGCGCTTGGGATCTTCCGACTGCCAGTATTTGTCGAGCGCCGTCATAGAATCGGGCGCGTTGACTGCGGTGGTCGTGTCGCGCAGCATTCCGGCGAGATCGGGCGTCGCAGCAGCGAAGAATTCGGGACCGAACGCAACCTCGTCGGTGTTGACGTATGCAACGCAGTGCGCGCGTAAGTCGGCTTCGTTTTGGCGCACCCAAATATCGCTCCCGAATAGATTGAGTTCTTCGCCATCCCAGGATCCTACGATCACGCTGCGCCGTGGTTGCCATCCGGTCGAGTGCAACTTACCGAACGCGCGCGCCAACTGCAATAGGTCCACGGTTCCGCTAATCGGATCGACCGATCCGTACGTCCACGCG
>DASXXU010000206.1:0-27331 GCA_036502885.1 Candidatus Tumulicola sp.
CGCGGTTTCATCTTTCAGTCGAGCGAGATTTACGGCGGCATCAACGGATTTTGGGATTACGGCCCGCTCGGCGCCGTACTAAAACGCAACGTCAAGGATGCCTGGTGGCGCGATACGGTCGAGTTGCGCGACGACGTGGTCGCATTCGACTCCTCGATCGTGATGCACCCGTTGGTCTGGAAGGCGTCCGGGCACATCGATGCCTTTCACGACGTGTTCGTCGATTGCAAAGTGTGCAAACACCGCTTCCGCGCCGATCACCTCGGCGATCGCGCTTCGTGTCCGGATTGCGGCAGCAAAGATTCGTTTACCGAGCCGCGCACGTTCAACCTGATGATGCGAACCTTCGTCGGCCCGATGGAAGATAGTTCGTCGACCGCGTACCTGCGTCCCGAAACCGCGCAAGGCATCTTCGTCAACTTTAAAAATGTCTACCAGGCCGCGCGCAAGCGGCCGCCGTTCGGCATCGCGCAGATCGGCAAGTCGTTTCGCAACGAGATCACGCCGGCAAACTTCACGTATCGAGTACGCGAATTCGAACAGGCCGAATTGGAGTACTTCGTACCCGACGACGGCCACGACATGGAAGCGTTTCAAGGTTGGCTGGATCGTCGTAAATCTTGGTACGCCAGTTACGGCATCGACGCCGAACGTTTACGTTTCTACGAATTAACGGAAAGCGAACGGCCGCATTACGCCAAAGCCGGCGTCGACGTAGAATATCTTTTTCCGTGGGGCTGGGGCGAGTTGGAATCGATCGCGAACCGGGGCACCTACGATCTCGACGCGCACATGCGGCTATCCGGGAAAGACCTGCAGTTCTTCGACGAAGCCGCCAAGACGCACTACACGCCGCTGTTGATCGAGTGTTCGGCCGGGATGGACCGTACGGCGCTGACGTTTTTAATCGATGCGTACGAACGCGAGAAGGCCGTCGATCCGAACGGCAAAGAAACGGAACGTACCGTTTTGCGTTTCCATCCGGCGATCGCGCCCGTGCAGGTTGCGGTGTTTTCGCTGGCGCGCAACAAGCCCGAGCTCGTCGAGCGCGCCCGCACGATCGAAAAGCGCTTGCGTGCGACGCTGCGTACGCAATACGATGAAGGCAATATCGGCCAGCTCTACCGTCGCCAAGACGAAATCGGTACGCCGTTCTGCGTGACCGTCGACTACGAAACGCTGGATGACGGCAGCGTGACGCTGCGATCGCGCGATTCGATGACGCAAGAACGCATCGCCGGCGATGCGCTCGACGCGGTGTTGCGCGAACGCTTGGAGCTGCCGGCGTGAGCGACGCCGCGCCGAAATACATTTATTTTTTCGACGAAGGCGACGCCGGGATGTCGGCGTTGTTGGGCGGAAAGGGCGCCGGCCTCGCGGAGATGACGGGTGCCGGCCTGCCGGTGCCGTCGGGTTTCACGATCACGACCGAGGCGTGTCTGCGCTACGGGGAGCTGGGCCGAACGTTCCCACCCGGCTTGCAAGAGCAAATCGACGCGGCGATCGCGGAACTACAACGTCGCACGGGCAAAGTGCTTGGTTCGGTCGAGCATCCGTTATTGGTATCGGTACGGAGCGGCGCGAGCATTTCGATGCCGGGCATGATGGATACGGTGCTCAACTTAGGGTTGAACGACGAGACCGTCGAGACGCTGGCGCGTCTTACCGGCAACGACCGGTTTGCCTGGGACGCCTATCGCCGGTTTCTCTCCATGTTCGGCGATATCGTGCTTAACATCGACCGGGAACGGTTTTCGCAAGCGTTGGAAGACGAGAAGCGTGCGCTTGGGGTGGAACGCGATCCGGACGTAAGCGCGGAGGGTTGGAAACGTCTGGTCGAACGTTTCAAGAACGTGATCCGCGAGGCAACCGGAAGCGATTTCCCACAAGACGTTCGCGAGCAGTTGCGCTTGACGATCGGAGCGGTTTTCGATTCGTGGAACTCGCGGCGCGCGATCGATTATCGACGTTACAATAAAATCCCCGACGATCTGGGAACCGCCGTAACCGTCATGGAGATGGTATTCGGCAACCTCGGCGACGACTCGGGAACCGGCGTTGCCTTTACGCGCGATCCGAATACCGGTGAAAAGGCCCTGTTCGGTGAGTACTTACGTAACGCCCAAGGCGAAGACGTGGTCGCCGGCATTCGTACGCCGGAGCGGATCGTGGATCTCGCACGCTCGCAGCCGAACGTCTATGCTCAGTTCGAACGTATCGCCGAGCGTTTGGAGCGCCATTACGGCGATATGCAAGATCTCGAGTTCACCGTCGAACGCGGCAAACTGTTCATGCTGCAAACGCGCAGCGCGAAACGCAGCGCCGAAGCTGCCGTTAAAATCGCTCTGGATTTGGTAGACGAAGGGTTGATCGATCGCAAACGCGCGATCTCGAGCGTCGATGCAGCAGCGCTCGATCAGTTGTTCCACGCGCGCATCGATCGGGCCGTGAGCTACCGGCCGATCGGAAAAGGGCTGAACGCATCACCGGGTGCCGCGGCCGGTCAGGTCGTCTTTACGGCCGACGATGCCGTCGCATGGCAACGCGATGGTAAAGCCGTGATTCTCGTTCGCACCGAAACGACGCCCGACGACGTGCACGGGATGATCGCGGCCCGGGGGGTCCTGACCGCGAAGGGCGGTGCGACCTCGCACGCTGCGGTTGTGGCGCGCGGGATGGGTAAGCCCTGCGTTGCGGGTTGCGACGGGTTGTCGATCGATCGCGACGCCCGAACGGCTACGCTGGGCGGCCAAACGTTTGCCGAAGGCGACTGGATAACGATCGACGGTTCGACCGGAAATGTCGCCGCGGATCGTTTAGAACTGATCGAGGCCCCCACCGAACTGCCACCCTGGCTGGAGCGATTCTTGAGCTGGGCGGACGAGCTTCGTCGTATGCAGGTGTGGGCGAACGCGGACACGCCGCTGGACGCGCGCCGTGCGCGGCAACTGGGCGCCGAAGGCATCGGTTTGTGCCGCACCGAGCACATGTTTATGGAGCGCGACCGGCTTCCGATCGTGCAACGCATGATTCTAGCAACCGATGCGGCCGGGCGCCAGGCGGCATTGGCAAAGCTGCTGCCCGTGCAGCGTTCGGATTTTGCCGCAATCCTAGAAGCCATGGAAGGGCGTACGGTAACGATCCGGTTGCTGGATCCGCCGCTCCACGAATTCTTGCCGTCGCTGGAAGATTTGCTGGTCGAAGTCACGGAGCTGCGATTGCAGCGTGGCAGCGACGATCCCGAATTCAAAATTCGCGACGCCATCTTACATCGCGTGTTGCAGTTGCACGAACAGAACCCAATGCTGGGCTTGCGCGTGTGCCGGCTCGGCATCGTGTATCCCGAAATTTATGCGATGCAGGTTCGCGCAATTTTCGAGGCCGCGTGCGATCTCAAAACGCGCGGAATCGACGTGCATCCAGACGTGATGATTCCAGGCGTCGGGACGCAGGCCGAGATGCAGGTAACGCGCGATGCTGCCCTTGTCACGGCGTCGGCCGTCCTCCAGGAACGAGCGATGACTCTGGAGTTCAGAATCGGCACGATGATCGAGTTGCCGCGCGCGTGCATCGTTGCCGGCAGTTTGGCCGAATACGCGCAGTTCTTTTCGTTCGGAACCAACGATCTCACGCAGACGACGTTCGGATACAGTCGCGACGACGCGGAAGCATCGTTCATTCCCGTCTATCTCGAACAGCGAATCCTCAAGGACGACCCGTTCCAAGTGTTGGATCGCGCCGGCGTAGGTTGGTTGATGCAACGCGCGGTAGAAGGCGGGCGCGCGCAGCGCCCCGGCCTAAAAATCGGAATTTGCGGGGAACACGGCGGCGAACCGAGCAGCGTGGCGTTCTGCGACAAGCTCGGCCTCGATTACGTGTCGTGTTCGCCGTTTCGCGTCCCGATCGCACGGCTTGCCGCCGCGCAAGCCGCAATCGGCGCGATCGACTAAAGCGCTTCGCTTACGTCGTCGATCGCCGGCGATCTCCGGCGATTCGTACGCACATCGCGCGCGCTTCGCGCACCGCTTCGCCACGCCGGCGTACGAACAGCTTGCGCCAATACGCCTTGCCGCTCAGCTTCGCGATAACGTCGGATACTTCTCGCGCGTCGACAACGCCGCCGGCGGTCTGCACCCAGACGGTCGAGACCTGGCCCACACCCAACGGTAACCGGTGAAGCGGCTGCGTTTGCTCGTCGGCCCAAACCGAGTCCTCGCCGAAGCGATCGACGAGCGCGACCCGGCAGGCCTCGTACGTCCCCAAATCGTTTTGCGCGTTAAACTCGGCAACCACGCCGAACGATACGATCCGCTCGCGCAAGTCGCGAGCGGCCTCGCTCGCGTCGCCGTCGAGCGCGTTGAGAACGCGAAAGTCGTCCCACCGTAGAAATTCCTGGATCGGGTCGAGCGCGCGCGGGTCGGGCCAAAGTTGTCGCAACACCGTCTGCAAGACGCGCTCGAACCAGCGCGTCGTGTGGTGGAAGTACACCGATGCGAACATCATGTAGCGCGCCAGCACGAACGATTCCAACGCGACCACGCCGCGCGCGTCGATGCCCAAGACGACCGCGTCGCCGCGCCGGATCAAACGCAACGAACCGAGCAACTGTTGCGCATCGTACCGGCCGCTGGGAACGCCGGTGAAGTACGCATCCCGCTGCAGATAATCCATGCGATCCGCATCCAAGTTGGGGCCGCTGACCAATTCTTTGAGCGGGGGAAAGCGCGAATCCGATTCCCCGGCGATGAGCGCGAGCATGTCGCGTTCGTCAACTTCCAGGGCGCCGAGCGCGCGCTGCCAGTCATCCAGCCCGAGCACGTCTTTGGTTCGCGCTTCGTGCCGGATGCCGAGCACCGCCTCGCACGCGTGGCTGAACGGGCCGTGGCCCACGTCGTGCAACAACAGTGCGGCGCGAACGAGCCGCCGCTGGTACGCTACGTCGGCGGCGTCCGCAAAGAACTCGGGGCCGTGGCGCGCGATCTCGTCGAACGCTTGCGTTCCCACCGCCATGGCGCCGAGGACGTGAGTGAATCGCGAATGTTCGGCCGACGGAAATGCCAGGTACGCAAGCCCCAACTGCCGCAAGCGGCGCAGGCGCTGCATAGCCGGAAGATCCAGCACGTACGCTTCGGCCGGGGAAAGCTCGATGAAATGGTGGATCGGATCGAAGATGCGCTTCATCGGTTGCTTCGAGTTTCGCGTCGGTGCAACGTCGTTCCGCCGCACGGCATAGGTAGCCGAGCCGCGTGTCGAAGACGGCGTGGTGCTCGACCGGAGCGTCATCCGCGAAATCCATTCCCGGGTAGATATCGCCACCGTCATCGGAAGCTACGTTTCCCTCAAGAAACGTGGTAACGATCTAGTCGGCCTGTGCCCGTTCCACGGCGAAAAGACGCCGTCGTTACACGTCCATCCGGACCGCGGCTTTTTCAAATGCTTCGGCTGCGGCATTGGCGGCGACGTGCTGACGTTCGTGCAAAAGATCGAGAACGTTCCGTTCGGCGACGCGATCCGAATGCTGGCATCCAAGGCCGGGATCGAAATCGAGCCGGAAAATCCGCACGCAGCGCGGGCACGCACCGAACGCGAAGCGATCTACGACGCCAATCGCATCGCGGCCGCCTATTTCGCGCGCACGTTGGCGGCCCCGCACGGAAAGCGCGCTCGCGAGTATTGCGAGCGGCGCGGGTTGCAGCCGGCGACGATCGAGCGCTTTTCCCTCGGATACGCGCCCGACGGTTGGGACGGCCTGGTATCGGAATTACAGAGCGAGGGCATCGACCCGGCCGTCGCCGCGAAAGCCGCGCTGATCAAAATGGGCCAGCGCGGATATTACGATTTCTACCGCGACCGTCTGATAATCCCGACGTATTCGACCACCGGAGAGGTCATCGCATTCGGCGGCCGCGCGCTGGGGGATGGCGAACCAAAATACCTCAATACCGCGTCCACGCCGGCGTACGTCAAAGGCAGCCACCTGTTCGCGCTCAACCTGGCGCGCCGTGCGACGCAGCGGGATCGTACGCTCGTCGTCGTCGAAGGCTACCTGGACTGCATAGCGTTACACGAGGCGGGTTTTGAAAACGCGGTCGCATCGCTGGGCACGTCGTTTACCGCCGAGCAAGCGTCCGAGTTGCGCAAATACGCCGACTACGTGTACCTGTGCTTCGACGGCGACGCTCCCGGAAACGCAGCTGCAACCAAAGCGGTCGATATTGCGTCTAAAGTAATCGAGCACGCCGGATCCTCGGTCCGTGTGGTGCTGCTTCCCCTCGGTGAAGACCCAGATACGTTCGTGCGCGTTCGCGGCGCGGCCGCGTTTCAAGCGCTGCTCGACGAGGCGAAACCGGCAATAGCATTCCGGATCGATGCAGAAATAGACCGCCTCAAACGCGGTGCCGAGCCGCCTTCGGGTTTGGTACCCAAAGCCGAAGCGATGGTTCGTGAAATGACGGATCGCACCGAATGGGATTACTGGCGCGTCTACGTCGCCGGTCAACTAAAGGTGAGCGTCGACGACCTTCGGAATAGTCGATTCCTCGCAGATGCGGCAAATTTTGCGCCGCGGTCGGCTGGAATGCAAACCGGAAGCCGGTACGTGCCGGCAACCGCGCAACCGCTCTCGTTTGAACGGGAAGCCGTCGGCATCTTTCTCGAGGAACCCGCGCTCGTCGCAGATTTCGGCAAACATATCGCACCGGATCGGTTCCGCGATCCAGCGTACCGCCGAATCTATGAGCGTATTCTAACCACGCCGGTGCCACTCCGGGAAACGGCCGACGTGTTTGGACTGTTTGCCGAGGACGATGAAAGCGCCAAACTGCTCGCCGGATTGGGCGCGCGCGATCGAAGCTCGGCGACGATTTACGCCGGCACGGAAGACCGGCGCTCGCACTTAGAGCGAATCGTCGAACGCCTCGTGCTCGACGACGACCGAGGCCGCTATCGAGAGTTGTCGGAGGCGATGAACCGCCACTTCTCGGCCGGGGAAACGATCTCCGACGAAATGCGTGCCGAATTCGAGTCGCTGGTGGCGAAACTGAAACGATAAGAAAAAATTGGAGCTACGGCAAGAAATTGGAGACCCAGGTGCTAACCGAAACGACGAAATTTAAAAGGAAGGGGGTGACTCGCTCGATGCCTCGTAAAAAGGCCGCCGGCAACGGGACGACGGATGCTCCGCCGCCCACCTTAGAAGAACTTAAGAAAAAACTGCTGACGCGCGGCAAGAGCCGCGGCTCGCTGACGTACGAGGAAATCAGCGCCACCTTCGAAGTGCTCGAGGAAGTAACTCCCGAGCAACTCGACGAGTTTTTCGAAGAGATTTCCGCCGCCGGCGTCGATCTGGTCGAAGATCAGAAAGAAGAAAAGCCCGAAAACGAGGCCGAGGAGAACGCCCCGGCCGATGTCGTTTCGGACAGCCTTTCGCTCGACGATCCGGTGCGCATGTATCTCAAAGAGATCGGGCGCGTCCCGCTCCTTTCGATGGAGCAAGAGAAGTCGCTGGCCATGCGTATCGAAGCCGGCGAACTCGAAACCGCCAAGAACGGAACGGCCGTTCGCGCCGTGGTCGATTCGGGCGACGAAGCCAAGCGCCAACTCACCGAGGCCAACCTACGCCTGGTCGTTTCGATCGCGAAGAAATACGTCGGACGCGGTATGCTCTTTCTGGATCTAATTCAAGAAGGCAACCTCGGCTTGATACGCGCCGTCGAAAAGTTCGACTATCGCAAGGGTTACAAGTTCTCGACGTACGCCACATGGTGGATCCGGCAAGCCATTACGCGCGCGCTGGCCGATCAAGCTCGCACGATTCGCATCCCGGTCCACATGGTCGAAACGATCAATCGATTGATCAAGGTATCGCGCCAGCTCTTACAAGAACTCGGACGCGAGCCCACCGTGGAAGAGATCGCCGAACAGATGGGTCTCACGCCCGAAAAAGTGCGCGAGGTTATGAAGATCTCGCAAGAGCCGATTTCCCTCGAAACGCCGATCGGTGAAGAAGAAGATTCTCATCTCGGCGACTTTATCGAGGACCAAGAGGCGGTCGCTCCGGCCGAAGCGGCATCGGTGATGTTGCTTAAGGAGAAGATGCAGGACGTTCTGCAAAATCTCACCGATCGCGAACGCAAGGTGCTGGTGCTGCGCTTTGGGCTCGAAGATGGGCATCAACGCACGCTGGAAGAGGTCGGTCAGGAGTTCGGCGTGACGCGCGAGCGCATCCGCCAGATCGAAGCGAAAGCGCTGCGCAAGTTGCGCCATCCGTCGCGCGGCAAAGCGCTGAAGGATTACTGGAGCAACGAATGATGGGCGGCGCGATGCGTCCGGTGCTGGCGCTCGCTATCGCTCTGGCCGGCGCCACGCCGTCGCCACAGCCCTCCACGACCCCGACGCCCCGCGCCGAACTCAAATCGATCGTGACGGTCATTTCGTCGCCGTATTGTAACGCGCTGGCCGAGCATTTCAACGCGGCGTTGAAGCCGATGCTGGCCAACGACCGCGTCTTCACCGCCGTCGGCGTACAGCTCGACGATATGAACAATATGTTCGAGTATCCCGATTACGCCAATCGATTCTTGGATCTGCGCGCGAAGATGACCAAAGAATCGAACGTACTGCTGGCATCGCTGCACCCGATGCGCGTCGAGATCGACCGGCTGCACGACGCCGCCTCGCTGACGACCGATCCGGCCGCCGCAAAACAAATGCGCGACGCAGCAACGAAGTTGAGCGACGCATACACGCATCAGTTTCAGCTCTCCCAGGACCTGGAGTCGCTGGTGCAGTTCATGATGGACTATAACATCCAACGCGGCCCGCATCCGCTCAACGGCTGGACGCCGGCAGTCGAAGCGATGCCGTCGGCGGATAAGGACATCAAGTCGTATTTGCATTACGACCGCCAACTCGATGCCATCGGTACGGCCGAAGACAGCGCCACCGACATCGCATACGACATCGCTTCGAACCGTTGCAGCAAATAGGGCGGCGTTAACCGCCCGTCGTTACATCGGGTCGGGGGAGGCCGTGGATGTCGTGACCGACGGATTCACATCCGCGAAAGCGCCCGCCGGATTGGGCTTCACCCAGACGATCAAATCCCAGATCGACGGAAACAGAAAGACGCGCGCTACCTGGTCGGCTGAGGTCGCGAGGCCCATCTTTACGAGCGTTTGCGCCTTGGGATCGTCGACGTTGCCGCCGGCGGCTGCGAATTTTTTGGCGCTCACCCCGCCATACTTTTGCGTTCCATCCGGTTGCAGCAAAACGTAATGAACGTGTTCGCGGAACGACGTCCAGCGACGCGGGTCGACACCCCACACTTGCGGTTGCGACGGCGACGAACTCTGCACGGCCGAAAAATCTGCGCCGAGTAAGTTCCCTTTCGCGTCGTACCACAGCTGACTGGGTTGGTGCGGGTTCCCGCTCTGCCAGTGCAGGTTGGCGTAACTGATGGCGCCGTCTTCGTCGACGTTGGTGTACCGGAAATAGCCGGCCGCTTCGGCCGCCTGCGGATTCGGGAAACGGCTGCTCAGATCGGCGCTGATCGACTTTACGAACGACACCTCGCCGCCTTGCGGATAGGGCGACATGGTGGCTTTGGGAGCCGGGGTGGCGCCGACGCTCGCGGCTATCGCCGCAACCGCGCACGTCAATGAGAGCAGCGTGGAACGCAGTTGCATCGTCGCTGAGCCTTTCGTTACGGAGAGGGAGTCGGCGTGGGCGGTTCGGGGGTGGGCCACGGCGTTCCGGCCGGTGACGGCGATACGCTCGGCACGGAGGACGGAGACGGCAATCCGGACGCGGACGGCGACGGCGATCCGGACGGCGACGCCGACGGATGGGGACCTCGAGACGGTCGAGATTGGTAGCGTCCACCCTGGTTCGCACCGTTGGCAAACGGCGTCGCGGCGGGCTGCGAAGGGAACGTCGATTTCGGCATTTGAAGCTCGGGTCGCATGGGCCGCGGCGTTTCGATCGCAACGGTTCCGTTGGGCAGGGCGGTGATCGTCGCTTCGGTCCGGGCCGGAATCTGGGCGCCTGCGCCGAGCACGAAGTTCTTGCCTTTGCGGAAGATGTGATACAGGAAGTGATACGGGATCACTTCGTCTTCGATCGTGTCCTCGAGTTCGACGGTCGACTCGTGCCCGGACGAATCGTGCGGAGCTAGACGCGCGATCGGGGCTCGCAGCGGAACGGTACGTCCGTCGGGGAGCTCGAGCGGCTCGAAGAAAATGTCGACGAAACCGTAAACGTCGCCGATGTCGGCAGGCGACACGTCGACGATGCGAAGCTTGGCCGGCGTACCTGCCGGCGCGATGGTGCGTCCACCAACGACGAGCGGGTTTTTAAGCCGCACGCCGATGACCTGGCCGCGTTTAGACGACTTCGACGAGATCGAATCGTCGATCGTGAACGTCAGGTTCGAATCGAACGGCAAAACGTCCCCAACCGGCTGCGGTGTGGTTTGCGCCGACGCCTGAGGTCTGGGGGGCGGCGCGATCGGATACGCGCGGGCGGGGCTGTGGGCGGCCAAGACAAGCGAGGCCGCCACCGCGGCGCTCAACCAGAGCGCCGATGGGATTCTAGCTGGCGCGCTGCTCGCGCGCGGCCGCAGCGGCGCGCTTGCCTTCTTCAATGAGTTGTTTGACCTTTTGGCCACCTTTTTGTCCGATTTTTTCGTAGAAGTTGGGTCCGTAGCGATCGCGGGTAGCTTCGCCACCCTTCTTGCCGCCCTTTTTCCCGATTTGCTCGTAAAATTCGTGGCCGTGGGCTAGCTTGGTCGCGAGGCCACCCTTGCGGCCGATCTGTTCGTAAAACTCGGGGCCATACTTTTGCTTGACGGTCTCGCCGCCTTTTTGGCCGGCTTCGCGAACCGACATTCCCGCCGGTCGCTTGGCTTGTTCAGACACTGGCACGTCCTATCGTTTCGACTACGCTGGCCCAGGCGGCCGAGCGTACATTCAGTGAACGCAGCTTACGCTCAAAAGGTTAGGGGGGCACTCCAAAGGTTTTACGCTGGCGGCCGCCTTCCTAGAACGTTCGGTCGGAATCTAGAAGAATTGTTACGGGCCCTTGGTTGCTTGACTCCACATCCATGTCCGCTCCGAAGACCCCATAGGCCACCGTCAGGCCGCGCCGCTCGAGGCCGTTTCCGGCCAATTCGAAGAGCTTTTGCGCACGTTCCCCGGAGGCAGCCGATGCGAAAGACGGCCGGCGCCCGCGGCGCGCATCCCCGAATAGCGTGAACTGGGACACCAGCAGGACGGCTCCGCGGGTTTGCTCGACCGATAGGTTCATCAGCCCGCGGTCGTCGCGAAAAATGCGCAACGTCGCGATCTTTTCCGCGATCCACTCGGCTGCAGCATTGGCGTCCGATTCACCGACGCCCAGCAAGACCAGCAGGCCGCGATCGATCGATCCGGTTACTACACCGTCCACGATCACGCGCGCGGACGAAACGCGTTGCACGACCGCGCGCACGATCCTTAGCGCGAGAAGATCGACGAGATCGCGAACCAGGCGTTCTCGCGCCGTTCTAGCACGCGGCGATAGAAATATCCCGCCCAATGCGTTCCAAACGGAACGTACACCCGCATGTTGTAACCCGCTTCGACGAGCTCGCGCTGCAACGCCGGACGACAGCCGTGCAACATCTGAAACTCGTAGCGTTCCGGCGGTATCGATTCTTGCGCGCAGAACTCGCGGATGGCCGCGACCAAGCGGCGATCGTGGGTCGCGATCCCGGGATACTTACCGGCAACCAACAATCGCTTGGCTAGACGCAAATAGTTCTCGCGTATTTCCGGCATATGTTGATAGGCGATCTCGGGCGGTTCGCTATACGCGCCCTTGCAGATACGCACGCGCGCGCCGAGTTCGACGGCACGTTCGACATCCGCAGCCGTGCGCTTGAGGTACGCTTGCAAGACGATGCCGACGTTTCGATTCGCCGCGTAGGCGCGCTCGAATACGCGCAGCGTCGCATCCGTCACGGCCGAACCTTCCATATCGATGCGCACGAACGGGTCGGCGTTTTGTGCGGCGCATTCGGCGATGCGCATGACGTTCTCGAACGCAAAATCCTCGTCGATCAACAAGCCCAACGCCGTGAGTTTTATCGAAACGTTGGAGTTGACGCCGGCCGTTCGTAACGCTGCGAGGATCTGCGAATAGGCTTCGACCGTATGCAGGGCTTCGGAGCGCTGGGTCACGTCTTCGCCCAGATAATCGAGCGAGGCGCTCATCCCGGCCGCGTTCAACTCTCGAACGGTCGAGACGGCCGATTCGATCGTTTCGCCCGGGACGAATCGTTTGGCCAGGAAGAAAAAGTTCTTTTGGAACGCGGAATTCGGTTCGAACAGTTTGTCCAACAACGCCATGGCCGTCATGGTACGACGCGACGGCGCAGAATCCAAGCGACGAGGAGCGCCACGACCGCTAATACGACGAATCCGTAGCACAGCGCCAGTGCCTGCCGCACGCCCTGCGCAGAAAGCGACACGTACAATGCGACCGGGAGCGACGTGGGGTGGTACGCCAGCACGCTGGTCGCGCCGTACTCGCCGATCGCCCGCAGCCAAGCGAAGGTAATGCCGGCGAGTACGTTTCCGGCCGCGGCGGGTAAAGCGATACGTGCGAAGATCCGCCACTCACCGGCCCCCAACGTACGCGCGGCGTCCAAAAAGACCGGCTCGACCGCGGCGAACGCCGCAGTCGCCGCGATCGTTACGAACGATCCCGAAACAAAGAACTCGGCAACGGTGACGCCGGCGAGCGTATCCGGCACGCGTAACCCGTGCGCGGCAAGCCAGGCGCCGGCCGGCGCGTTGGTGCCGAGCAATACGATCAGCATTAGCCCCGAAGCCACCGGCGGAAATGCCAACGGTAGCGCGAGTAGAAACAACGCGACGGCACGAACACCCCGTCGCGCATGTGCCAGCCAGTATCCGGCCGGAACGCCGAGCAGCGTTGCGACCGCGGTCGCGCTCAGGGACGCGGCCAGCGATACGCGCAGCGCAGCCCGGGCGCCGGCGTCGAAGGACGCGACAGCGTCGCCGGGCGAGATCGAAAAGAGCACTGCGATGACCGGCGCCACGATGCCGGCTAGCAGTAAAAGACCCGCGACCGGAAAGATCCAGCGAATCAAATGACGGCAGCCATCAAAATCGCGTTCGTCGCGTTGAGTTTGTCGCTCGACGTGTTTGCGGTCAGCGTCGGCGTTGGGGTGCGTGGGGTGCCCCTTGGGCTGAAGTGGCGCATCGGCATCGCGTTCGCCACGGCCGAGGTCACGATGAACCTCGTTGGGGCCGGTATCGGCGCGGTCGCCGGCCACCTGTTCGGCGAGGTTGCCGGATACGTCGGGTTCGGCGCGCTGGTGGTGCTTGGCATTTTCATGATGAACGAAAGCCGCTCGAAAAGTACCGCGGCCAAACTCGATTTATCGAAGGGCTGGGGCCTGTTCGTCGCTTCGCTCGCCATCAGCTTGGATTCGTTAGGTATCGGCTTCTCGATCCTTTACATCGGCGTGCCGCCGGTCGTTGCTTTGGCAGCGATAGCGACGGTGTCTGTGTGCGCGACCGGCCTGGGTCTTACCCTGGGCGCGCGTATCGGCGGAATCGCCGAACGCTACGCCGGCTTCATCGGCGGCTTGCTACTCACGCTTACCGGTTTGGCGTTTGCGGCTCTGAAGGCGTTTCACATCGGTTGATACGGAAGGCATTTGTGCGCAATCTGCTAACTAGCGCCGCCGGAGGATACGTTCGCTGCTAACTTATGTCGTGCGTCGCACGCTGCAGTCCATTCCGCTGCTGCTGCTCATCTCGATCATCCTCTACGCCATTCTCTATAACATGCCGGGCGGGCCGCTGGCGCCCTATCTCGCCAATCCACACATCACGCCGGCCGATATCGCGCGCCTCAAGCACAACCTCGGCATGGATCAGCCCGTGCCGATTCAGTACCTCAAGTGGCTGCTGCACGTGCTGACCGGCGACATGGGATATTCGACCAGCAACTCCGAGCCGGTGCTGCAAGCGATCCTCGAACGGCTTCCCGCCACGCTCGAGCTGATGCTTACGTCGTTCGTGTTCTCGCTGGCCATCGGTGTCACGGCCGGGATCGTTTCGGCCGTTTATCGCTATACCGCCGTGGACTACTTGATAACGACGCTGGCATTCTTCGGCCAATCGATGCCGGTGTTCTGGTTTGCGCTCATGATGCAGCTGGCGTTCGCGGTGCACGGCATCCCGTTGCCATTCGGCTATCAGATTCAGCTGCCGTCGGCCGGTATTTCGGCCAGCGACACGTTCGATTGGGGCGATCGACTCTCGCACTTGATCTTGCCGACCATCGTGCTGTCGTTGCTCTCGCTGGCGCTGTTCAGCCGGTTCATGCGGTCGTCGCTGCTGGAGGTTCTGAACACCGATTATATGCGTACCGCCGCCGCTAAGGGCTTGGCCTTCCGCGCGATCTTGTTCAAACACGGTTTGAAGAACGCGCTGATCCCGGTCGTAACGATCGTCGCGCTTTCGCTGCCGGGCGTGCTTGGCGGCGCGATCATTACCGAAGATATCTTCGCGTGGCCCGGCACCGGACGGCTGTTCTACAACGGCCTCACGCAGGGCGACATCTCGTTGCTCATGGGGATCCTGATCATTCTTGCCGTCGCGGTCGTGTTTTCGAACCTGCTGGCGGACGTTGTGTACGCGTGGCTCGATCCGCGCGTGAAGTACGACTAGCATATGTCAGCTTCGATTCCACTCCAACCGGGTGCGGTAGACGACGATCAAAACGTTTCTAAAGTCACGTTTTGGACCCGGCTGCGCCGGCACAAACTGGCGATCGCGGGCATCGTCGTGCTTTCGATCATCGTGTTGGCGGCGGTCTTTGCCAAACAGTTGGCGCCGTTCGATCCCAACGCCATCGATGAAGTGCATTGGCAGGGTCCGCCGCTTCCGCCGTGCTTTGTCGACCACGCGCAGTGCTGGGGCCATGTCCTAGGCACCGACGAAGTCGGCCGCGATTTGTTCTCGCGCCTGCTGTTTGGCGCGCGCATTTCGCTGATGGTCGGGTTCTTCGCCGTGCTCATGGAGGTGCTGATCGGCACCTCACTGGGCGCCATCGCCGGGTACTACGGCAAATGGGTCGACTGGTCGATCATGCGTGTCACCGACGTATTCTTGTCGATTCCGCTGTTGCCGCTGCTGCTGGTATTGACCGCAATCGTCGCAGCGAGCTCTTCGAAAGCGGCCCTGAACTTCGGTGTGATCGTGCTGATCATCGGCGCGCTGTCGTGGATGAGCGTCGCGCGTTTGGTTCGAGCCTCGTTCCTGAGCTTGCGCGAGCGTGAGTTTGCCGAAGCCGCTCGAGCCGTCGGCAACCGCGACGGGCGGATCATCTTCCGGCACTTGCTGCCGAATGCCATCGCTCCGATCATCGTGCAGGCCACGCTGGATATCGCCGGCGTCATCATTCTGGAGTCGACGCTGTCGTTCTTAGGGTTTGGCATCCAGCCGCCGACCGCTTCGTGGGGCAATATGCTCTCGAACGCGCAGGCAACGGTCGAAACCGCCTGGTGGGCCGCGGTCTTTCCCGGCGTCTGCATTTTGGTCACGGTTTTGGCGATCAACTACATCGGCGACGGTCTGCGCGATGCGCTTGACCCCAACATGCGATAGCGGCTAGACTACCGAAGCCGGAAACCCGGTCCTCATGCGCGCGAGTGGCGGAATTGGTAGACGCACTAGCTTGAGGTGCTAGCGAGAGTAATCTCGTGCAGGTTCAAGTCCTGTCTTGCGCATGTTTTCGCCTCTGAAGAGGCCGGCTCCGATCTGCACTGAGGCCGCAACAGGTTGCGGCGGAAACACGATCGTTCGCCCGGCCTCTTGAGAGGCTTCATTGTTCACGAGGACGGGTCGTGCGGAGAGCCCCTTCAGAGTTTCTTTTTGCATAGAACACATTGTTCACGAGGACGGGCGGTGCGGAGCGCCGCTTCAGGGCGTTAATTACGAAACTCCGGAGGGCGTTTAGCCCCCCGGAGTTTTCATTTATCTCCAGTTTGCGGTGGTAAGGTGGCCGGTTATTTTACGACGGCTGGGACCGACGCGATTCCGCGAGGATCGGGGATGCCGGTGATCGTCGAGAAGACCTTCGTTTTGCCGCTCTTGTAGCCGCTCACGTTGCCGTCTTGATTCGACTGAAAGTAATCGCCTTTGCCATCGAATCCGCCGAGCGTCGGCCCGTGCGCTTCGATGCCGTCGGTGATAATCGTTTTCGGAGATGTAGAGCCGTACGCGTAGATGTCCACGTTCGATCCGCCGAAGTTGGCCGCATACAGTACGTCTTTCTTTCCGAACGCAACGCCGATGGTTCCATTCAGGCCGGAGAGTCCGGCGTTTGCCGGTGTCGCCTTGCCTTTGGGAATTTCGTACACCGCACTCGACGAATCGTCTCCAATCCACACGTTGTCCTTGGCGTCGACGGCGATGCCGAGCGCTTGACCGAATGCGCTGAAAGCGATCGTTTCATACGGCGACGTCTTGCCTTTTTTGTAGGCGACGATCGTATCCGTGTTGAGGTTGGTGGCAAAAATATCGCCCTTCGAGTCGACCGCGATGCCGTACGGAGCTTGCATACCGGTTTGGATCGTTAGGCTCGGTGACGTCTTGCCTTTTGGATAAACGGTGATCGAGCCGGTCGTAGAGCCCGTGTCGCCCAAGAGGTTCGCAACGTAAAGCGTTCCTGATTTGTCCGTCGCGAGTCCGAATGGGTAATCGATACCCGTGGTGATGGAGCCTTCCGACTTCGGATTGGGTGTAGTCGGGTCGTACATCAGGACCTGGCTATCTTGCGGGTCGGCAACGAACAAGAGTTGCTGGGCTTTGCCCTTCTGCGGCCACGCGTGAACCAAGTTCCAAGGACGCGGAAGCGACGGTACGGGGTACGATCCTTCGACGACGGATCCGCGTACGAGATGCATTCCGGATGCAACGTGGGCTTGCGACATGCTTTGTGAGGCTTGGCTCGGTGCGAACGAGTTGCTCCCGCTCGAACAGGCACTAAGGAAAGCAACGACCGCCGCGGCAGCCGAAGCTCGACGGTAGGATGGTGCGATCATGGGTGAATTCTCCCTTTAGTGAGTCGTGGGGTTCAGACTGCGGCGATTCCTGACGAGGCATCCCCTACCTGCGCTCGTCCTAAGGGCCTTTTCAGGCTGGCGATCAATCGGAACGCTAAGCGACTGGCACCTACGAAAGGTGGGCGCTCTTTTCATGCATTTTTGACGCCGGCTGTAAAAGCGGCGTGTTAGTCTTTGAAACAGTTGCCCCGGGCGATGCGTAGAGCAATCGACATGGTGACCGCCCGACGAGAGGTTTCCCGCACGTGTGGCTGACCCGATTTTCGATTAACAAGCCCGTCGTCACGGCGATGGTCTTCATCGCGCTGGCCGTCTTCGGTCTGTTTGCGTATGCCAAGATCGGCCGTAGTAACGACCCGCCCGGTACCGCTTTCCCGATCGTTGAGGTCGACGCGGGCTATCCCGGCGCCTCACCGCAAGAGATGGAACGGTTGGTCATCAAGCCGATCGAAGATCAGCTTGATGGCATCGACAACCTCGATCAACTGACGGCCACCGCGCAAGAGGGCAGCGCCACTATCGGCGTGCAGTTCAAGCTCGGTACCAACCTCGATGTCGCCGCGATCAACGTGCAGAGCGCGGTCGATACGGCGCGCGTGTACCTGCCGACCGACCTCGACCCGCCGTTCGTCTACAAGAACGGCGCGTCGGAGCCCCTGCTGGACATCGCGGTCAGCTCGAAGACGTTACCGCAAACGGCGCTGGCCGATCTGGTAACCAATCGCATCGAGCCCCTTCTCAAGGCGATCCCGAACGTACAAGGCGTGGACGTGTACGGCGCTTCGGCGCGCGAGTTCCACGTGCAGCCGATTCCGGCCAAGCTGCTCGGAAGCAGCGCGACCCTGCGCGACGTCTTCGATGCGGTCGCGGCCAACAATTCCAATCTTCCGGGCGGCATCTTGCGCGAGCCCACCCGCGAGACCAGCGTCTCGGTTCACGCCGAGATCAACTCGTTCCAAGACTTGCTCAACATCCCGCTCCCCGTGAGCGGCATGTCGATGCGCGGCATGCGCATCGGCGACGTAGCGACGGCCGACGACGGACACGTGGAGCCGACGTCGATCTCGCATTACAACGGCCTGCCGCGACTCTACGTCAGCTTGAGCCGCAACATCAATGCGGATGAAATCAAATCGACCGCGGTCGCGCGCGAAAAAATTAAGGCGATCGAAGCGCAGTTCCCCGAGCTGACGTTCAACGAAATCGACGCACCGGCAGACTACACCCAAAAATCGCTGAACGGCGTGTGGCAGTCGCTGTTCGAGGGCGTCATCCTCACGATGATCGTGATGATGCTGTTCTTGCACTTGTGGCGCAACGCGGTCGTCGTTATGGTCGCCATCCCGACCTCGATCCTCTCGACCTTCGTCCTGATGAACGCCTTTGGCTTCCACCTCGACTCGATGTCGCTGATGGGGTTGTCGCTGATCATCGGTATCTTGGTCGACGATTCGATCGTCGTCTTAGAGAACATTACCCGGCATCGAGATTTGGGTGAAGACCCGATCGACGCAGCGATCAACGGCCGCAGCGAAATCGGCGGCGCGGCGATCGCGATCACGATGGTCGACGTCGTCGTGTTCTTGCCGATTGCATTTCTGCCCGGCATCGTCGGGCAATACTTACGCGAATTCGGTGCGGTCATCGTCATCGCGACGTTGTTCTCGCTGTTGGTCTCGTTCACGCTCACGCCGCTCCTGGCGGCGAGGTGGAGCGTTAAAGAACGCTCGATCGCCAAGCCGAAGTGGCTGGATGCGGTGGGAACCTGGAAGTTCGCGGCGTGGCTGATCGGAGCCGCAGCCGTGGTCTACTTCGTTCCGTTCGGCAAGCTGGGCATGCCGAAAGAACTCAACCTGGTCATCCCGGTGATGATTTTTGCGGTGCTATTCCTGGCCGCGTTCGTAACGAACTACGACCGTATCCTCGGCTGGTATCGCACCCGCGCGTTGCAGTTCGGACTCGATCACGGGTTGTTCGTCGTGTACCTCTGCGTGGTCTTGGTCGTCAACGCGCTGACGTTGGCTACGGGTGCCGGAACCACTACGATTGCGGTCAACGTCATCTTCTTGGTGCTGGCATTAGTGTGGCACGTCGGCGGAATGTTCGTCCGCAAATCCGTGCCGTCCAAACGGTTGGCGCTGCGGTGGTCGCGCGCCGGGCGCAAGCCGTTGCTACGGCGCGCCTCCAGCTTCGTAATCGACGGCACGCTCAACACGTTACGTATCACCGGCCAATGGCTGGCGGCAACCGGGCGCGGATTCTGGATCACGGTCACCACGTTCGCGGTGCCCGTCGTGCTCGCGATCCTGCTGCCGATCCTCGGGCCGATCAGTTTTGATTTCGTGCCGGCCGTTCAAAACGGTTCGATCGCGATGACGGTGACGTACCCGCCCGGAACGCCGCTAACCGTCACCGAGAAGTACGTCAGCCAACTTGAAACCTCGATCCTCAAGATCGATGGAATTCAATCGGTCAGTTCGACGGTCGGGCGCAAGCCGGAAGGCTGGGGTAGCGCTATCGGCGACAACTACGCGCGCCTCAACGCGCAAACGCTGCCGGACCGGCGTAAAGAAACCTACTCCATCATCGACCAAATTCGCAAACTTGATTATTTGGTTCCGGGCGGATCGTTCCAAGTCGCCGGCGATAGCGGCGGCGGATCCGGAAGCTCGATCTTCTACTCGCTTTCCGGACCCGAAGATGTAATCGGACCGGCGGCCGAAAAAGTCGCGAACTTCTTGCGCGAGACGAAGGGCAGCGTCAACGTCGACACCAGCAACGAGCTAGCGGCACCGCGCTTGAACGTCAACGTCGACGCGCAGCGCGCCGAAGTTCTCGGCGTCGCTCCGGCGGACGCGGCCGCTGTCGCGCGCTTCGCGGTCGATGGCGCGGTGGCGACGAAGGTTCGAACCGAAAACGGCTTGGTCGACGTGCGCGTGCAGTTTCCGCTGAGCTACCGTTCGACCGTGGAAGACCTCAAGACCGTTCGCGTACGTGCGCAAGACGGCACGATCGTTCCGCTTTCGGACGTCGCCGATTTCGTGTGGACCAAAGCGCCCGTGCAAATCCAGCGATTGAACCGTCAACGCGTCGTCAACGTTTACGGCGGCGTATTACCCGGTTACTCGCTCGGCACGGTCACCGGTCCGCTCGAGAAGGCGCTAAAGACACCCGGCTTTCTGCCCGAGGGCGTCGGCCTGACGGCGCAGGGCGATACGCAGTACATGATCGAGACGTTGCAAAACATGGGCATCGCACTGCTGACGTCGTTCATGCTCGTGTACATGCTCATGGTCATCCTGTACGGCTCGTTCTTGGAACCGCTGATCGTCATGTTCTCGGTGCCGCTGGCAATCATCGGCGCGTTGAGCGGGCTGGCGCTGATGCATCGCATCGAACCCAACGCGGGTCAATCGCTCAACATCATCTCGATGATCGGCATCGTTATGTTGTTCGGATTGGTTTCGAAGAACGGTATATTACTCGTCGATTATTCGAACACGCTTTGCCGCAGGGGCATGCGCGTTCGGGACGCCGTGCTGCAAGCCGCCACGACGCGATTCCGCCCGATTCTCATGACGACGTGCGCGATGATCTTCGGCATGCTTCCGTTGTCGTTGGGTTTCGCCGAGGGCGGTGAATGGCGCCAAGCCATGGGTACGGTAATCATCGGTGGATTGGCAAGCTCGCTGATCCTGACGTTGTTTCTCGTGCCGATGATCTACAACTCGTGGATCGGATGGTACGAACGCCAGGCGGACCGCCAAGCGGTCGCAGCCGAGATGTCGCAGACCCCGTCGCCGATCGCATAAGATTCGGGCGCCCGCTCGTTTGCCTACGAGCGGGCTCGGGTACCGTTGCGGTATGAAGCTTCTCTCTGCGAGCCGCGCGGTTCG
The DNA here is from genome assembly GCA_036502885.1 of Candidatus Tumulicola sp. Taxonomy (GTDB): domain Bacteria; phylum Vulcanimicrobiota; class Vulcanimicrobiia; order Vulcanimicrobiales; family Vulcanimicrobiaceae; genus Tumulicola. Next base: position 21,040 of record DASXXU010000206.1, read on the forward strand.
CTCTGTAGCGCTCATAGCGGCTGTTGCCCTGGTTGCGCCGCCGGCGGCTCGGGCGCAATCCGTGACGGTTGTCTTGAATGGGCAACCGGTCGCATTCGACCAACCGCCTATCGTACGGGCGGGCCGCGTCTTCGTTCCGTTACGCGGTGTCTTCGAGCAACTTGGCGCTACGGTCGTTTATTCAAACGGCCAGATTAACGCGACGGCCCACGGCCGGACGGTTTCGCTTACGATCGGATCGCTTCAAGCAACCGTCGGGGGCCAACCGGAAACGTTGGACGTGGCGCCATTCTTGGTGGGCGCACGCACGCTTGTACCGCTTCGATTCATCGCGCAAGCACTCGGCGCCGGGGTGAACTGGAACGACGCGTCCAGCACCGTCACGATCACCGGCGGACGCCCGTCCGGCGGCAATCAACCTCCGCCCTATCCGCCGCCCCGGCCTCCCAACCCACGGCCGCCGAATCCGCCTCCGCCCCCGCCGCCATCCGGCGCGTCGCTGGTCTACCACTGGCCGACCGGTACGATCTACAATCACGCGCCGCAACTGCGGTTCCAGGTCGACAAACAGGTGCGTCCGGCATCGTTTCAGGCTTGGGTCGATGGCAGACTCGTGAACGGAGAGATATCCCGGACCGCGCAGTGGTATTACTTCTCCGCCCCGCGTTCGCTGGGCATGGGCGACCATACCGTTCGCGTTCGCGGGATCACGCAACGCGGCGACCCGTTCGATGTACGCTGGACGTTCTATCAGGCCGCGTATTAGAAAGCTGGCCGAATGGTCCGACGGGCGCTAGTAACGGCGGCGGCGGCTGGACTCGCAGCACGCGCCGCCGTTGCTCTCGCCGGCGATGGCTTCGAACACGTCGCCATCACCTTTCGCACCACCGAACCCGATCGCACCCTCGAAGCGATTCGCACCGCGGGGGCGAGCGCCAGCGCCGATCGCGTAGATTTCTCGGCGCCCGCGGAAGACGTCGCAGCCGCGTTGCGCGACATAGTGGATAGATGGGGGCCGTTCGATACATTGGTCCATGGCGCCGGACCGCTTTCGATAAAGCGCTTCGAACGGCTAACGCTCGAGGATTACTCCGAAGCCTTCGACGGCAACGTACGCAGCGCGGTTCAATCCGCCGGCGCGGTGCTGCCGCAGATGCGCGCGGCCAAGTTCGGTCGCATCGTACTCTTCGGATCGCTGGGGGCGGCGACGACACAGCCGTTTGCCGGCTTTGCATTCTATCAAGCCGCGAAGAGCGCGCTAACGACCTTCGCACGCGTTCTCGCGCTGGAGGAAGCCGGTCATGGAATCACCGTTAACGTCGTGGTTCCGGGCTACGTTCGCGACAAAACCATCGATCGAAACGTCGCGCGCACCCGCACCGCGCGCAATCCGGTCGCACGCGCCGGCAGCGCCGAGGATATCGCCGATGCGATTCGTTTCTTGGTCGCGCCGGAACGCGACTTCATTACTGGGAGTATACTGGACGTAACCGGGGGGGCGACGCAAGCCGACGAGCGAAACGAACCCGCCCCATGACCAACGGTGACGGTACCAGCGACCATCGAGCTTTTGCATTGCCCGGAGCGAGGGCAAACTACGGGCCGGATCGCATCGTCGAAGTCGAGCGGATAGCGCTCGACCTGCGTCCGGATTTCGAAGCCGAAACCCTCGAAGGGACCTGCGCCACCACGGTGCGCGCGCTCGACGAACCGGTGGAGCGGGTGTCATTGAATGCGGTCGACCTCGAGATCGACTCGGTCGAGCGCGACGGACGTTCTCAAGGCTTCGAACGTCGCGACGGCACGCTCGATATCGAATTCGCCCCGCCGCTGGCGGCCGGCGAACGCACGACGTTCTCGATACGGTATCGCGCCGTTCGGCCCCGGCACGGGTTATTTTTTATTGCGCCGACGCCGGGACATCCCGAAAAGCGCGTGCATTTATGGACGCAAAGCCAGGATGAAAACGCGCGCTACTGGTTTCCATGCATCGATCGTCCCAGCGAGAAGCAGCCTACGGAAACGCGGATCACGGTTGCGTCCGGAACGTTCGCGCTCGGCAACGGCGCGCTGATCGAAAAACGCGAAAGCGCGGGCGAAACGACCTTCCATTACCGGCAAGACGTTCCGCATAGTACCTACTTGATGACGATCGTCGCGGGCCCGTTCGTCGAGATCGATCAAGGAACCGCCGGCGCGAATCGCACCCCCGTGTACTACTACGTTTTGCCGGGACGCGAAGCCGACGGCGAGCGTTCGTTCGCGAATACCCCGCGCATGATCGAAACGTTCGAGCGCCGTACGGGGCGCGCGTACCCATACGCGCGCTATTCGCAGATCGCCGTCACCGACTTCATCTTCGGCGGCATGGAGAACACGTCGGCGACAACGCAAACCGATCGTACGCTGCACGACGCGACCGCGCACTTGGATTTTTCGAGCGATCCGCTCGTTTCACACGAGCTCGCGCACCAATGGTTTGGCGATTTGCTGACGTGCCGCGACTGGGCGCACGCCTGGCTTAACGAGGGTTTCGCCACGTTCTTCGAAGCGGTTTGGCGCGAAGAAGACAAAGGTTACGACGAGTACCAGTACGACGTCTTCGAGTTCGTCGCCGCGTACCTCGAAGAGGACGCGAACCGCTACCGGCGGCCGATCGTATACAATACGTTCCGCGATCCGATCGAGATCTTCGACCGCCATCTGTATCAAAAGGGCGGCGCGGTACTGCACATGCTGCGCGGTAACTTAGGCGACGCGCGGTTCTGGCGTTCCATACAGCGTTACGTCGACCGCAACGCAGAACGCAACGTCGAAACGATCGACTTGATCCGCGCCATCGAAGAAGCAACCGGACGTAACCTGCGCGCCTTCTTCGATCAGTGGGTCTTCCGCGGAGGCCATCCGGAGTTGGAAGTCGCGGTCGCGTGGGATGACGAGCGCCGCGTAGCGACCGTCACCATCGATCAAAAGCAGAAGATCGACGAAAGCAATCCGGCGTATCGCTTCGATGTCGAGCTTGGTTTCGTGGCCGGCAACCCCGCGATCGCACGCGATGCCGGGCCGTGCCCGATGGAAGGCGAACGGCGCCTGCGCGTTAGCGTCGATCGCTCGCACGAAACGATTACGATTCCCCTCGATTCCGAACCAGCGTTGATTCGGTTCGATCCGGGCGCGTTTATCCTAGGCGACGTCAGTTACAAGTTCGGCGTGCGCGCGGCGGCAGCGGTCCTGCTCGGGGATCCATCGGTTGCCGCACGCGTTCGAGCGTCGCGCGAGCTGGCGCGCGATGGATCGGCCGCGGCGATCGACGCATTGCGGCAAGCCTTTTCGAACGAGCCGTTCTGGGGCGTCCTGGTACAAGCTGCGGCCGCGATCGGCGCGACGCGAGCGCCGTGGGCTCGCGAAATTCTATTGCGCGCGCTGGCGCACAAGGAGCCGAAAGTGCGTCGCGCGGCAGCGGCTGCGCTCGGCAACTTTCGCGAGGCGGACGTCGCATCCGCGTTGCTCGGCAGCGCCGTGCACGACGCCTCGTATTTCGTTCGCGCGGCGGCGTTGGAAAGCGCCGGGAAGACGCGCGACGCACGTGCCTTCGACGTTCTCGTTACCGCTTCGCGCGAGCGCACGTGGAATGGAACGGTCGAAGCCGGAGCGGTGCGCGGGCTGGCCGAGCTTGCAGATCAACGCGCGCTCGCCCCGATCCTTTCGGCGACCGCGCCGCAGGGTGACGAAGGTGTTCGCCGGGCAGCCGCAGCGGCGCTCGCGCGCTTGGGGGAACTCGTCGAATCCACGCGCAGCGCGGTAGTGGATGCGCTCGAACAGCTAGTCGACGATCCAGCATATCTCGTGCAACTGGCAGCGGTTGCCGCCGCCGAAGCGCTGGGCGATTCGCGAATGCTTTCGACCCTCGACAGGATTTCGTCATCGGCGACCGATGCCCGCACGCGTCGCGATGCGATGGAGGCAATCGTGCGCGTTCGCGAAAACGCGAAGGTGCCGTCGCAAGTCACGGCAATGCGGTCCGACATCGATGGGTTACGTGAAGAACAGCGGAAGCTTCAGGAAAAGATCGAGGCGCTCGCGCGGCCTTCGGCGTAGGCTAATCGCCGCCGCCGTTTTGGCTGCATGCGTTACGTTAGCGGCCTCGTTGTGGGGTCGCGATCGCACGGCGCACGCATCGGCGCGATTACCCGACGTACGAACGCCGGCGAATTTGATGCGCGACCTGCCGGCACTGCTGGCGCCGTCGCCCGGGCCGGTATGGAACGCTGCCGACATCCGTCGTGCCGGCGGGCAGTTGCGTGACGCTTTCGCATCCGCCACGGCGGGAGCGCAGGGCTGGAGTCTTGCCGTCGTCGACGGTAACGGCAACAGCATCTTCGACGATCGTGCCGCGAGCGCGGTAACGCCCGCCAGCGTACAAAAGCTGGTCGTTGCGGCTACCGCATTAGATGTTCTCGGACCGGCGTTCCGCTATCACACGGTGCTCGCTTCGCAAGCGCCGGCCGCGGCCGACGGAACGCTCGACGGCAACGTTTGGTTGATCGGATCGGGCGATCCGTCGCTGACGCGCGAAAACTTACAAGCTGGAGTAAAAACGTTAGCGCGATCCGGCGTTCGTCGCGTTCGGGGTAACGTGGCGGTCGACGCCAGCGCGATGAACGGGCCCGAGCAAAATCCGCATTGGAGCCAAGACGACGCCGACGAGGATTATGCTGCCCCGACCAACGCCGTGTCGATCGACGAGGATACGGTCGAATCGACGCAGACGGTCGACGGCATACGGGAACATTTTTGGACCGCGGTACACGGCGTCAATCGTTGGGCGGCCGCGGTGGTCGACGAATTGATGCGCCAACGCGGGATCCGGGTTTCGGGGAAACCGGTCGTGGCCGCCGCCCCGCTGGATACGATCGTGCTGTGGGATCATCGTTCCGACCAGTTGCGTGCTCTCGAGACGCACATGTTGTTTTACTCCGATAATCACTACGCCGAGCAGTTGTTGCGTTCGCTCGGGGAAGAGCGCGGCACCGGCAACGACGCCACCGGATTGCAAGCGGAAACGGAGTTTCTCAGCGAGCGCGGCATACCGCGGCCGGGTTTGCGGTTGACCGACGGCAGCGGGCTTTCCAACGCGAATCGAATTGCTGCGATCACGCTGGCGCGATTGCTGGCGGATGCGCAATCGCGGGGCGGCAACGCGTCGATGTACATGCTGTTGCCGGCCGGCGGCCGTGAAGGAACGCTGCGCCGATACGACTTCACGTCGGCGCTGGGACGGGTGCGAGCCAAGAGCGGGCACATCGGCGGGGTCGCGTCGCTGGCCGGATACGTTAATACGCAGCATCACGGCCGCATCGCGTTTGCGTTCTTGATCAACGGATCGCCAGGTGATCCCGACGCGGCGATCGTGCACGCGGTCGACCGTCTCGCGTCGCTGTAACGAGCCTCTGAAAGTGTTAGACCAATCGGTATTCACGCGAATCTTGGAACGCGCGCTACGTCGCGGCGGCGATTTCGCCGACGTGTTTTGCGAACGCCGCGTCGCCCGTTCGTTTCGGTTGCAGGACGGTCGCATCCACGAAACCGCGATAACTTCGACCCTCGGGGTCGGCATTCGAGTGATCGTGGGCGAGTCGTCGGGTTATGCGTTCTCCGACGAACTGGCCGAGGACGCCTTGCTGCGTGCTGCCGATTCGGCCGCGCTGATCGCACGTTCCGGGCAGACCGCCAGCGTGCACGTCGAGCGATTGCGTCCGGTTACCGCCGACGAATGGTATCGCGTTCCCGAACGCGCTAGCGGCGAGGAATGCTTCGTGCGGCTGTTGGGACGCGCTGACGTAGCGGCCCGCCGTTTCGATGCTCGCGTCGGATCGGTCAACGCCCACGTTTCCGAAGAGTTACAGGAAGTGTGGATAGCCGCCAGCGACGGACGCTTGGTGCACGATCGGCGTCCGATGGTTTCCTTGGGGGTTCAAGCGGTTGCGAACGATGGGCGCGAACGCGGGTCGGGATTTGCCGGCGACGGCGGTCGTACGACGCTGGCGTATTTCGACGAACATACGCCCGAAATGTTGGCTTCCGATGCGGCACGGGTGGCGACGGTCAACCTCGAGGCGATCTCCGCGCCCGCCGGCGAGATGGAGATGGTCGTGGGGAACGGCGGCGGGGGCGTTCTCTTGCACGAAGCAGTCGGCCACGGGCTCGAAAGCGATTTCAACCGTCGCGGCACGTCGTTGTACAGCGGCAGAATCGGCGAGCGCGTTGCTAGCGAGTTGGTGACGATTTACGA
>DASXXU010000207.1:0-11959 GCA_036502885.1 Candidatus Tumulicola sp.
GCCTCAAACGTGCTATCGGACGCGTCGCCGGTTGGGCCGGCTCGGTCAAGATGCCGTCGTTGCCCGCGATTTCGAAACCGAAGATCGAGTTGCCGCCGGGACACGCGTCGCTGCGTGAAGCGTTCGCGCTCGAAGCGCGGCCACCGAAGGCGGCGCCCGAGCCGCAAACGGTCGCGCCGGCGCCGATCGTTCCCACCGTCATCGACTTCCCGCCTACGCCGACTGTCGAGCGCGTCATCGAACTAGAAGAATCGCCGGACGTTCGCAAGGACGTCCGCCCGCCGAAGCGTGTGATGGGCGAGTACGAGCCTGCAACCAACGGTTCGATTCACTATCGGTTGCCGGATCTTTCGATTTTCGATCCGCCCGTGGCGCAGGTAACCGACGAATCGAACCGCGCGCACCTTCTCGAAGATACGTTGGCGAGTTTCGGCGTCAGCGCCAAGGTCGTTCACATCGAACGCGGACCCTCGGTAACGCGATACGAGCTCAAGCCCGAACGCGGCGTCAAAATTTCGCGCATCGCCGCGTTGGCCGACGATATCGCGCTCGCGTTGGCCGCAACGAGCGTGCGCATCGAAGCGCCGATTCCCGGGAAGTCGGCCGTCGGCATCGAGATTCCCAACCAGACCGTCGCCATCGTGGCGATTCGCGAAATCTTGGAAGCGATTCCGAATCGCGGGCAGATCCCGCCATTGTGGATGGCGCTCGGTAAAGACATCACCGGGCGGCCGGTGTTCGGCGACCTCGGAAAGATGCCGCATCTTTTGGTCGCCGGCGCGACCGGCGCCGGAAAGTCGGTCTGCCTCAATACGATCTTGGCATCGATATTGGTCTGCGCGACGCCGGACCAAGTGCAGTTGTTGATGATCGATCCCAAGCGCGTCGAGCTCAGCATGTACAACGGTATCCCGCATTTGGTTCGCGAGCCGATCACCGATCCGCGTATGGCGGCCGGCGCGCTTTTCGAGATGACCAAAGAAATGGATTCGCGCTACGAACGGTTCACCAAAGCCGGCGTGCGGAAGATCGAAGAGTACAACGCGAAGTTTCCCGACGAGAACCTGCCGTACGTCGTGATCGTCATCGACGAGCTGGCCGACTTGATGTTGGTAGCACCGGCCAAGGTCGAGTCGACGGTAACCCGGCTAGCGCAACTGGCGCGTGCCACCGGCATACATTTGATCGTCGCGACGCAACGCCCGTCGGTCGACGTTATCACCGGCTTGATCAAAGCCAACATCCCCTCGCGTATCGCGTTTGCCGTGAGTTCGCAAACCGATTCGCGCGTGATCCTGGATATGAACGGCGCCGAGCGGCTGCTGGGACGCGGTGACATGCTGTACCTCCCGATCGATGCGCCCAAACCGGTGCGCGCGCAGGGCGCGTTGATCACCGGGCCCGAGGTCGAGCGTTTGGTCGACTTCTGGGCTCGCCAGGCACGCCCGAGCAACCTCTTGGAAGTCGAAGCCGTGCCGGTGGCCGACGAGGACAACGGCAAAGTCGTCGACCCGCTATGTTACGACGCCGCGAAGTTTATCATCGAAACGAACTACGCTTCGACCGCGCAACTGCAATCGCAGTTCTCGATCGGACATCCGCGTGCCGTGAGGCTAATGAAGCAACTCGAAGAGTTCAAAATCGTTGGGCCGCACGAAGGCACCAAGCCGCGCAAGATCGTCGTCGGGCTTGCCGAGCTGGAATTGCTTGCGCCACGGCTGGCGTCGGGGGAGCGGCAAACCGATTTATTTGGTTCGGAATCGTGAACCGGCGCATCGCGCTCGCCGTCGTAGCGCTGCTGTCGTTCGTTGCCTTCTGGCTGCTTGGCAATGCGGTGCGATCGAATGGCGAGCCCGCAAACTTTCTAGCGATCGAAGCGCAACTTGCCGGTCGTGGCGTGCTGGCGGCCTGGTGGCTGACCTGGACGTGCTATCCGCAAATGTTGATTGTCGTTGGGATCGTGCTGCTCGCGCTCGCGTGGCGCTACCCCGCGTGGCGGTCGCGCATATTGTTTTCGATCGCGAGCCTACTGGTGTGTTGGCGCGCGGCCGATTTCTTGCAAAAAGTGTACGCGCGTCCGCGGCCCGACCATTGGTTCGTCAAGCACGAAACGGCGTTTTCGTTTCCGAGCAGCCATGCGGCGATCGCGCTGGGCTTTTACGCTCTGTGGGCGGTGCTGCTCTACCAAAGCGAACTCCCGAACCGCGGCCGAGTGGTCGTGGCGGTCCTGGCGGCATGCTTGACGGTGGCCGTTTATTGGGCCCGGCTCTCGCTGGGAGCGCACTACCTCACCGACCTTGCCGGGGGTGCGCTGCTGGCCATCGGGATCGTGTGCGCGGGTGCGGCCGCGCTACCCGCAAAGGTGCTTGCAAGCCCCGCGGGGCGAGGGTAGAGTTAGCCCGAAGATTTCGCCTCGGCAGTACCTCCACGTAGAAAGGCCCGTTTTGGTTTACCGCGACCCGGGGCTGACCGGCATAGCCCGCAAAATCGACGCAAACGTCTCGCTCTCGCTTGAAGACGGCATCGCGCTGTATCGAACCAACGATTTGCACGGTCTGGGCTCGTTGGCGAAAGCGGCCAAGGAGCGCAAGAGCGGCAAAAAAGTGTTCTACGTGCTCAATCGGTACATCAACTCGACAAACGTCTGCTTTGCCGCGTGCACGTTCTGTTCGTTCGCTGCCGACGAGTTCAAAGAAAAAGAACGCGTCTTTCGCATGACGGCCGACCAAGTGTTCGAGAAGGCTGTCGAGACGGGCAATAACTTCAATCAGATCCACATCGTCGGCGGCCACGACCCGCGCCAGCTCTCCCTCGATTATTGGCTCCCGCTGATGCGCCGCTTCAAGGAAGCGTTGCCGCACGTGCAGCTATCGCTCTTTACCGCGGCCGAGATCGAATACATGGCCAAGCGCCACCGGCTCTCGTTTCCCGAAATCGTATCGGCGCTCAAAGAAGCCGGCTTGGATAACGTCAACGGCGGCGCGGCCGAAATCTTCGCCGAGGAAACGCGCGCCAAGATCTGCCCGAACAAAGTATCGAGCGCCAACTGGATTGCGATCCATGAAGAACTGCACCGCCAAGGCGTGGCCAGCAACGCGACGATGCTCTACGGTCATATCGAGTCGATCGAGGACCGCGTGGATCACCTCATCCGTCTGCGCGAGTCGCAGGCTCGCGTACCAGGCTTCAACGCGCTGATCCCGCTCGCGTTTCACCCCGACGGCAACGCGTTGTCGTATTGCGGCTGGACGAGTGGCCTCGACGATCTCAAAACATTTGCCGTCGCGCGGTTGATGCTCGACAACTTCGATCACATCAAAGCCTACTGGATGATTCAAGGTTTGAAGGTCTGCCAGGTCGCGTTGCAGTTCGGCGCCGACGACATGGACGGCACGCACGGCTCGACCGATGAGGAAATGATCTACCACTCGGCCGGCACGCGCTCCGGCCAGTACGTCGACGATCGCGAGTTTCGCCGCCTGATCGAAGACGCGGGATACGTCGCGGTCCGGCGCAACTCAACCTACGACGAGTTTCCCTTCGATTGGACGCCGCCGCAACGAGAACTCGTCGAAGCGTGACGCTTCGCTGCGGGCGAATGGCCTACACTAACGTCGTTCCGTTGTACGCCGCATTCGATTGCGGCGTGCTCGAGTATCCGGGAACGCTCGCTCCGGGCGTACCCGCACAACTCAACGCGATGTTGGCCGACGGCTCGCTCGACCTGAGCCCGATCAGCGCGATGGCGTGGGCGCAACGTGCCGATGAATACGTTTTGCTGCCGGACTTATGTATCGGCGCGCGCGACGAGGTCGTATCGGTGCTGCTCGCTTCGGATCGTCCACCGGCGTTGCTGGACGGCGCTACCGTGTACGTGACGGGCGAATCCGCCAGCGGATACAACTTGCTTCGCGTGCTGCTCGAACGTCGCTACGGCATTCACCCGGAGTACGTGCGTGCCCCCGACGTTCTGTCGCGCGCGCGCGCCGGGCAGCCGGCACTATTGATCGGTGATCCCGCAATCGACGCGCTGGAAACGATCGATGCCGGACACATCTACGATTTGGGGCATTTGTGGCGCGATTGGACGCAGACGCAGTCGGTGTTCGGCGTGTGGGCCGCCCGGCGCGACGCCTACGAGCGGCATCCGGGCGAAGTGCGCGCGTGCGTTCTCGCGATGACCGATGCGTACTCGTGGGCGCGCGCCAACCGCGATCGCGTGGTCGAGTGCGCGCAACACCAGCGTCCGCGCCCGGCCGCTTTTTACGAAGCCTACTACGATAAATTGAATTTCACGTATCACGCTGCCGCACAACGAGGCTTGGCCGCGTTTTGCCGCGAGCTGCACGCGATCGGTGCCATCGATCGCGTTCCTTCCGTCGTTCCGGAGAATCTCGATGCCGTCGCTTGCTAGCATAATCGATCGTGCCGCCGGTGGCGGACGCCTGACGTTTGAAGAAGGCGTTCGTCTCTACCGTGAGGCGGATCTTCACGAGTTGGGCGCGGCCGCGCACGAGCGGCGCTCGCAGATGTACCCGGGCGACGTTGTCACCTACGTGATCGACACGACCATTAACTATACCAACGTGTGCAACGTACACTGCACGTTTTGCGCGTTCTTCCGCCCCGAACACCATAAAGAAGGCTACACGATGTCGCACGACCTCGTGTTGGAACGCGTCAAGTACGCGGCCGACCTCGGCGCGACGCAGATCATGATTCAAGGCGGCGTCAACCCGGAGTTACGCATCGATTGGTTCGAAGCGCTGTTCCGGCGGGTCGCAGCCGAATATCCCGACGTCGACATCCACTCGTTATCGGTTTCCGAGATCGTCGGTTTGTCGACCGTCGAGGAAATGCCGGTACGCGAAGTGCTGCAGCGGTTGAAGGGCGCCGGAATGAAATCGTTGCCGGGCGCGGGCGCCGAGATTCTCGTCGAACGCGTGCGTAAACGGATTTCCGCGCGCAAGATCAAGCCCGACGCGTGGCTCGGCGTGATGCGCGAAGCACAGCTGCTGGGAATGCCGACGACCGCCACGATGATGTTTGGTTCGATCGAAACGGCCGAGGAGCGGATCGAACACATGCACGTGGTGCGCGAGCTGCAGGACGAAACCGGCGGCTTTACGGCGTTTATCCCGTGGTATTACGTTCCTTACAAGACGCCGCTGCGTGGCAAGGAAGCCACCGGCCTCGAGTACCTGCGCGTGCTGGCGATCTCGCGGCTGTACCTCGACAACGTCGCACACTTGCAGGCGTCGTGGCTCACGCCCGGATTGAAGCTCGGCCAGTTGGCGTTGTTCTACGGTTGCGATGACATGGGCGGTACGATTTTGGAGGAGCGGGTCGTGCACGATGCCGGCAGCACCAACGAGGCTACGCGCCGCGACCTCGAACACCTGATCACCGATGCCGGATACCGTCCCGTCGTTCGCGACACGTATTGGAACGTGCGCGACGGCGTCGCGCTCGCTGCTGTTTAGCTAACGTTCAGGCGGCGCGACGGATGGTCGCGGCGCCGAGCACTTCGAGACCATCTTCATCGAACACCGCGACCAACTGTCCCGGCGTTACCGCGCGCTGTGCCTGCTCGAAGCGGACGTGCAACGCGCCGTCCGCCACCCGAGCGGTGGCCGGAACCGCCGAGCCGCGGTAACGGATCGTCGCAAGCACGCGACGCTCGTCGCTGCCGAACCGTTCGGGACGAATCGCGTTGAACTCATCGGCTTCGAGTCCGCCGGAAAGCAGTTCGATCTCGTCGCCGATCACGACGGTATTGGTCGTTGCGTCGACGCTGGTGACGTATCGCGCGCTTTCGGCTCCCCCCGGCAATCCGCTGCGCTGCCCGACGGTGTAGCCGGCGATTCCGCTATGCGTGCCGACCGCGCGACCCGCCGACGTCACGACCGAACCGCTCCGATGAATTCCGGGGCGAATGCGTTCCAAGACCTCGCGATAATCGCCGCCCTCGACGAAGCAAATGTCTTGCGACTCGGTCTTATCGTGAACTTGCAGGCCGAGGCGGCGGGCCTGCTCGCGCGTCGCGGGCTTGTCGAGATCCCCAAGCGGAAGCAGCAATCGCTCGAGCTGCGCGGGCGTGAGTTGGGCGAGGGCGTAGGCCTGATCTTTGCCCGAAGGGCTGCGAAACAGGCGCGGGCCACCCGCTCCGTGTTCGAGGCGCGCGTAGTGCCCGGTCGCGACGAATGCCGCGCCGATGCTGTCGGCGTAGCGCAACAGCGTGCCGAGCTTGACGAAGTTATTGCACGAAACGCATGGGTTGGGCGTCCGGCCGGCGGCGTAATCGTCGGCGAAGCGCTCGACGACGTTACGGCGGAACGTTTCCTCGAAGTTTAAAACGTAGTGCGGGATGCCGAGCGTCGTCGCGCTGGCGCGCGCATCGTCGAAATCGTCGGCACCACAGCAGCTTTTTGCATGCGCCGGCCGCGTGGGCGCGTACATCTTCATCGTAACGCCGACGACGTCGTAACCGCGCTCGACCAAAAGGCCGGCGGCAACGGCCGAATCGACCCCGCCGCTCATCGCGGCTATTACGCGTTGCTTCAACATAGACTCCGGACAGGATAACACTTGGTCGAAGCTAAGAAAAGCCGCGCATGGCATCGCTGGGCGAGCGCCTTCGCGTAGCGCGCGAAGCTCGCGGTCTTAGCCTGTCGGAAGTATCCGAGCAAATCCGAATCCGCACGATCTATCTCGTCGCCCTCGAGGAGGAGAACTGGCGGGCGATCGGCGCGCCGGTTTACGTCCGAGGCTTCTTACGAACGTACGCTCGCTTTCTCGGCCTAGATCCGGAGGAAGTCGTCGCCCAGTTTGGCGAGGCGGTGCCATCCGAGCCGGCCACCGAGCCGCATTACGTGGTCGAGCGAAGCCCGCGCCGGAGTTCCACCATCACCTGGATCGCCGCTTGCGTTGCCGTCCTGCTGGTCGCGTTCGTCGCGTATAACGCGCTGACCATGCACCGTTCCGATGTCAGCGCTACCGGCGCGTCGGCAACCACGACCCCGGTCGCCGTGGCGTCGCAGTCGCCCGGGGCTCGCCAGGCCATTGCCATGCCGCCGCCGGCGATTCCGCATACCCCAACCCCCGGGCCGGGAGGCCACCAGTCCATCGCGCTGGTTCTGTCCGCTCCCTCATGGCTGAGGGTTGTCGTTGACGGCAATGTTAGCATGGAGGGTACGTTTCCGGCCGGGACATCCAAGACGTTCCACGGACGAGCCGCTTCGGTTCGGCTCGGGAATGCGGGCGGCGTCGAGATCTACGTGGATGGCAAGAACGTCGGCAAGCTCGGCAAGAGCGGCGACGTCGTCGATCGCGCGTTCGTCCTCTAGTATTAAAAGGAAAGCAGGGTTAGAAATTGCCTTCGGACGCGTCGTTCGACATCGTATCGCGAATCGACCGGCAAGAGCTGGACAACGCGCTGAACCAGGCGCGCAAGGAGATCGAGAACCGTTTCGACTTCAAGCACAGCAAAACGAACATCGAATCGAACGAGAAAGCGATCACCTTGATTAGTGACGACGAGCTGAAGATGCGCAACGTCGTCGATATCGTCCAAGCCAAAGCCATCAAGCGCGGGGTGGATATCAAGGCGTTCGATTTCGGCGAGGTCGAACCGGCCGCCGGAAGCACCGTTCGCCAGGTCATCACGCTGCGCGCCGGCATCCCGAAAGACAAAAGTAAGCCGATCATGGAAACGATTAAAGCGCTCAAGCTCAAAGTGGCCGCGCAGTATCAAGACGAGCAGGTTCGCGTTTCGGGAAAAAACCGCGACGATTTGCAGAAGGTCATTACGGCCATCAAGGATCTCGATTTCGAGCTTCCGCTCCAGTTCGTTAACTACAGGTAGATAGCGCTTGCGTTCTGTCGCGTTCGTGAGTTTAGGCTGCGCCAAAAACCTGGTCGATACCGAGGTGATGATGGCCAAGCTCGGTGCTGCCGGTTGGCAGCTCGAGAGCGAGGCTAAAAATGCTGACGCCGTCGTTATCAATACGTGCGCGTTTATCGATCCGGCCAAGGCCGAATCGACCGAAACGATCATGGAACATGCCGCCGCAAAGCGTAGCGGGCAACAACTGGTCGTGGCCGGCTGTTTGGCACAACGCTACGGCGCGCAACTCCAAGCGCTCGTCCCCGAAATCGATGCGGTCGTCGGCACGGGTTCCTACGCGGGCATCGTCGAGCTGATCGAGGATGCATTCGGCGGCCAACGGCCGCTGCGGCTCGATTTCGAACCCGAGCCGGAACACGATTTTCTGCCGCGCCTGATTACGACGCCGCGAGCCACCGCGTATTTGAAGATTGCCGAAGGCTGCGATCATCCGTGCACGTTTTGCATCATCCCGAAGTTGCGCGGGACGTTCCGTAGCCGCAGTGAGGAATCGATCGTCGGCGAAGCGCGAGCGCTGGCGCAATCCGGCACCAAAGAGTTGATCCTGATCGCGCAAGACACGTCGATGTGGGGTCGCGACCGCGGCATCCGCCGCGGCGGCTTGGCGCAGTTGCTGGAACGCTTGCACGATGTCGACGGCCTCGAGTGGATTCGTTTGCTGTATCTGTATCCGGCTACGGTCGATACGGAGTTGATCGACGCCATTGCCGGTCTTCCTAAAGTTTGTAAGTACATGGACATGCCGCTGCAGCACGCGCATCCCGAGGTACTGCGTGCCATGCGCCGGCCGAGCAATGGCGAACGCTATCTCGAAATCCTGGATACGTTCCGCTCGCGCGTGCCGGACATCACGCTGCGCTCGACGTTTATCGTCGGCTTTCCGGGCGAGACCACCGAACACGTCGAGTACCTCGAACGTTGGATCGAACGCGCCGAGCTCGATCGCGTCGGCTTCTTCGAGTACAGCGCTGAAGAAGACACGCCGGCCGCGGACATGTCCGGACGCGTCCCCGCGCGCGAACGGCGGCGCCGTTTGATTCGTTTGCGCGAGGCCCAACGGGCCGCCTCGGAACGCGCGCGTTACAAACGCATCGGACGAGAAGTTCGCGTGCTGGTCGAGGAACGTCGCGAACTGCGGCGCTCCGATCCGATGCGCGCACATCTGGGCGCCGGCACGACGTGGTTCGGCCGCTCCGAAGGTGAAGCGCCGGGGGTGGACGGCGGCATCTATTTCAACGATATCGGCGGACAACTGAAGCCTGGCGACATCGTGCCCGTCCGTTTGAGCGGTCACGGGGCGTTCGATTTTTGCGGTACGGCCGCCGAGGCGCTCGTTGGGTAAACACCTAGCGCCGGTCGATCCCACGACGCAACGTCGCAGCGGCATCGTTCGCCGCGTGCTGTTAGCGATCGGACTCCTGGCCATTGCGGGCGGTTCGGCGCTGGCGGCATATGCATTCTTCGAACACAAAAATCCGGTGATGGCGATCACGCAGATGTTCGTGCCGTCGCCCGAGCAAGTATTCGGTAAGCCGAACGTTCTGGTGCTGGTCGAGGGTTTGGACTACGACTACACTTCCAAGGATGAAGAGTTCTCGACGAATTCGCGCAGCGACGCTATCTGGGCGGTCAATCTCGACTTCCGCAACAAGCGCATCTACCAACTATCGATCCCGCGCGACATGGAGACGACGCTCCCGAACGGTTCGCGAGCAAAAATCAACGAAGCGCAATCGCAAGGCGGAGTCAACGAAGCCCGCAACGTCGTTTCGCAGTTCCTCGGAATCCCCGGCTTCGACCGTTACGTGATCTTACGCATCGACGCGACCAAACAGTTCGTCAACGCCGTGGGCGGCGTCGATGTCGACGTGAAGAATTCCAACTGTCTGCAATATAAAACCGATTGCGTCGGACAAACCATCGATTACGACGATAGCTGGGGACATCTGCATATCCATCTAAAAGAGGGCGTGCAGCATCTCGACGGCGACAACGCGGTCGCGTATATGCGTTTCCGGCACGACTGGTGCAGCGATCCGTGCCGCATCAAGCGCCAGCAGCAAGTGATGCACGCGCTGGCCGCGCGATTGCGTGGCGACAAAATGTCGATCCTGATGCACGTCGGCGATTTGATGAATATCTTCCACAAATACGTACAGACGGATTTCTCGAACTCCGAGCTATTGGCGATAGCAGCCCACTATCAAGGCATTCCGGATTCGGCGATCGTCAACAAGCAAGTTCCGTACACCGATACGGTCGATCTCCCCGATTACGGCGACACGCTCGTTCCCGACGTTGCAGCCCGCACCGAGCTCGTCAACAGCATGCTGTTGGCTCCGCCCGCGCCCGAACCGTCGCCGGATGCCATGTCGTTAGCGGCGATCGCGCCGGCCACGCTGCGCGTCGATGTCGAGAACGGCAGCGGAATCGCAGGCGCCGGTAAGCGCGTTGCGGGCGTGTTAAAGAAGGCCGGGTTCGTCGTATCGGCGGTCGGCAACGCGCCGCGCTCCGACTACACCTCGAGCGAAATTCACGAGCATTCGATGGTGACGTTTGCCGGCGCGCGGGTGCGCGCTGCGTTGCCGGGCGCGATCGGCAAAGCCGTGGTCGTACCGGATCCGTCGCCTTCGGGTTCGGCCGATCCGCAAGCGACCGCCACGACGACCGACGTAACCGTCATCGTCGGTGAAGACTTAGCAAAGGAACCCTCGGCGGAGAAGTCGCCGCCCGGCTTTTTGAATCCGTGAGATTTCCGAGCTCTCCCGGCACGCGCGCATTGATCGCGTTGCTGGTCGTCGTGGTTATCGCCTACGGCGGCTGGCGGCTGATCGTTCATCGGAGCAACGTGCCGCCGGCTTTGGTAACGCCGCAGACCGACGTGCACGCCGAAATCTCCGAAGACGTGCCCTCGCGCTTACATCGGATCGCCGAAGATCTTCCACTACGCGACCGCAGCAAACGTCCGCGCTTGATCGCGCTGACGTTCGACGACGGGCCGTATCCGATCTACACGCCGTTGCTGCTCGACGTTCTGCACGATCTCCACGTGCCGGCCACGTTTTTCTTAATCGGTCGCGACGCGCAGCAGTGGCCCGAAATCACCAAGCGCATCGAGGCCGATGGAGAAGAAGTCGCCGACCACACCTATACGCACCCGGATCTGGATCGCGAATCGGACGACGCGGTGCGTTCCGAGATCCTGCAGGGCCGGGACGTCCTCTGGGCGTTCACGCACGACCCGTCGGTGCGTACGTTGATGCGGCCACCGCACGGACGCTACACCGAGCGGACCTTGCGCGTCGCGCAGGGACTTGGCTACTCGGTCGTGCTATGGACCGATGACAGCGGCGACTGGCGGTCGGTCACGACGGCGCAGATCCAGCGTCATTTACTCGCTCACGCAACCGCGCCGGAGATCGTTTTGCTGCACAGCGGAAAGTTGGCGACCATCGAAGCGTTGCCGCTGGTCGTCGCCCATTTCGAACGGGCGGGCTATACTTTTACGACGGTAGGGGACCTATTGCGGCGCGTAACCCCGACCGAACTCAACCACCCGCTACGGCATCCGGTCTGAATCGTGCCGCGTCAGATCATCGATACCGAATCGAGCCGGCCGGCGTACGTCCGGCGAAGAGTCTTTACCATGGTCGCATACGTAGTCGGCGGTGCGATTTTGGCGGTCGCAGTCTGGGCACTGTGGCTGCATTCGTCCGTCCACCCGGGCCATTAGAATCAAGCGAGCGTCAAGGAAACTTAGCCGCCCGCGGGAACCTGGGTCCGGTTCCGGGGGTTACTTCCGAGGAGAAAGCATGCGTTCCAAGCTTACCATTGGGTTCATCGCGCTGGGCATGGGGGTCGCTATCGCGGCCTGCAGCTCGTATGGCGTCAACAGCACCGTCAACGTCGGGCCGAATTTTCCGACGTCGACCCTGTATGCCTCGAACAGCAACCAAAATGCCATCGGCATCTACAATATAGGGCAAGCCTCCGGCACGAGCCCCAAATACCAGATTGGTGGCGGCAGTACCGATCTGAACGGTCCGCAGTACC
>DASXXU010000208.1:0-7802 GCA_036502885.1 Candidatus Tumulicola sp.
GCTTCGTTGATCACCTGTTCGTCGATCTCAGCACCGGTAAAACGCAGGCATAACGCAACCGAGGAATCGTCTTCGCCGGCGTAACGAACGCGCAGTAAATAGGCTTCGGCGACCGTCGGATAACCTTTGAAAATGCTCGCAACGATGCGCTTGAGCTCCAGTTCCGATGGCCCATCGGGCTGCTCGCCGAGCACTTCGATCGCTGTCGGCTGCATCATTTCGATCGGAACGTGGTCCATGGTACCGTACTTCGCTCGTGAGCGAGAATCGTCTCCATGAATGGGAAGAAACTTGCAATGAACGATCGGGAGCCAACCAGTCACGAGCGAATGTCCGGACAACCGTGGAATGCGTCGTACACCGACGGTCCGGCGCCCTGGAATATCGGCGGCCCGCAACCGGCGATCGCGCGGTTGGTGGAAACGACGCGGTTGGAAGGGCCAGTGCTCGATGCGGGCTGCGGCGGCGGCGAAAACGCGTTACTAATCGCGTCGAAAGGCCTGCCGGTGCTGGGTTTTGACGTCGCCGAAGCGGCCCTGGTGCAAGCCCGGGGCGACGCGGCAAATCGCGAACTCGACGTCGAGTTCGTGACCGCCAATGCGTTGGCGTTGACGAACTTAGGTAGAACGTTCGCGACGGTCATCGATTCGGGATTATTTCACTCGTTCGATGCCGGCGAGCGGCGTCGCTACGCCTCGAGCCTAGCGGGCGTAACCGATCCGCGCGGTACGCTCTATGTGTTGGCGTTTAGCAACGAGGGCGAGAACACCGGCCCGCATCCGCTTCAAAAGTCAGATTTCGGCGATGCGTTCGACGCGGCTACCGGTTGGGAAGTGACCTCGATCGAACCCGACCGTGTAAGAACGCGATATCACGACGAAAACGGCGCCCCAGCCTGGTTCGCAACGATACGGCGGTTATAACGCATCGCGTGCGGCGTCCGCATCGAGCCATCGTTTTAGGTGTCTGACGTACTCCGGTCCGAACGTGTCCGCGAGACAGTTAACATAGCTATCGTAAAGTTCGGTATTGCCAGAATGTTCGAGGCGCTCTAACGCGGCGCGGTGCACCGACATATACCCCTCGCGCAAGCGCAAGCCCCCGTGAACGAGCGAGATCAACATATCGCTTGCAGATAACTCGGGTTTAAGTTCCAGGCGCTCCCAGAACCATTTATCTAATGTGATTGGCAGCCGCATCGAGCGCGTCGGCCCTAATTTTCCAGATCCCTTCGCACGACCCATGATTCGTATTTGTCTACAACGACAACGCTCGAATTCCGCTAATCATGGTAACGTTAGAGTGTGCTGGCCGTTCTCATATTCGCCGCCATCGTTGGTGTATCTCCGAGCCCAAGTCCGACGCCGTCGCCTAAGCCATCCCCCGCGGCGCGGCATAAACTCCGCACGATCGGTCACGTCGTCGCGCACGGCCGCAACGTTAATCTTATCGGTAAAGTATCGGCAGCTTCGACCGGAACCATCGACGCCGAGCAAATCAAAACGCGACCAGTGCTGCGACCAGGCGAAATATTAGAGGCGATACCGGGTCTACTGATCAGCCAGCATAGCGGAGAAGGGAAGGCAAATCAGTATTATTTACGTGGATTTCAGCTCGATCACGGAACCGATCTCGAAAGCACGATCGCCGGAACACCGATCAACCTTCCGACCCACGCGCATGGCCAGGGTTATTCCGACATCAACTGGCTGATCCCCGAACTCGTCAGCTACGTCGATTACCATAAGGGCACGTATTATGCGGACACGGGCGATTTCTCCACCGCCGGTTCGTACTCGCTGTATTACAAGAACGTCCTCGACGCCCCGATCGAAGAATTTGGTATCGGCACATACGGGTACGGAAACTATTTGCTGGCGGATTCTCTCAAATCGGGTGTTGGGAATCTACTCTACGCCCTGCAGATCTACCACGACAACGGCTCGTTCGTTCGACCGGACGAGTACGCGAAGTTCAACGGGGTTCTGCGATGGAGCCATACCACCGAGAACAGCGATTTCAACGTTACTGCCATGGGATACCACGGCACGTTTCAATCCAGCGACCAAATCCCGCAGCGCCTGGTTGCCGATGGACAGCTCAGCCCCTACGGCTTGATCGACCCATACGATGGCGGGACGACATACCGTTATTCGATCGCGTCGCAGTACCAGGAGACCGACATTCACGGTCAGACCCAGGCAAACGTCTTCGGCTTCAATCAATATCTCGACTTATTTTCGGATTTCACGTACTACCTGGACGATGCGACCGATTACTATAATGTGACCAGGAACCCGATCACCTGTACGGTTTCGTACACGACATGCGACCCGGGGACGCGCCACGTTCCGAGTTACATCTCGTATTGTCCCGCGAATAATGTTCCTGGCGCCGCGCACGATACTCCGCATTCGATAACCCCGGTAACGTACACGTTTGCGTGCGGCGATCAGCGCGAACAAACCGACCGGCGCTTCGTCACGGGAGGCAATATTTCGCGCACGCTGGCGCCGGATTCGAAGGTCGTTACGACCGTCGGCGTGGGGACGCGTAACGATAATATCCCAGAGGTCGGCTTGTTCTTAACGCACGACCGAGTCCCGTACCCCGACGGCACGCTGAGTTTAGCGCACGTCGTCGAGCGCGACTCCTACGCGTGGGTTCAAAGCCTGTTCAAGATCGGCACGCGGTTGCAGTTGACGCCTGGCCTGCGGCTCGACAGCTATAATTTTGACGTTAATAACGCCGTTTCCGCCAACTCCGGCAACGTCAACTCGGCCTTGCTAAACCCGAAGTTTACCGCTGCTTACGTGTTGTCGCCGTCCCAAGAGTTATACGCCGATTACGGCGAGAGCTTTCACAGCAACGACGCGCGCGGGATCGTCGACACTCTCGACCCGCAAACGCAGGCGCCCTACAATGCGATCGGTCAGCCTGTTTTGCAAAACACGCCGCTGGTGCGAGCGGCCGGAGTCGAGTTTGGTTATCGCTATTCGCGAAGCGGCCTAAACAGCACGGTTTCGCTGTGGCAGCTGCACTTGAACTCCGAGTTAGTTTTCGATGGCGACGATGGCGTTACGTACGCCGGCGGTCCGACGATGCGCCGCGGCATCGAGTTTGCGAACTTCTATCAAGCCCTGCCGTGGCTGACGTTCGATGCGGATATCTCGACGTCGAACGCGCGCTTTCTCAACGTTCCGCCTGCCGACGGCTATTTCGTACCCGAATCGATCAACGTCGTTACGGCGGCCGGCGCAACCGTCGACCGTCCAAACTACGCCGCCTCGCTGCGATTGCGCTATTTCGGTCCGCGGGTGCTCGATCAGCTCGGCGATGCCGTATCGGCCGCATCCGTGACGTACAACGGCCAGTACACCTGGAAATCGCATCGCGGGTACGATCTGGTGGGAGACGTTTTCAATATCTTCAACGCGCAGACCGACGACGTCGAGTATTACTACCAATCTTGGTTACCGCAGGACGCTGCTAAGCCGGCGCTGCAGCGCAATCCGGCAATAAATCCAGAACTCGGTGGCGCAGGCGTCAGCGATTACTACTTTCACCCCGGGGAAAAACGAACGTTGCGATTGACGATCGTCGTTCACCCCTAAGAACCGCGCCGATTATTTGTTTTCGAGGTTTACCCCAGGATCCGTAGCCGCTTGGCCCTCGCCGTGCGCGTGGTCGTGCTCGACATCGTGCTCGTGCTCGTGCGTGTGATGGGTGCCGTCCAAATGTGTGTGCTCGTGCAGGTGCGATTCGGGTTCGTGTGAGTGCGAGCCGTGATCGTGCGAACCGTGGTCGTGATCATGATCATGATCGTGATCGTGCGAGTGTTGCTTTTCCATGAGGTGGCCTTCGCTTATTGCGGAGCGGAACCTAGGGCGCGGCGAGCTTCCGGAGCGTCAAATGGGTCGAACTGCGGGTTGATAGCGAGCGCGTTGCGCAAGCGCGAGCGGCCCTCGGCAGAACGACCGGTATGCAATGCGATGACGCCGGCGTGAAACTGCACTTCGGAATCTTGCGTCCCCAGGCGCGTCGCCGCGACGGCATAAGGGCGCGCTTGCTGCCACCGTCCCATCCGCGCGAGGGTCCATGCCATCGTGTCGTCCGCGTAGATCTCGCTGCCGCGTTTGCCATAATCGCTTCGGGCCGCGATGAGCGCCGTATCCAGGTGCACGCGTCGCTGTGCGTAGTAATTCGCGAGCAGCCGGTCGTTAATGCCCTGTGAATCGAATAAGCGTCTTTCGGCATCGATCAACGCATCGGTTCCCCGGGCTTGCGCATTCATGCCCAGGGCGCGCTGTGCGTCGGCCTCGTAACCGAGCGCCTGCGGAAGAGGATATAGATCGGCGCTTCTCGCCGCGGCCGCGAGCGCGTCTTGCCAACGACCCTCCGCGCGGTACATCTTTGCCTGAAACATCAGCGCCATCGCGTTGTCCGGGAACAACTGCAACGCGGTCCCGAAGTCCGAATCTGCGCTCTTCAAGTCGCCGTCCTCGAAGGCAAGCTGCGCCGCCCGCATGTGAAACCACGAACGATCGTAGGCGGAGTTGTCGGTAATCGAGTCGGTCGTTGCTGCCGCACGCGCAATATATGCGCGAGCCTCCTCGAGGTTGCCGGTTAGCTCGTCGTAGCGTGCGCGAACCGCATCGACCGTGGGGTCTTCCTGGGTGGGGTCATCGACGATTTGGGATAGCGTCGCGTGCGCCTCGCCATATCGCCCCAGCTCCATCAGGACCGACGCTACCTGCGCGCGAGAATTGCGATTGAACGGCTCGCCCGCTAGGGCCGCGCGTTCGTTTTCCAGGGCGTTTGGGAAATCGTGATATGCCAACTGCGACGAGGCGAGCGCCATGTGCGCCGCGGTATTGCCTTGCGGCTGCAGAATCAGCGAGCGGCGTGCGGCGGCCGCCGCGCGCGTTACGTCCGAGAGGTCGTAGCGCTCGCGGAAGCGTTGCATGTACTGTTGCGCCAGTACCCGCAAGGTGATTTGGTCGAGAGGGTCGCCTTTCGATTGCCGTTCGTAGAACGCGACCAAGGCATCGCGATTCAGGTAATCGCGTGTCACCGGGGCAGCGCTTGAAGCGTTCGCCGGCGCGTTACGATCGAGGATGAACGGCGCAACGGCGATGCCGATGGCTGCGATGGCTGCAATGGCTAGCGATGGCCACAACCGGCGAACGTCCGGGCGGTTCAGTGCGCTAAGCAATGTCCTACTCCCTCGCAACGGAGAGCTGTGCGTCGAACTCGTCGTAGCGTTGCACCCGATAGACGACCGCCGAGATCGCCCAACTCGCGATGAACACACCGATGATTAGAAACCCAAGTTCGCCCCAGTTGTCATTGAGCCGGCCGATCGCGCTCCAAAAACCGCCGGTCAGGTTAAAGCGATCGGCGACGATGCCGGCCAGCTCGACTACACCAACGGCTACGGCGACCAGAACCGAAACGAGCGTGATGACCATGTTGTAATATAGCTTGCGCATCGGTTTCACGAACGCCCATCCATAGGCGCCCAGCATTAGGATTCCGTCGGTCGTATCCAGTAGCGACATGCCCGCGGTGAAGAGCAGCGGAAAAATTAAAATATCGTAGACCGGGAGACCTTTTGAGGCCTCGACCGCTGCGATACCCAGCAACGCCACCTCGGTCGCGGTATCGAATCCTAGTCCGAACAAGACTCCAACCGGGTACATCTTCCAGCTGCGGTCGACCAGCTTCACGAACGATCCGAAGAACCGGCCCATGATGCCACGGCGCGCCAGGGCATCGTCGACGCCGTCGTTCCAATCGCTCGCGCCGCGTTTGAGGCGGCGAAACGCTCGCACGATATCGGCCAGAACGAACGCGTTCAAAGCCGCTACGATCAGCAGAAACGTGGCCGAGACGCACGCGCCGACGACCGCGCCGGTACTTTCCAGCGACGGCATCGCGTGCCGCACGTAGGCGGCGCCGCATGCGACCCCGATCGATAGCGCGACCACGATCGTGGAGTGTCCGAGCGAGAAGAAGAGGCCGACGCCGACGGGGCGCTGCCCGTCCTGCATCATCTTGCGCGTGACGTTATCGATAGCCGAAATGTGATCTGCATCGACCGCGTGCCGAAGGCCAAAAGTGTAGGCGAGCAGGGCGGTCCCGAGCAGCAGCGGGTGGGAAGAGAACGCCACGAACGCCAGGACCCACGCGCCGATATTCAGCGCGATGAGCCCCGCGTAGGTGGCGTATACTTTCCCGAGTGGGAACCCGGAGGAAGCCCCCGCAACCTCCGGATTCATCGCCCGGTCCTTAGACCGGCGATTGAACATACGGGAACGTCTTGGTATTGCTCTTGTCGTACGGCACGTTGTCGGTGGTCAAGCACGGCACTTCTTTCATGTCGTCGGGAACCACTCCCAATGCCGATAACGTGTTGCCGAATAGCGCCCCGAGCGAGATATCCACGACATCGTCGTCGAGCCCGCGGCCACCGAACTTACTGCCGGTTGCGCCGCCGGTTTCGTATCCGAGATAAGACGCCGTCGTGACGTTTTGTGACAGGTCGGCCTTCATAACGTTCGGATACAAGATCGACTGAAGCGCCGTCGAGGTCTGTTGGCTGCGGAAATTCTCGCTGAACGAGAGAATCATTCCTTGCAGCGTCGGATCCGAGTACGGCTCGGTGCGGTTCGTTGCGTCGTGGTCGGCAAAGGCTTCGAAGACTTCTTTGACGGCCGGGCGCGACAGCAACTCGATCTGTTGGTACATAGCGGCTCCGGGCGGCGGACTATTCCCGCCGCTGCTTCCGCCATTGCCGGGGGTGAAACCGACGCTATTCGACGAGCATCCGCCGACGATCGCGCCTGCGAGTGCCATTGCGGCAAGCCCGAATGCGTAACGTTTAGTCATTGTTCGTCCTTCCTACTGGGCTTTGCCGTTAGCGGTGGCCGTCGTCGCCCACAGGCCGATGACGCCCGGCGAGCTGCCGGTTTCGAGCATCGTCTTGGGAACTTCGACTACGATCGACAGCACGTTGTATGGTTTGAGGAAATCCCGGGGTTGCGCGATCTTGCATTTGTTCGATCCCGCGGTTCCGTACGAGGTGCCGTTCAGCACGATCTTCTGGTTTTTCGTTGCGAAGCGGAACGACGACGCGGTCGCCGGCGGCGGGTTCGGCTGGTTCTTGTAATCGCGATCCGGGATGATCTTGAAGAACTGCGCTAAGTCGAAGAAGAACGGGTCGCGACGCGGTCCGGCAAAGACCTGAATCTTGCCGCCGTCCAGTTTGCTGGCTTTGCCGAATGCAAACGTTCCGGTTTTTGCGACGAGCGTGTTGGTCGTTCCGACTTCGTTGGGTGCGGCCGGCCCATAGAGCGTGATGTTCTGGCCCGTGCCGGCCGAATCGGCCTTCAGTTGGAGCACAACGTTCTCGTTGAACTTGCTGCTCGTAACACCGGCGTTGGCGATCTTGAACTGATAGAGCACTTTGGGATCGAGCGCGATGTTGCCGGTCATGCCGCTGGGAATCAACGGACGAACGTCCATTACCAGCGCGACCTTTGAAGCGTCGTGCGGATCCGGGAAAGCGAACACGTCGGTGATGTCGGCCAGCGGGTTGCTGACGACGGTCGGCGAGTCCTGATGGTCGGAGGCTCGCACCGCACGTCCCGCATAGAGCGAGATCGCGAATGCGAGTAGCAGCATTGCTGCCATTGGGACGAGCTGACGTATCAGCTTCATAGTGAGCTCCTTGTTGGAACCGGCAGCGTTGCATGTACTCGTGCATGCCGGAAGCGGGGGACGAGTGCGTATGCGGCGAT
>DASXXU010000209.1:0-15457 GCA_036502885.1 Candidatus Tumulicola sp.
CCGTTGCCAAACCCGTACGCGCTGGTGTCCCAGCCGTTTTGAATGATTCCGACGGCGTTAAACTTGCCTTCCGTGAATCCCAAACCGTACGCTTGCCGGTAAAAATCGTCTTGGATCGGCTGGATATGTTGCTGACCTTGATAACGATACAAGTACGCGGTGAAGTTGTTCCCGATGGTTTGCGAAACGGTTCCCATCAAGTCGACGCCCGAGATCGGAATGCCGCTGCTGCGCGTGTACGCCTCGAGCGTGTCGAAGTGCGCTTCGAATCCGTGGCGATCGTCGGTGAACGAAAAGTCGGCGCCGATATCGGGATTGAACAAGTTGAACGGATTGCTTGCGACGGTTTGGCTATACAGCAGATAACCGGATAGCGTGGGTCGCTGCGTTTCCGGGTCGACCGGCAGCGGCAGCGTGAACTGGCCGAGTTTGGCGTGAAAAGTTGGTCCGATCGGGTCGCGCGCCTTATCGTACTGGTCGAAGTTCACCCACATGTCGCGCGGTTGTCCGGGCAAACCATCGTCGACCACGTACTGCTCGAGCCAATACGACGTGTTCTGGCCGAGCGAGCCGCCCGACAGCAATTCCACTTCGTTGACGATGAACTTCGGCAGCGGTTGGGGCGCGCCGCCGGGATCGTCGCTATCGCCGCCGCCGCCGCTGTTGTACTGCAGCTCGGTCTTGACCGCCAGTGGCACCACGCCGCGCCCGCCGGGCAAGCGGAACCCGTGCTTGAGGAAGTACTGGCCGAACGCATTGAGCTGCGGCACGGTCGTATGGCATTGCTGGCACGAGAAGCCGTAGCGATGGGCAAAGATCGGCAGCGCCTGGGCGCTACCAGCACTCGAGAGCCAAGCGATCGTCAAACCGAGCGCCACCAGCCAGAACCGCACCGACACCTCCGATTTAGGTGCCCCTAACTACGGTATTAGGCTACCCTCTCCTTCCTCACTAGGGATGCCGTAAGAATTCGTCGCAGGCCTCGCTCATGCACGTTCGCACCGCCCTTACGGCTGAGTTGCCATCGCTAGCCGCCCTGCCGCACGCGCTCCACTACGAGCACCCGGCGTCGTTCATTCATCACGCGTTAGGCAGCAAAGAATGCCTCGTCGCCGAGATCGACGGGAACGTGGCGGGATACGTCGTTTGGGATCGAGGTTTCTTCGCGCGGCCGTTCATGTGGATGTTAGGCGTCTCGCCGGATTATCGTCATCACGGCGTCGCGTCGTCGCTCATAGAACACGTCGAACGGTTAAATGCGGGCCATCGATTGCACACGTCGACAAACGAATCGAATTCCGCCATGCAAAGCGTGCTCGAAGGCCGCGGTTTCGCACGCGTCGGCCGCTTAGACGATCTCGACGCCGGCGATCCCGAAGTGTTTTACGCCAAGCAGTTGTAGCGAGAAATCAACCGCGCGCGCGTGCTTTAGCACGGCGCATTTCGGCCATCACTTCGGCTTCGAGCGTATCCGGACGCTCGCGATATTTGGCCCACAGCGGCGGCGTGTGCGCGATGTCGTCGAGCACGCGACAGTAGATCGCGTTAACCGGCGTGCGCACGCCGAGATTGTGCCCGGCGGTGAAGACCGCGCCGTTGATAAAATCGACTTCGGTTTGCGGCTGGCCGCTACGCAAGTCGAGCAATAAC
The DNA here is from genome assembly GCA_036502885.1 of Candidatus Tumulicola sp. Lineage (GTDB taxonomy): Bacteria > Vulcanimicrobiota > Vulcanimicrobiia > Vulcanimicrobiales > Vulcanimicrobiaceae > Tumulicola. The sequence continues at coordinate 1,651 of DASXXU010000209.1, forward strand.
GAGGGCGGTTTGGTGCCGCGCGCGGTGCCGATGCTACGTGCCAGCAATCCACGCGCGACCGGGCTCGGCAGCGAAGCGACGTTGAACAACGCTCGCACCGGATAGCGCGGCAAATCGACCGGCGTAAGCTTCATCGCTTGCATGACCGCGCGAATTTCGCGAATCATCCGAATCTCGAGCGTGAAGATTTTTTCGAAGTGCACCAAACGATTTGGCAGCACGTTGAGGATCGCGCAGCTCGCATTGGCCACGGCGTTGAGCGAGAGCTTGCTCCATTTGAGAGCGCGCCAGTCCTCGACAACTTTCACGGTTAAACCGGCGCCCGAAAACGCGGCGCTCAGCCAATTGTACGCCTTGCCGCCTACGGGAGCCAGCGCCACGCCGCCCTCGTTGGCGGTGTTGACGCGCCCATCGCGGTCGCGTCCGACGGGCGTGGTCAGCGCGGCCGCTACGACGTTGTCTCGCCCGAACGCTGCGGCGAGTTTTTCCTCATTGCCCACGCCGTTTTGCGGCGTTACGAAGACGCATCGATCCGGGTTCGTGATGGCTTTGCGCAACGTTTCGATCGCTGAATCCGTGTCGTAGGCTTTGGTGGCGACCATCGCGATATCGGCTTCGACCGGAACCACCTCGCCGATCGAACGCGGTGCGTACTCGACATCGACGCCGGCGCGCGAAAGCGCATCGCCGAAATACGTACCCACGGCGCCGCGTCCGACGACGTAGAGCCTCACGAAGCGTGTCCCGTCGAACCGAAGCCACCGATTCCGCGGACCGTTTCCGGGAGCTCGTCGACCACCCCGAACTGCGCGCGCGAAACCGGTGCGACGACGAGTTGCGCGATGCGGTCGCCGCGCTCGATCTTGACGTCGTCCGATCCCAGGTTGGCGAGCAGCACGCGAACCTCGCCGCGATAATCTGCGTCGATGGTTCCGGGCGAGTTCAAACACGTTACGCCGTTTCGAAACGCCAAGCCGCTACGCGGACGAACTTGCGCCTCGTACCCCGGCGGCAACGCGATCGCGATACCGGTCGGCACCAGCGCGCGAGCGCCCGGCGCTAGGACGATGGCTTCGTGCACGGCCGCGCACAAATCGGCGCCGGCGGCATGCTCGCTCATGTATTCGGGCAACGGCAACCCATCGGATTCCGGCAAGCGTTTGACCGCGACGCGCACCGGCGCGCCGGCCTCACTTGGCAAGCAGCGCCGCCAGTTCCGCGCGGAAGCTCTCGATATCCCGGAACGAGCGGTACACGCTCGCGAATCGGATGTAGGCGACCGGGTCGAGCGCCTTGAGTGCTTCCATCAGCTTCTCGCCGACGAACTCGGACGGCACCTCGCTCTCGCCGCGACCGAAGAGCGCCCGCTCCAGATCCGCGGCGACGGACTCCATCTGACTCTCTGAAATCGGGCGCTTTTCGCACGCCTTACGCAGGCCGCCGAGGATTTTGTCGCGGCTGAACTGCTCGCGCCGGCCATCCTTTTTGACGACGAAAAGCCGCGGCGCTTCCATCCGTTCGTAGGTCGTGAAGCGATGCTTGCAGCGCGGATCCAAACATTCGCGCCGCCGGCGGACGACGGTTTCGTCATCGCGTGAATCGACGACGCGCGTCTCGCTTTTTCGGCAAGTCGGACAGGTCAGCGGTGGACTCCCCAAACCCGATATATAGTGGGTTTCTATACTATACGTCACTATCGGTTGTAAACGCAAAAAGGACCGCCTCTGGCGGCCCTTCGCGGATCACCGGCCGGCTGTTAGGCCGCGGCGCCGATCTTGAACATCTTGGTGCCGCATACCGAACACTTACCTTCGGTTGCGGGACGTCCGTTCTTCATCGTGATCTGGACGGCGTCTTTAATTTCTCGCTTCGTCTTGCACTTAACGCAATACGCTTCTGCTGCCACCTAGTTACCTCCGTTGCGGCCTGCCTATTCCCGTGGGGTCGGGCGATTCCCCCCACGCTCGCCTCGCCCGGCGCTCTTGGCGTTCCCGGGGCGACGAGGGATAGACCCGCGTGGACGAGCCGGTTTTCTACCCGCCCGAATCCATCGAGGCGGTTCGAGAGGGCCGCGGTTTCGACGCATCGGTCGGCGGCGTCTGGTGCGTCGGAACCATCGAGTGCCTGCGCCGGCCGACCGTGGCGGTGGTCGGAACGCGCGCTGCGACGCCGCTCGGCAAACGCCTCGCGCACGAATTCGGGCGCGATTTGGGCGCCGCGGGGTGCACCGTCGTATCCGGCTTGGCCCTCGGCATCGACACCTGTGGCCACGAAGGCGCGCTGGAGGCGGGGGCACCGACCGTCGGGGTACTGGGCGGCGGCCACCGGCGCTTCTTCCCACCACGCAATCGCGAGCTGGCCGAACGCATGGTCGCAGGCGGCGGCGCGGTGCTGTCGCCCTTCGCGCCCGACCAACCCTCGCTGCCGCACCAGTTCCTCGATCGGAACGCGTTCGTTGCCGGTCTGGCCGACGCGGTGGTCGTAATCGAGGCGCCGGCCCGCAGCGGCGCCATCAATACCGCCAACCGGGCGTCCGAACGGGTTCCGACGTTCGCGGTTCCCGGGGACGTGGATCGCCGCCACGTGGCCGGCTGCCTGGCACTGATCCGCGAGGGTTCGACGTTGGCGCGACACGCCGGCGACGTCTTGGAGGCGCTACGGGTCCAGGTAGCGTTGCCCGGCTTCGAAGGCGCGCGACCGCCCTCCGACCCGGTCGAACGCGCGGTGCTCGAGGCGTTTGGCGGCCGAACCCGCTCGCTGGACGAGCTCGCGTTCGAGACCGGCTTACCGGCCGCGCAACTTCAGGTCGCGTTGATGTCGTTGGAGCTGCGCGGCTACGTCGAAGCGCGAGGCTCTGGAACGTACGCACGAAACCACCGGCCGTCGTGATCTTGCGTTTGATCGCCGTCGACCGCCTTCGCAGCCCGTACGTCGCGGCGGCCTGCGACGACATGCGCGAGCGTCTATCGCACTATCATACCTATCAAGAAATCGAAGTGCGCGCCGGCGATGGAAGCGACCCGCGCACCGCGATGCGCGATGAAGCCGAGCGGATATTGCGCCATCTCCGGCCAGACGATCGCGTATGGCTGCTGGATCGAGGCGGACTGGAACTGTCGAGCCCACAACTTGCTTCGCGTCTCGAAGGCGTGGCGCGCGATGGAACGCAACGCCTGACGCTCGTTATCGCCGGAACGTACGGTGCCGCACCACCGCTGATCGAACGAGCAAACTTCTCGTGGTCGTTGTCGCCATTGACGTTTTTGCACGAATGGGCGCGTATGCTGGTGCTGGAACAATTGTATCGCGCGGCGAAGATCGCACGCGATGAGCCCTATCACCACTGAGCCACGAACGCATGCGCTCGACGAATTCGGCCATGCGCTCGCGGCAGCGGCTTCCGCGCTCTATCCCGACGCGCCGCCGGTAACCGTCGCGTACGAATCGCCGCGCCGCGCGGCATTCGGCGACTTTGCGACCAACGTCGCGTTCTCGCTTGCGAAACACGCGCGCCGGTCGCCCCAAGACGTGGCGCTCGCGCTGGTCGAGAGCGTGCGCGATGGCGACGCCGCGCATTCGTTCGCAAACGTTGAAGCCGTGGCCGGCTTCATCAACGTACGTTTGGCGCCGTCGATCTGGCAAGCGGAGCTGGCCCGCTTAGCGCGCGACGGCAGCGTTCCGCAGAAGACTCGCAGCGGACGCGTTTCGCTCGAATTCGGCAGCGCCAATCCGACCGGACCGTTGGTGGTGGTGCAAGGGCGTTCGCTCTCGATCGGCGACACGTTGGCTCGCGCCATGACGTTCTGCGGCTACGACGTCTTCACCGAATGGATCATTAACGACGCCGGCGCGCAGATGGATCAACTCGCCGAGTCGCTATACGCGCGCTATCGTCAAATCGACGATCCGGCGTTTCCATTTCCTAAAGAGGGATATCCAGGCCACTATTTGCTCGAGATCGCGCGGTCGCTTCACGAGACCGACGGAGCGCGCTGGAAAACCGCGACGCTCGAGGAGTGGCTGCCGTTTTTTCAACGCTACGCCCGCGACCGAATCGTTGCGGAGCAGCAGCGATTGGCCGAACGCTTCAACGTGCGCTACGATCTATGGCAGAGCGAGCGCGAACTGCACGAGCTCGGAAAAATTCAAGCCGGGATCGACGCGCTGAAAAACGCCGGGCGTACCTACGAATCCGACGGCGCGCTGTTCGTGCGGACAACCGAGTTCGGCGATGATAAAGATCGCGTGGTACTGCGCGGCGACGGACGTCCGACGTATTACGCGCTGGACGTAACCTACCACGGCGAAAAGCTCGGCCGCGCCGGGCGCGTCATCGATATCCTGGGTCCCGACCATCACGGCTACGTGGGGCGGCTGCGCGCGCTTGCGGCGGCATTGGGGCGGCCCAACTGCATCGACGTGTTGATCTCGGGACAAATCACGCTCGTTCGCGACGGCGAGCCGGTGAAGATGAGCAAACGCGCCGGGCAGATCGAAACGCTCGAAGCGCTGCTCGACGAGGTTGGCAACGATGCGGCACGCTTCTTCTTTATCATGCTTTCGCCCGAATCGCCGCTCAACTTCGATCTCTCGCTGGCCGTCGCACACACCAACGACAATCCGGTGTACTACGTGCAATACGGGCACGCGCGCATCGCGTCGGTGCTGCGCAACGCCGGCCACGACGTCCCGGCGCAACCGGACGAAGCCGCGTTGCAAAGCTTGACGATGCCCACCGAGCTGCAACTGATCCGCCGGCTGGTGGAGCTTCGCAGCGTGGTCGAAGGCGTGATCGATCATCTCGCACCGCATCGCTTGGCACGTTACGCGCGCGATGTAGCGGCAGATTTCCACGCGTTTTACGCCGAGTGCAAGATCCTCACCGATGACGACACCACGCGGCACGCGCGCTTGACGTTATGCCTTGCGACCAAATCGGTGCTCGCGACGGCGCTCGAACTGCTCGGCGTTTCCGCCCCGGATAGTATGTAAACTTGGCAGCCGTAGCGGCGGCGCTCTGGCTGCTCGGCCTTACGTATGCCGGCGGCGCGCTGCGCTCGAACGCGCGCCCATCGTTCGCCGACCGTGCGCGCGACGCGCTGATCGTCGGCATAGCGATCCCTACCGCTCTCGCAATCGTCCACGCGCTGTACCCCGCGACGTGCTGGGTGGCGCTCGCCGGCGTCGCAACCATCGCATACGTGCGCAGGCCCCGCGAACGGATTGCCGCGGTAGCCGAGCCGATTCCCTACGTGTTGCTCGCGTCGCTATTTTTCGTCGCGTGGCCGCAGTTGATGCGTCCGCCGCTCGACGGCGACACGCTCTCCTACCATCTGCCCAACGCGGCCGCATGGGTGCACGCGCACTCGCTGTGGACCACCGACGGGCGTTATTGGTGGTATCCGCCGGCATCCGAAGCGTTTGCAGCCGGCGTCTACGCCGTGGCCGGACCGTACGCAATCGGCTGGGCGGGCGTTGGCGCGCTGGCACTGCTGGGGGCGCGCATCGCAACGTGGCTGCGCGAACGCTGCGGTGTCGCGCCGTTCGTAGCCGACATGGTTGCGGCCGCGACGATAACCGCTGCACCGCTGGCGCAACAAGCCGGGTCGTTGCAGAACGACGTGTGGCTGGCCGCGTTTTTTATCGAAACCTTGTGGTGCGCCGGGTTCGAACCGCTCGCTGCCGCGCGCACCGCGTTCGTAACCGCATTGATCAAACCGTACGGTTGGATTTTCGCGATCGTAGCCGCGGGCTCGTCGCGCGCCACGCGCGGCGTTTGGATTGCGATCGCGGCCGGCATTGCGTTATGGTTCGCGCACGACGCGGTGTTGTGGCAACATGCGATCGTTCCGCCGGCGCAAGCGTCGTCGGCGAATACGTGGGGTTCGACGATCCTAGCGAACGGGGCTTCGGCGCTAGCGTTGCTGGTGCGCGTTTCGGTGGTCACCTCACCGTTTTTCGCGCTGACCCTGTTCGCAGCGCTGGCGGGGCCCGCTATCGATCGCGGCAAGCATCGCGCGATCGGCATCGCGGCGCTGGTCGCGTTGCTCGGGTTTCTGATAATGCCGCTGGCGTTTGCCGACGTTCGCCCCGAACTCGCTAGCGGAGCGTCGTTGCGCTACGCGGCGCCGGCTGCGGCCGCCGGCGTGATCGCGGCGGGCGCGTTGATCGCGCGCTTCGCAACCGCGTCGTTGGTTGTCGCAGCCTTATCGTGCGCGTTCGGAATCGTTTCGACGTTGATGATTTATTGGAACGACGGCGGAACGCGCTCGGCGCTAGCGGTTGCGCCGCTCGCGCTGCTGCTGGCGTACGTTTCGCAACGCCGCCACACCGTGTGGCCGTGCGCGGCGGGTTTTGCGATCGCAATCGTGGCCGCGTCGTGGCTCGCGGCGCGCCACCCGGTCGACTACTACGCCGACGCGTATGCCGTCGGCGGCAAACCGTCGCAAGTGTTCGCCTGGATCGCTCGCACGCAACCGCGCACGATCGGTGGATGGGGACTGCGCATCGGCGTAGCCGACGTTTTGGCGCCCTCGGCGCGAACGCTCGATCTCTCCGAAAGCGCGCCGTGCGCCGCCGCGCGTACTAACGGCGCAACGCTAATCGCACTTGCCGAATCCGACCGCTCGCCTTGGTATAACGAGCAACGATTACGGATTGCGAGGGCATGCGGACACGTTCGATTCGACGACGGTATCGCGGTTTCGAGCGGACTTTCGCCGTAATCACTCGTAATACTAAATCGTTACGCCCCTTTTGGACCTAGGAGAGACCGCATGAAACTATCATTTGCGGCTGCCGCCGTCGTTGCAGTTATTGCAACCGGCTGCTCCGGCAATTTAACGAACCCACAATCGTCCGCCATCGGCGGAGCTTCCGGCATAGATTCCGCGCACACGGCTATCGCGTCGACGCTGCATCAACCGGCGCCGCAACAAATGAGCCCGGCCGCGGCCGCGCGCATTCAAGTTCCCACCTCCGTTTCGCCCGACGAGACGCAAGCAGCTGGGTACTGCAAACAGACCGGCGGTCAAGTTGAAGTCCGTACCGCCGTCTACGGAACCAACGGGTCGGATCCGCTGCAGCTGGCCGGCGTGAAATCGTTCTGCCAGTACACCGACACCACCACCAGCGGCGGCTCGCGCATTCACATCCTGCTCTCGACGTTGTACGCCACGAAGCCCACGCTCGCTGCCCTCGCGTATATCCTCAAACCCGCAATCGGTTCGTGCAACGGTAATCCGGCCTCATGCTACTGCTCGCTTCTCGGCGGATCGGATCAATTCGGCGGAGAGAACCTCAACGGCGGCGGCTGGTTTAAGAAGAAGTCGATCGACCAAACGCTCGAAGCGTGCGTCTTTCCCGACATGTCGTCGATCGATTCGTGGGGACTGACGTACCATGCGGATGGCATCATCCGCGGTATCGATCTCACCACGGTGATGCGATACAAATATACCGGCTCCGCGTTTCCGCGGGCTTAACTACGATCGAGCTGCGCGTGCAGCCATGGCGCCATAAAATAGCGCCATAGGATCTTCAGCAACGCGGCAATCGGGATTCCGAGGATCAAACCCGGGATCCCGAACAGCTCGCCGCCGGCGAATACCGCGAACATTGCGGCGATCGGCGAAACGCCGACCGATTCGCCCATAATCTTCGGAACCAGCACGTTGTCGCTGATGCGCGCCATTCCGAACATGATCACCTGAACCCACACCACCATCCAGAGGCCCTGCGGCAGGCACATCGGCACGGCCACGATTTCGGCGATCAACATGCCGATGATCGGGATCGCGTATGCGACCCCCGAGATGATCCCGAGGATCAGCGAAAACTTGAAGCCGATGATCGCCGAGGCAACCGCGATCACGACCCCCGTGATCGCGCTCACCGCGATTTGCCCGGCGATGTAACTGCCGAACAGCTGCGTTACCTCAGCCGAGAGCTTGCGCGCCGTCTCGCGTTTGTTGGGCGGAAACATTCCGGCAAACCACTCGCCGATCTGCTGGTCGTTGAGCAAGAAGAAAAACGACAAGATGATGGCTGAAAAGGCGATGAACAAGCCGGTCGCGGCATTGAACGCGATCGCTCCAAGCGATGCCAACGCGCCGCCGATGAAGCCCGAAAGCTTCGTTCCGCTGAACGACGTAATGCTGATGCCTTGATCGGGCAACTGCAGCTGCGGAAAGTGGTGCGATAGCGACAATTCCGCCCCGGTTAGCCACGACTGCGCCATCGACGCGTAGCCCGGAAGGTTGGTCGCGAGCAGTTGCACCTGGTTGATCGTTAGCGGCACGACCACGAACATCCCGAGCACGATGGCGATCAGCAACACCGCGAATACGGTGGCGATCGCGAGGGCTTTGGGCATGCGTTTTTCGAGCCGGTTGGCGACCGGTCCGACGCCGAATGCGATGAACGCCGCGATGGTGAAAATCGTGATCGTGCGTGGGATATGAATTGCGATCCACAGCGCGGCCAGGATCAGGCAGATGATTCCAGCGATCCACCCGATGCGCCGCCACAAATGCGCGTTCACAGCGGTTTGCTCAACAGCCGGCGCTCCGTGAGATAGCCGCTGCCGGCGTAAAGCGCGCGAGCCGCCGCGTTCTCCTCGGTTACCATGAGCGCTATATACGGCAAGCCTCGTTGCTTTGCTTCGCGCTCGGCCGAGCCCAGCAACGCCCCGCCGACGCCCTTACGCTGGCGTGACGGCTCCACGGCCATGTACGCGACGAAAGCCTGGGGTAGCGCCGTTACGTCGTCGGGAAGGCCATCCAACAGCAGTAGGAAGCCGCACGGCGCGCCATCCCACTCGGCCACCAGCAAGACGTGTGATTGCGCCCGGACCACATCGACGAGCCGCTCGAAGGATTCGGCAGCGAACAGGTCCGGAGCGGGTCGAATCGATGAAACGCTGCTCGAAGCGGTGCGCCGGCCGAGAGCGGCGACGAACGCCCAATCGGCTTCAATGCCCGCTCGAACCGTGAGGTTCAAGTGCGGCGCGAACCAGGATCGTCGATCGGCACGCCCTTAGCACACTGCGGACAGTCGGTTTCTTCATACGATTCGAGCGGCATGTGCAACAATGCAACGGTCGGTACCCCGAAATCGGCGGTTCCGCGCACTACGATCGCACCCACACCCGTTACTTGTGCCCCGGTAGCGCGTACGACGTCGATGACCTCGCGCACCGATAGCCCGGTCGTTACGACGTCCTCGACGACCAAGGCGCGATCGTTTTCATTCAACCCAAACCCGCGCCGCAACACGGCTTTGCCATTCTCTTTCTCCACGAAAATCGCTGTGATGCCCAGCGCCCGCGCGGTTTCGTAGCCCAGCACGATTCCGCCGACCGCGGCGCTGACCACCACCGTCGGTTGCGCATCGCGAAAGGCGCGCGCGATCTCTTTGGCCAGCGGCTCGACGAGTCTGGGATCTTCCAGAATTCGAAACTTCGAAATGTAGCGATCGCTGTGACGTCCCGAACTCAGACGAAAATGCCCTTGCAGCAGCGCGCCGCGTTCGGCCAGCCGTTTCGTTAGTTCGGCCGAGATGCTCACGCTACGGCTGCGCCGTTAAGCTCGTCGAGGATCGCACGTGCCGCCGCTAGCGGATCGGCGGCTTGCGTGATCGGACGCCCAACGACCACGTAATCCGCGCCGGCGGCGGCCGCATCGGCAGGCGTTACCACGCGTTTTTGATCGTGGTGGTCGCTGCCGCGCGGGCGAATGCCGGGCGTCAACGTCAGGAACTCCTCGCCGAAGAAGTTTTTCAGGTCGCGAACCTCCGGCACCGCGCAGACCACCCCCGCGCAACCTGCATCGCGCGCGAGCGCCGCCAGGCGCGTGGCGTTTTCGCCCGGGCCACCTTGTAAACCCAACTCGTTGAGATCTTCGGGCGCGATGCTCGTGAGGATCGTCACCGCGAAGATCTGCGGCACCGATATGCCCAGCTCGGCTGCGCGTTCGCCGGCGGCTTCGACGGCAGCGCCCATCATCTCATTGCCGCCGAGCGCGTGCACGTTGATGATGCGCACGTTGTGGCGCACCAACCCACGTACTGCGGCCGCGACCGTTCGCGGGATATCGTGGAGTTTCGCATCGACGAAGATGCGCACGTCGCGCGATTCGCAGTACGAAAAAATGCGCTCCTGATAAGAACAGAGCGCTTCGAGTCCGATTTTAAAGAATGGGTCGAGGTCGTATAACCGGTCGACCAGCCCTTCGGCGGCGTCCGCATCCGGCACGTCCAACGCGACGATGAGTTGTGGTGGCGTCATCCAGCGTCTCCTTCATATTCTCCGGCGCTCAAGCGTCCGACGTTTGCTTTTCCGGTTAACTCAGCAATCGTCGACAACCCTCGCCGTTGCAAGTATTCCGATAATCCAGTTGCGATTCGCTCCGGCACGCGCGGATCCGTAAAGTTGGCGGTTCCGATGCCGATTGCGCTCGCGCCCGCCAGGAGGAACTCCAAGGCATCGGTCACGGTTTCGATGCCGCCCTGCCCGACGATCGGAATCTTTACGGCGCGCGCTACCTCGTACACCGCCAGCACGGCAATCGGCCGGATCGCCGGTCCGGATAAGCCTCCGGTAACGTTGCCCAACCGCGGCCGCCACGTTTCGACGTCGATCGCCATCCCACGCACCGTGTTAACGACCGCGAGCGCATCGGCCCCAGCCGCTTCGGCTTCGCGCGCGACCGACGCGATGTCCGTAACGTTTGGCGACAGCTTCACGATCAGCGTTTTATCGGTCGTCGCACGCGCCGCGCGGACCACCTTCGCCGTCAATTTCGGATCGCAAGCGAACGTTTCGCCTTCGCTAGCGACGTTCGGGCACGATATGTTCAGTTCGATCGCGGCGATTTCGTCGCGCGCTGCCAGCCGCTCGCACACGACGGCGTAGTCGTCGATCAAAAAACCGGCGACGCTCCCGATCAACATGCACTGGCGGCCGGCATACTTTGGAACGTCGTGTTCCAGATACCAATCGATGCCGGGATTCTGCAATCCGATCGCATTGAGCATTCCGGCCGGCGTGTGGACCAACCGCGGCGTTGGATTTCCCAGCCGCGGCGCGAGCGTGACGCTCTTGAGAACCACCGCACCGATCTTGCGTAAATCCGCAAAGGCCGAAAACTCTTCGCCCGAGCCGTAGCAACCGCTGCCCATCAACGTCGGATACGGCAGTTGCAGCTTGCCAAGCCGCACCGAAAGATCCGGCGCCGCGCTCACCGTCATGCTACCACCGCAGCTCGTCGCTCCAAAAGACCGGCCCTTCCTTACAAATGCGCGCGTTCACGACATCGCTGCCGCCACGTTGCGCGGGCGGAAAACTCGGCGCTTGCGCGCTCGTCGAAACGATCGGCACCACGCATCCCCAGCAGCCGCCGACCCCGCATGCGAACGTTTCTTCCAGTGACAACTGCGCGCGCACGTTCATGCGTTCGGCAACCGTCGCGACGGCACGCAGCATCGGCGATGGACCGCATGCCAGCAATGCTTGGGGTTTGGCGCGCCGCTCGAGGAGCTCGGTAACGAAACCTCGATGTCCGGCGCTGCCGTCATCGGTTGCCACTACTACCTCGCAACCAAGCTCGGCAAAGCGATCGGCATCGACCAGATAATGTGACGAACGCGCACCGTACAGCAACTCGACCTGCGAACCGCGCTCGACCAGTTCTTGCGCTGCCAGCAGCACCGAAGCGATCCCAACGCCACCTGCGACAATCGTCGTTCGTTTTGCCGGCGTTGCGAGGTCGAATCCATTGCCCAGCGGACCGAACATCGAGAGCGAATCGCCGGGTCGTAGCTCCGATAGTTCTTGCGTCCGCTTGCCCGTCGCGAAAAATAGTAGGCTCATACGATCGTCGAACGCTTCGTAGATCCCCAAAGCGACCGAAGCAACCTCACCGGATGGCGGAACGGCCATTACGAAGTGTCCGCCGCGTGCCGCACGGGCTAATTCCGGTGCGTGAAATCCGAGCGATACGACGCCTGGAGCAACGTCGCGCCGATCGATTACGGACGTGACGTGAACGCGAGCGTTGGTAGCGAGCGCCGGCGGCATCTTCTCGTAGTTTCTCCCAATTCTAAAAAAAGTCCGCGAATTTGCGCCAACACTCTTGCAGGCTCGTGCGTTATACGGTATAGAGCAGTAAGAACTCGAAAGGAGGCTCCGCAGATGGCTGGTCTGATCGTTTTTAAATCGTTAGCGGACGCGCTCCGCGCCGGGTATCAAGTTTACGACCGCACCGCAGACGGATATCTGGTACGAACGCGTACATCCGCAGGCTGGGCGATGGCGTTGGTGTCCTGTAAATAAGTAGCCCTCGTCTTCTTTTTTCGCTAACGAAAACAACGAGCCGCCGGAGATTTCCGGCGGCTCGTTTCGCATTCTGTCCGATGTAGCGTTAGCGGCGATCGGGCGGGGAGGCGGGCGGCTCGATCTCGGGCGTATTGCCCGGACGCCAGCCACCGTAGGACGAGGGCGGCGGAGGCGGTCCGCTGGGTCCGGCGCTGGTCGCCTGTTGCGACCCGACCGAATGCGGCGGCTCCGGCGGAATGTAGGCGTTGTTATCGCAGCCTACCGTCAGTCGTCCGAACTGCGCGCCGCCCATGATCGCCGTGATGATTTGCGCCACGCCCACGAAGAGCGGGATCAGACCACCGAGCAGCCAGGGTCCGAGCAAGTTGCCGTGACCCATACCGATGAACGACAACCCGATTAGCAGCGCTAAACCGACGAACGCAATCTGTACGCCTTTGCGAAGGTGCGCCTGCGCGTGGTAGGAGGGATCATAGGCGTGCGAGGCCCAGCCCGGCGGCGGAACCGAAACGCCCGGCGGCGGAACCGACATGCCCGGCGGCGGTCCCGGCACCCAGCCACCCTTCATGCCGAACTTGGCGGCATTGTGCATGGCGCGCGGGTCGGGCGGCGGTACGAATCCGCGCCGCAACATTTCCATTCGCTCTTGGTGCGCTAGCACGCGGGTGACGATCCACGCAGCGATCGGGGCTCCAAAGATGACGAAGATAGCGATGACGGGGACGATAGTTTCAGGCATGGTCTTAGACCGCTCCGTTGGTGGTGATGTGAATCGATCCGTCGTTGCTGCTTGCACGCAAGCTTCCGGAACCGTTTCCGAGGCGGACCGTGTGATGTGCGCTGTCGTCGTCGCCGCGCGGTTGCTCGGCTCCATCGACAAAGATTTTTCCGTCTTCGGTCGATGCGTCGACCGCGATATCGGCGCCGCGTTGCACCGCAACGCGCACCGAACCGTCCTTGGTTGACATTTCGTAGGTACCGCCGGGCGCGAACGAGCCGGCGACATCGATCAAACCGTCTTCCGTTTGCAATACCGCGTGCGGTGAATCGCCCGTCATGGTAATGCGTGAGGCGACGATGCGTCCGTCTTTCGAGGTCGCGTCGATAGAGTTAGCGGTCGCACCGTCGATCACGACGCGTCCGTCATCGGAATGCGCGAGCAATGCTTGTCCGCGCACGTCGGTCATCGTGATGCGCCCGTCTAGCGAGTGCACCTCGGCGCCACCTTGTATTCCGGTAACTGCGGCACCCGAGCAGCGCGCGATAACTAGATGTGCGCCGGCGGGGACGTCTACTTCGATACGTCGATCGGAGTATCCAAACTGCCAATGCGTATCGTTATCGCCCGGTCGCGTGATCGACACGCCGGCCGGGGTGCGGTCGACGCGCAGCTGCGTGACGGTTCCGGTTCCCCAAAAACCGCCGACGCGAGTTTTATCGATAACGTGAACTTGCCCATCGCTGGACGTGAGG
>DASXXU010000210.1:0-4885 GCA_036502885.1 Candidatus Tumulicola sp.
ATCGTGTAAATCGACTCTAAATCGTGCGAAATCACAACCGCCGTGCCATTGAGTTTGCGCCGCAGCTTTACGATCGTGTTGGTGATCAGGCTGGTGACGACTGGGTCTAAGCCGGTCGTAGGCTCGTCATACAAGATGAGATCGGGCTTGGTCACGATGGCGCGCGCGAACCCGGCGCGCTTGAGCATGCCGCCCGAAAGCTCGCTCGGCAGATCGTCGTACGTGTGCTCCAGCCCGACGCTGTCCAATGCGTCCATCACGACCTGGCGGATCTCGGATGCCGGGATGTCGCTACGTTCCTGTAGCGGAAGCGCCACATTGTCGCCAACCGTCAAACTATCCAGCAGCGCCGCGAACTGGAACGCCAGGCTAATCTTACGACGCGCCGGGATCAGCTGCTCTTCGGACATGTGGCAGATGTCCTGGCCGCGCAGATAGACGTGGCCGGAGTTCGGACGAATCAGTCCATCTAGCAGGCGCAGAATCGTCGATTTGCCGGCGCCCGAGAGCCCGACGATGCAGGTAATCGCGCCTTCAACGATATCCAGGTTGCAGTTGCTCAAAACGATTCGGTCGCCGAACGAAAGCGATACATCATCCAGCCGCGCGATGACCTTCGATGGCTCCGCCATTTCAGCCCCCGAACAGCAAGAACGACATCGTAAAGTTCGAGATAAAGATCAGGATGATGGCCAGCACGACGGCGCCGGTGGTCGAAACTCCGACGCCGGCGGCGCCGCCGCGCGTCGACAGGCCTTGGTACGCACCAACCATCGCGATGATGATAGCGAAGACCAACGTTTTTAGAAGGCCCTTGAGCACGTCGGCGATGCCGATCGTTTCACGTATCGACGCGACGAACGTATCGATAGAGATATGCGCGTAGATTTGTGCGATCCACGCGCCGCCGACGATCGAAATGACATCGGCAAAGATCGTGAGCAACGGGAGCATGACGAGCAACGCAACGAGTCGCGGCACAATCAAAAAGCGTGAGGGTTCCAAACCCATCGAGCGTAACGCCTCGATCTGTTCGGTGACGACCATCGACCCAAGCTCGGCTGCGATCGCGGCGCCGACGCGGCCCGCCACAACCACAGCGGTCAACATCGGGCCGAGTTCGCGGACCGCGGTATACGCCACCGCGCCGCCGACCAGGCTGCCGACGCCGTACTGCACGGCTTGCTGGGCAGACTCGAGTGAAATCACCATGCCGGTGAATAGTGATGTCAATAGAACGATTGCGGTCGATTGTACGCCGAGCAGATACGCTTGCGAGATCGTTTCGCCCACTCGCACGCGCAAGCGCACGACGAATCCGGCCGTCTCGACCGAGAGCAGCGTGAGGCCCCCGGCGTATTCGAAGAAGTTGATCGTCGCCCGGCCGACGCGATCGAGCATCCGCATCATGGGCGTTCCTCGATGAACTGTGTCGCTTGCCCGAGCACGCCTTCGGCCGCTTCGATTCGTTTCACCGCAACGCCCCGTTCGGCGGTAAGGTTGAACTGCACTTGGTGCAGGTCGACGAGGCGTCGGTCGACGTCACGCAGATGGCCGCGTGCTTCGCGGGCAAAACCGTCGAAATACGCTCTCACCGCGCGCAAATACCGAATCTGCGATGCCGCGTCGGCCGAACCGGAAGCGACCTCCCGTTCGAACTCGTCTTGGGCACGCCGCATCGTGCGGTCGGTTATGTGGAACTCGCCGACGCGGGCCGCTAACGCGGCAATCCGTTCGTCAGGGGGCATTAACCGCCAGGGCCTGCGACTGCAACTCGAAGAGCGTGCGGATTCCGTTTTCGGCGAGATTGAGCATTCCGTCGAACTGTTTGCGATCGAATGGTTCGGCCTCGGCGGTACCTTGAATTTCCACGAAACGTCCGGCCTGCGTCATGAACACGTTCATGTCGACATCGGCCCGGCTGTCCTCCTCGTAGGCGAGATCCATTAGCGTGCGACCGCCCACCATGCCGACGCTGACCGCCGCGACGCCACCGGTTAGCGGCCAACGCACGCGATCGTTCGGATCGAACATCGATTGTACGGCCAAATGCAGCGCCACGTACGCGCCAGTGACCGCAGCGGTACGCGTGCCGCCATCGGCCTGGATCACGTCGCAATCGATCCATAGCGTCCGCTCGCCGAGCTTCGTCATATTGGTGACCGCCCGTAGCGCGCGGCCGATGATGCGTTGAATCTCGTGGGTGCGCCCGCCCACGCGGCCTTTCGAGGACTCGCGCTGGGTGCGCTCCTGCGTGGCACGAGGAAGCATGGAGTACTCGGCGGTGACCCATCCGGTCCCGCGACCTTTCATCCACGGCGGAACGCGGTCTTCGAGCGTCGCCGCGCATAACACGCGCGTATTACCGAAGCTCACCAACGCGCTGCCCTCGGCATACTTCAAAAACCCCGGCACGATTTCGACCGGCCGAAGTTCGTCGGGCTGCCGCCCGTCGACGCGCAGCACGTTACTCGACGGTGACGGTTTTTGCGAGGTTGCGCGGCTGGTCGACATCTTTACCCTCGATATCGGCGATGTGATAAGCCAGCAACTGCAACGGGATCACGTTGACGATCGGCGACAGCAACTCGTCGACCTTCGGAACCCAGAACACATGGTCGGCGATGGCCGCGGCTTCCTCGTCGCCGTAGTTTGCGACCAGGATCACGGGCGCTTCGCGCGCTTTGGACTCCATGAGGTTCGACAGCATCTTCTCCCGTACGCGATCTTCGGTCACGACCCCGACGACCGGAACGGTCGAATCGAGCAGTGCGATGGGGCCGTGCTTCATTTCGCCGGCCGGATAGCCCTCGGCGTGAATGTACGAGATTTCCTTAAGTTTGAGCGCGCCCTCGAGCGCGGTCGGAAAGTTTACGAAGCGGCCCAAGAACAGCACGCTGCGCGCCTTGCGAATCGATTTGGCGACCTTACGGATATCCTTGGACGTATCGAGTACGACATCGACCGCCGCGGGCAGCAGCTTCGTTCCTTCGGCGATTTCGCGTAGGCGTTGCGGATCGGCGGTCCCGCGCAGACGCGCGAGGTACAGCGCCAGCAACGTCATCGCGGTAACCTGCGACGCGTACGTTTTGGACGCGGCCACGCCGATCTCGGGGCCGCCGCGCGTGTACAGCGTGCCATCGGCCAGACGGCTTAGATGGGAGCCCAGCACGTTACAGATGCCGAGAACGGCGCTGCCCTTTTGCTTGGCAATGCGCACCGCTTCGATGGTGTCGGCCGTTTCGCCGGACTGCGACATCGCGATTACCAACGCGGTCGGATCGATCACCGGATCGCCGTAGCGAAACTCACTGGCGAGTTCGGGCTCGATCGGAAGACCGACCAGCGAACGTAACAGATACATGCCGACGAGGCCGGCGTGGTACGCGGTGCCGCAGCCGGTCACCGCGATTTTGCTGATCTGCCGCAGATGGTCTTCGGTAATGCCGCCGAGCTCGCGGCCGAGATGCACGTCGCCGGCGTCGTCGATGCGGCCCGCCAGCGTTTCTTTGATAACCGACGGCTGCTCGAAGATTTCTTTGAGCATGAAGTGCTTGTAGCCGCTCTTTTCGGCCGACGTCGCGTCCCACGTCACGTGAATCGGTTCGCGTTCGATCGGGCGGCCGTCGTAGGCGGTAATCTTGTAGCCGTCGCTGCCGACGACCGCGATCTCGCCTTCTTGCAAGATGATCTCTTTGCGCGTGTACGGCAGAATGGCGGGCGTATCCGATGCGACGTACATTTCGCCTTCACCGATGCCGATGACCAACGGGCTGGCCCCGTTACGCGCGAACACCAGGTGCTCGGGATCGTCGCTGGAGATTACGCCGAGCGCATACGCTCCACGTACTTCTTTTAGCGTCTTGCGTACCGCGCCGACCAGGCCGCCGGCCGGATCGTCGCGCAGAAACGTTTCCATAAGGTGCGCCAAGACCTCGGTATCGGTCTCGCTTTTGAACGTATGGCCATCGGCGAGCAGGCGCGCGCGCAGGGACGTATAGTTTTCGATGATGCCGTTGTGCACGACGGCAATCGCCGCGCTGCAGTCGAGATGCGGATGAGCGTTGGCGTCGGACGGACGGCCATGCGTTGCCCAGCGAGTATGGCCGATGCCGACGGTGCCGGCTAACGGCGAACCGTTGCTTAGACGCTCCGCAAGACGGGATAACTTGCCTTCGGCCTTCGAACCAGCAAGTTTTCCGTCCGCGTCGATGACCGCGATTCCGGCGCTATCGTAGCCCCGGTATTCGAGTCGTCCCAGCGCGTCCAAAATGATCGGAACGCTGTCCTTCGGGCCGATGTATCCGACGATTCCGCACATATATTACCAGCTTTCGAGCTACTTGATGCCTTCGCGCGTGCGATGGTACGCGATCTTCCCTTCGGCAATTTCGTCGAGCGCGATCGAAACGGCCTTGTTCGGGTTGATCGTATCCTTGTCGACCAGCGGCTCGCTGGCGAAGTACTCGCGCCGTTCGGCGGTCGGCAGTTGCTGCACGCGGATCCAGTTATTCAGCTGGCGTGCGCGTTTGGTCGCGATGTTAACGAGGCTGAACTTCGAGTCGGCATGGACCAGCAACGAGTCGAGATCGCCGAAGACTGATTTTTTCATGAGCGTCCTATTCTACGAGCGTTGTACCCGGCGCAACGAATCGTCGTCGTACCGGTGGATCCGAAAGCGTTCGGCATGGAGGATCGACTCCAAATCGCGTACCGCGTCGGATTGGCGATCTTGTTCGTTGACCACGATGTAGTCGAATCGCCGTATCGACTCCATCTCGCGATGCGCGATAGCTAACCGTCCCGCGATCTCTTCGTTCGTCTCGGTCCGCCGCGCGAGCAATCGTTCGCGTAGATGCGAGAACCGGTCCGGAACGATAAAGAT
>DASXXU010000211.1:0-6517 GCA_036502885.1 Candidatus Tumulicola sp.
TCGTGATGCCCTTCGACGGAAAGTAGTAGTCGGCCGTGTTATAGCCCGGAAGACCGCCGGTGTATCCGTACCAGCCGGCGCTGCAGCCTAAAGCTAAGCCGAAGTACAGATTTCCCTCCCCGGTCCATCTGCAGTTCTTCAACGCGGCGAACGTTTGGCGGCCGGAAACTTTGCCGGTTGTGTAGAGTTGAATCCAGCGCTTCATATCGGCCATGTCGGAGATCATCAGGCCGGCCGATCCCATCAGTGAAACCGGGATCGTATTGCTCACGTCGTTCCATGTACGTTGCGGTGTCAATCCGTACCCATGCGCCCACGGATCGGGCATCGCTTGCGTGTCTGGATACGACGTCTGCGTCAATCCGTACGGCTCGAGCAAGCGCTTGCGGATTTGGTCGCCGGTTGAGTCGTGCGTGATCTTTTCGATAATCATCCCAAGCAACAGGTAGTTGGTGTTGCTGTAATGATAGCCCGCGTCGGGCGCGAAATACGGCTTCTGCCGTAGCGCCCACGAGATCGTCTCTTTCGGCGTGAACTGACGATTCGGATTGCTGGCACCTTTTTGCAACTCCGGGTCGTCGAATGCTTCGACCAAGCCGCTGCGCATATCGCACAGCTGGCGCACGGTGATCTTCTCGCCGCCGGGGACGTTCACGCCGAGATTAAAGTGCGAAACCGCATCGTCGAGCGACAGTTTTCTCTCATCGACCAGTTGCAGTAGAACGGCAACGACAAAGGTTTTGGTATTGCTGCCGATCCGAAAGTGATCGTCGAGCGACATCGGGCTCTTCGTAGCGACATCGGCGTAGCCGTATCCCCGGCGATACGAACCACCGGTGCCGTCCCAAACGCCGACGAGGACGCCGGGTACCGGAGTCTTTCCGCCGTAGGTTGCGCGGACTTGTTGCACGACCGTATCGATCGCGCGTCGCACGGCGGGGTCGTTTGCGGAGGGAGGCGTCGACGGGGTCGTCGCGGCTGCCGGCATCGCGCTGGCGGCAAACGCTAACAGCGTCAAAAAGGTAATCAAGCGCATCGAAACGGTCTCCTCGACGAGCGGGCTGTTGCATCCGCCGTTCGCGTTCCGCGTTTTTGTAACCTAGGTTACCGAAGCGAGCGAAGGCAGCCCGCTCGTTCGGGAGAACTGTCAGACGATGATCTCGCTGCGTTTGCCGCCGGCCGTTATGATGTGCTGTTTTGCGTTGTCCGCCTGTAACGGCGCGACCTCGACGATGCCAACTGGTTCGCAAGACCCGGCTTCAATCGGAATTGCGGAGCGCCCCGGCGCGAGCACGAGCAAGATCCAACACGTCATCATCATGATTCAAGAGAATCGGTCGTTCAACGATTTCTTCGCAACGTTTCCCGGAGCGACCGGCGCAACCAGCGGTTACTACCTGGAACCGGAAGGAAAGACGTACAAGAAAACGCCGATCACGTTGACCGAAGGCAATCTCGTCGCGCCGGACTTCAACCACGATTCGCACGCGTACAATTTGGCGTGTGACGGCGAAGAATATCAATACCCGCCGAAATCGTGCGGAATGGACGGTTTTAACCTCGAGGGCACCGACGGTAACAACCCGTCAGGGACCGAGCCGTATCAGTACGCCAGCCCGAGCTCGATCGCTCCGTACTGGAGCATGGCCAAGAACTATGGGCTCGCCGATCACATGTTCCAAACGCAAGGCAGCGGCAGTTTTACCGCTCATCAAGATTTGGTACACGGGGACACGTTTTATCCCGATAGTAACTGTCCGACGGGTCAGGGGCCGACCTGTTCGTTGATCGACTTCCCGACGCAGGACAACAATTGGGGTTGTAGTGCCAAGCAAAACTTTCCGGATACAAAGACGCAACTGCTGACGACCGGCGGCAACTATCTCACCAACAAAGGGCCGTTCCCGTGCCTCACCTACGCTGATAAAACGATGACCGACTTGCTCGACGGCGCCGGCGTGAGTTGGAAGTACTACACGCCGCCGTATAAGGGGAAAACGAGCGGCGCGCTGTGGAACGCGATGGCCAGCATTAGCGAGATTTACAATGGCCCCGATTGGAAGAAGAACGTCTCGATTCCCGAGACCAATATCTTCACCGATATCACGAAAGGCACGCTACCGTCGGTAAGTTGGGTCATTCCTACCGAAGAAGACTCGGACCATCCGCACGGGACCGGGCAAATCTACCACGGCCCGCAGTGGATCGCGTCGGTTGTGAACGCGGTCGGCAAAAGCAGCTATTGGAACTCGACGGCAATCATCGTCACGTGGGACGACTGGGGCGGTTTCTTCGATCCGGTACCGCCGGCGTTCATCGACGACCAAGGCGGTTTGGGTTTCCGCGTGCCGATGCTGGTGGTTTCCCCCTACGTGAAGCAAGGCACGTTGTCGCACACCCAATACGAGTTTGCCAGCATTCTGAAATTCGTCGAAACCAACTTCAACCTGGGACAGATGGGATCGGCCAGCTACCCCAACGACGACAAGCGCGCGACCTCGATCGCGAATATGTTCGATTTCACGATGAGCCCGAGGAAATTCATCTCGATTCCGTCCAGCTTAGGCCGGTCATTTTTCATACACAAACCGATCTCGTACGCGCCCGTCGATCGGGAATAGCTACTCGCGGTCGAGCGGCTCGAACGAAAGCGGCTCGTGAATGAAGTAGTTCGCGTCGAGGCTCGAGGGAATGGCCACGAATTTCCGCGGTTTCATCGTCAGCGAAAACATGTCGGCAATCGATGCGGCGCGCGCATCGTTGTTCGGAAAACTCGGCGTCCCCATTTGGCCCAAGTTGAAGTTGTCTTCAACGAAGCGCAAGATGCTGGCGAACTCGTATTGCGTGTGCGAGAGCGTGCCTTTCTTGGTATAGGGCGAGACGACTAGCATCGGCACGCGGAAACCCAGGCCGCCTTGGTTGTCGAAAAACGCGGGCGCAACCGGATCGAAGAAGCCGCCCCAGTCATCCCACGTGACCACGATCGCGGTCGAGTTCCAATAGCTGCTCTTCCCAACCGCGTTCGCGACCGACGCGATCCACTCGGGGCCGTGATACATGGCCTTGAACGCGTGCGGATGGTCGGAATCTTGCTGTGTGGGGATTACCCAGCTGACGGCAGGTAGCGTCCCGTTCTGAATATCGAGGAGTACGTTGGATTGCGGAATCGAAACATTCTTTTTCCAGTCCGGTCCTTCGTACACGTTTTTTATGGCGGCCATCGCATCCCACAGCGCGCCGTTGGTTCTGGATTTATACGGCGGCGTGTAATACTTCCAGCTCACGCCGGCCGCATCGAGCAAATCGGCCATCGTTTTGTCGGGATAGGTCAAGCACGGAAACGGGCCTGCGTTCGGCAGAAACTTGCCCTGCGTTGTGAGCAGCTGCGTTACGGATTCCGGCGGTGCGTTGCACCCCCAGTTCCCGTTCGTGCTCGGAAAGTCGATCAGCGAGCACGTCGGCTGCGAACCCGACGGGCAATTACTATCCGGATAAAACGTGTCGCCATGCACCAGATCCTGATGAGCGGTAAAACTTCCGCTGCCTTGCGTTTGGAACAAGTGGTCGGCGAGGCCGTAGTTCTGCGCGATGAACCAGTAAGGCGCGATCTGATCCGGGTTAGCGTATTGATACGGACGGGTTTCGGCCGGATTGTTCCCGTTGACGCCCTCGAGGTTGAAGCCGTCCATATCGCACGACGTCTTGGGATACGCGAAGCCCTTTCCATCGCAGGCGAAGTTGTAAGCCGTCGAGTTGTGGTTGAAATCGAGCGCCGCCAGCGTCGTTTCCTTGAGCGTTATCGGGGTTTTAACGAATGTTTTGCCCTTCGGCTTGAGGTAGAAACCGGTAGTTGCGCCGGTCGCACCCGGATACGTCGCGAAAAATTCGTTGAACGAGCGGTTCTCCTGGATCATGATGATCACGTGCTGAATCTTGCTCGAGCTAGCGCCGTGCCGCGCACCGTGCGCGGCGTTTAGCATCGGGGAACCCGCGGGCAGCGATTGCCCCGCACCGTTGCAGGCTGAGAGCGCCAGGGCACATGCCAACGCGGCGGTGCGAAATGGTGGACGACTACGTGCCATAACGGCGCCTCCGTAACGAGAAGTCGTGCAGCGCTTCGTTCAGGTTCGAGGCGTTGAAGTCAGGCCAGTACGTTCGTGTCGCCCAAAACTCCGCGTATGCAGCTTGGAACAACAGGAAGTTCGAAAGACGCAATTCTCCACCTGTGCGGATCACGAGGTCGGGATCGGGCAGGCCGGCAGTATACAAATGGCTGCCGATTGCTCGCTCGTCGATCGACTCAACATCGCGATCGCCGGCGACGGCTTCCCTTGCCAGCGCCCGAACCGCATCGCCGATCTCGCGCCGCCCGCCGTAATCCAGCGCGACGTTCAAGGTGAGGCCGGAGTTGGGAGCCGTTTCGGCGACAAGCTTTTCAAAGGCGCTTCGCGTCCGCGCCGGCAGGCGCTCCAGCCGTCCGCACAAGCGCACTCGAATGCCGTCTTTGCCGAGCGAACGCAGCTGTCCGCGTGCGGCGCGCGCGCAAAGTTCCATCAAGCCGTCGACTTCGCAGCGTGGGCGTTGCCAGTTTTCATCCGAGAACGCAAACACCGTAACGACTTCGACGCCGGCCTGGCGAGCGGCGGAAACGACCCGTTTGAGCGCGGTCACACCGCGAAAATATCCGTATGCAATCGGCAGCCCGCGTTCGCGCGCCCAACGGCGATTGCCATCCATCACGATGGCGACGTGGCGCGGGGTGCCGTTGCTATCCATCAGTTACTTTGTAACACAAAGTAGAGAGGCACGCAAGCCCTAGGGCGACACGCGCACCCCGATTCCAAACGTTCGCGGTGGTGCGAAATGGTTGCCCTGTGCGTTAAGCAGCGTCACATAGTATCGATCGTCGAGCACGTTTTGCATGTCCAGCGTTAGAGCGGTTTTCGGACCGATCCGAATGCCTTCCTCAACGTTGAAGATCGTGTGAGGCGTCATCTTACAGTTGCCGGGCGTGCCGTCCGGGCAAAAATCCGACGACAACCCGCTGCCGTATTCGCCGTCGGCCGAAAACCAGCCGCCGTTCGCGTTGGGCATTAACAAGCCGCCGGTGATCGTCCAGTTCTGCTCGTGATCGGCCGGCGTGTATCCGAAGGGTTGTCCGAAACACGGCGCCAGCAACTGCGTTTCGCAGCCGGAATTATCCGAGATGACGTGCGCCACGCTAAGATACGCGCGGCCGTTGCCGCGCAGCGGATGCGAGTAGTTCACGGCTTCTTGCGAAAGCCGTCCGAGTTGGTAGTTGATGTCCTGGTGCAGCAGCGTGACCCCAACTTGGGTATCGTCGATTAGGTCGTTGGCGTTCTTTTGCCAGACGCGTAGGCCGAGGTCACCCGATCCCAGCGGAATGTGCGCGCCCAGCTCTAACTGCGTATCGCGCTCGGGCTTGAGGTCGAACTGCGCGGTGCTGGCCTGCAATGGCAGGTTTAGTAAATGCGCCGCCTGCGGGCTGACGTTCTCGAGCGAGAACGGTTCGAAGAAACGCCCGATATAGGCGTAGACGCTAGCGCGTTTTCCGTAGAATCGCGTTAACTTCAACCGCGGGCTAAAGGCCCCAAAGCCTTCCGAAAAACCGGTCGACTTGATGGTGAAGAAGTCGTACCGCATTCCGTAGTCGGCTTCCCACAGCGGGCTCATGCGCCAACTGTCTTGCACGTAGAATTGGTAGGTGTTACCGAGGTTGGGCGAGTTATCGATCACGGTGGCCGGCGCGTTGGGCGTCAGCGGCGTCACGATCGGTGCCAGGAAGTTATTCGGTTGCAGCGTGATCGCGTAGTATTTGAGCACTCGCGAAAGATCGTAGGATGCGCCGGCGGCGATCTCGTGCTTGCCGAAACGCTGCGTGTAATCGCCCTGCATGATGTAATCGATGGCCGTCCGGGTATCGGCCAGCGATACGCCGCACATCAGGGGAAACGAGGCCGGATTCGATGGCGCGACGCTGAACGCGTTGGCGCAATCGGTCGAGGCGCCGCCGTTGCCGAAAGGGGCCGGCGTTTGATTCAGCGATTCGCCGTAGGTCCAGTCGTTGGCCGGATCGCCGAAATCTTGGATGCGGGAAACCTCGAACGCCGGACCGTACGAAAACGCGCCGGTCTCGCCGATGGCGTGATGAAACTGTAGCGCGATAAACGTGTCGGCCTGGGTTTCGTTGTCGTCGGTATCGGCCGGCTCGCCGTACGCGACGTCGTTTGGAATTTGAAACGTCGTGTGGTTGTTGATGAACGTGAAGTTGGTAAAGTTGTTGCCGCCGGCCGGCAGCGTCAGCCGCACGAACTGCCCGAGCGAACTCCAGTCGTTGTGTGGGGAGTTGAAGTCCGGTGGATCCAGCCCGCGCGTGGCTTGTTCGCCGCTCAACGCCACCTCGATTCCGCCCCCGCCTGCGATCGGGTGATGGTAGCCGATGGTGGTCTGGCCGTCGCTGTACGATCCGAACTGGCTGTACCCGTCGAATCCGGCC
>DASXXU010000212.1:0-2946 GCA_036502885.1 Candidatus Tumulicola sp.
AAGAAAAGCCGTACGTTGCGGCGGTAGCGTCATGGCTGTGATCGTAAGGCCGCGATCGTTCTTCGAGACCGAAGTGTTCGCGGGCGTGAGCGTCGCGAAGCTCGTCGTCATGATTGCAGCGCTGCTTTCGCTGTTCGTCGATCAGTCGTTCGGTGCGGTATTTGGAGCCCTCCAAAACGACGTTGGCGGAACGCTCGGGTCCAGCGCGGATCAACTGCCATGGACGACGATCGGCTACAACACGTTTTACTGGCTGGTGATCATCCTAACGCCCTGGTTGATCGATCGCTTTAGCCGGCGCGTCGTCTTCGGGGCCGGACACTTAGCCTTCGGCGTGGTGACGCTCTACCTGGCAATGGCGACGCGGTTCGACGGTTTCGTGTTTGGCCGGTGTTTGGAAGGCATCGCGCAGGGCACGTTTTTCGTCTGCTCCGTGATGACGGTGCTCACCCTCTTCCCGCCGAAGCTGCGCGGCATTACGTTCTCGATATTCGGCGTTACGTCGTTATCGGGTGCCGCGTCGGGATCGTTCATCGGTGGCTGGTTTTCGGATAACGCTTATTGGCGCGACGCGTTCGTCGTGTACGCGCTGACCGCAATGATCGTCGGGCTGATCATTTGGACGCTTTTGGACGCTCCCGAAGGGAAGCGCGAAGGCCGCTTCGATATCCCCGGCATTTCCTTCGCATTGATTGCGTTTTTTGGCTACCAGTACGCGGCCGCGTTCGGCGAACGTCGCGATTGGCTCGCGAGCCCCGATATCGCCGTCGCAGTGTTATTCGCGATCGCCGGATTCGGGCTCTTCGTCTGGCGCGAGCTGTGCGACGACCGCTGCGGATTCATTCAGCTTCGTCTCTTCAACATCCGCAATCTTTCGGTTGCGAGCCTGCTCGGATTCGGTTTGGGCGTCCCATTGCTGGGCGCAAACCTATTCGTGCAGTATGCAGAAAACATACTCGGCTTTCCGCCGGCAATCGCGGGCGCATTGTTGGCGCTGCGGATCCCGGCAATCATGGTCGTCGCGCCGGTGGTCGTTCTGCTCGTGGTAGCGGACAAGATCAACTTGAAGGTTCCGGTAGTGATCGGCTTCATCGTCGTACCGGTGTCGTACGCGATGTTGGCGATACTAACGACCTCCGGTTCGGATTTCTCAACGTTCGTGGTGGCGCTACTGTTATCCGGAGCCGGCTTCGCCTGTCTGTTTACGCCGATCGCTAACCTGCTCGTCCGATCGCTTCCGGAGGACGTGCGCGCGGAGGGCGTCGCCATCTTCAAACTAGTGCTGGTTCTCGGCGGCTCCGTTTCGACGACCGTGCTGGGCGTCATTTACGATCACAACTTCGCGAACTTCTCGTCATTGCTCGCGGGCGAGGCGACGTTGCGGCACTTCCTCGCGGCCGGCGTATCCACTCCAACGCTCGGTATGCTGCTGGTTGTTTCGCAACAAGCGGCCGTGCTCGCTTTTGCGAACAGCTCCAAAGTCGTATCGCTCGTCTCGATCCTCAACTTACCGCTCGTCGCATTGTTGCAGAAAGCGAAGACCGCCTAAAGCGTTCGAATCCACGTGGCCATGATCTCGGCCGTATCGACCAGACGCGGCCCCGGACGGCTCGCGTAGGCGTTCCCGTCCATCGCCAACACGCGGCCTTCGCGAACCGCGCGCAGCTCGCGCCACGTCGCAATCGCGTCCAGCAAGGTGATTGCTTCGCGGGTCCGCTCGAGGTCGAAGCCGCACGGCGCAACGACGATCGCGTCGGGATCTGCTGCGGCGATATCGTTCCAGTGCAGGCGCCGCGAATTGCGTAAAGGATCGGCAAGCACCGGCTCCCCGCCGGCAAGTTCGACCAATTCGGGAATCCAATGACCGGCGCTCATCGGCGGATCGGTCCATTCGAGAAACAAGACGCGCGGGATACTAGTCATGGGCGCGCGTTTGAAAGATCGGCCACGCGATTTCCGTTAACCAGGCCACTTCATCCGACGTGTGCTGCGGCCCGACGACGTAATACTCGCGAATCGGAGCGTCGACTGCCAACGTATGTTCCGTCACGTATGCGCCTAGCGCGCCGTACGCGATGTCGACATCGTCGTGGCTACCGGCGTACGTGATGATCGCGAGTTCGACCTTCGGTATCGTCCGCTGCTCGACGCGTCCGCGCGGATGGATCTCGCCGTTGAAGGGCACGAATATGGTCGCTTCGCCCCGCGCCTCCAAAAATACCTCGTTGGAGAAAATGCCGCCGGCGGATCCGGCGGCCGTTAGATGCGCGGCCTTTAACTTTGCGTATAACTCACCAAGCGCACCCTGATACCATGCGAACGAATTCCCGGCGTCCAAAACGTCCGTGATGCTGATAGCCGTCGTCGCATTGACGCTACGATGTTCGATATTCGGAGAGGTTGCCGGAGGCGCAAGCAGGTTCCGCAGCGACGCGACCGCGCTTTGCGTCTTCGTGAGCGTACTCTCTAATCGTTGGAGATGCGCTGAAATCAAGTCGTTGCGTGTTTGCAAGTCGGGCGCCGATAACACGGAGCGGATATCGGCAAGCGGCATGTCCAGGCTTCGAAATCGCCGGATGATCTGTGCGTTTGCGATCTGCTCGACGGCATAGTGACGGTAGCCGCTACCCGGATCCACCGATGCCGGTTCGAGTAGCCCGCTTTCATGATACTTCCGCAGGGTCCTAACGCTTAAATGGGTAGCGCGGGCGAAATCGCCGATCGTAAGTAAGGTCGCCATGCCGCAATCTTTCCAGCCTCTCCCCGGGAGAAGGTCAAGTGCGAGAACCCGGCTTGACTCTCCCCTCAGGAGATGCCGGATCCTTAGTGTAGCCCGATTGAGGAGGAACCATGAAGAAAACCGAGCTCGCTGGAGTCGTTAAAGAACATATCCGAGCGGTCAACGCGTCGGACGTCGATGCGATCGTTGCGACGTTCGCCGAGGAC
>DASXXU010000213.1:0-9508 GCA_036502885.1 Candidatus Tumulicola sp.
GTCCAGATGCGGCGGCTTGACGTGATCGTAAAATCCGCCCCAATCGTCCCAGAATAGAATGATGGCGGTCGAATCCCAGTACTTACTTTCACCGATCGAGTTGACGACCGACGTGACCCAATCGGGGCCGAGATCCGTGCCCTGACCGTCCGAATGATCCGACTCCTCATTGGTCGGAATTACCCAACTAACGGAAGGCAGCTCGGGGGTACCGGTTTTGGGCGTCGGGCATTTGCCGCCGGCCGTTCCTTTGACGTCGCACAAAACGTTGGTATTCGGCCACGACACGCAGCTGCCGACGCAGGTAAACTTCTTGTCGTTCAGCGGCGGGAACTCGTCGCTGTATCGAACCGCCTTGATCCCGTCGAACGCGTTCCACATCTGGCCGCCATCGAACGGCCACTGCGGCACGTAGTATCGCCAGGTAATCTTCGCGGCATCGAGCGGATCGCGAATCGTCTCGTACGTCATGCACGGAAACGGCCCGTTCATGTTGTAGAGCAGCTTGGCGGAGAGCAAGGGTGTTTTCGAATCCGGTGAGTCGTCACAACCCCAGTTGCTGACGTTCTCCGAATTCCACGGAAAATCCACGAGGCTCTCGCCATCCGAGACGCTCGTGCCGCCTCGAACCAAGTCTTGATGTGCCGTGAAGCTGCCGCTGGCTTCGGTCGGGAACGCGTGGTCGGCTAAGACGTACTCCGTGGCCATGTCCCAATACGGTTGAATCTGCTTTTCCGCCGTGACGCGATACGGATATAACTTGCACGGCGCCTTGAAGACGCATCCGCCGTTCCAATAGAAACCGTCCATCCGGCCGGCATCGAACTCGGTCTTATAGGCCTCGCAATAATCGTGATCGGGGTCGAGATTCGTGACGAGCGGAACGTCGAACTGTAGCGCGATCGGCGTCGGCGTCGGGCCGGGCGGCAACGTGTGCAATACCGGACACGGGCTGGAGGATGTGCGCGGTCCGGGCGACGCGCCGGGGCCGGGCGCCGTCTTTACACAATCCGTTCCCGGAAAACAATCGAAGAAGTTATCGAACGTTCGGTTTTCTTGGACGATGACGACGATGTGTTTGATCTTACCGCTCGAGGTGACGTCCGAGAACGCAAACGGTTGCGCGTTGGTGTAGGTCGCCGGCATCGGCGTCCCGGCGCAACCGATTGCAAGAGCTATCGCAAAAAGGCAACATAAAGACGCCAGGGGCTTGGGCATGTTGCCTCACTTACGAGGCGCTTCGCCCACTCCTTCCCCTCAATGCGTAACGCTTGCTTGTTGTTAACCGTAGTCATGAATCCGCAAGCCTACTCTGTATCAACCGGCGATGCATCCGGCCGCAGTCGTAAGAAAAATGCCGCGTCGTCCTTTTCTTTGATCGGCTTGATCGGAACGAAGGCTCGGGGTTTTTGGGGAAATCAAATGCGTCCGTGATGTTGTTCGCGCGTTTGTCGGTGGTTCCGAGGCTAGGTAGCCCGAAGTTGCTCTCGATGAATTTTAGCACGCTACCGAACTCGTATTGAATGTGCGTGACGTAGCCTTTCTTTGCGTACGGGGAGACGACGATGAACGGCACGCGGAAACCGAGGCCGCTGTAATCCAGTTGCGGCGGCTTGACGTGATCGTAGAGCCCACCCCAGTCGTCCCAAAAGATCACGATGGCCGTTGAGTCCCAATACTTGCTTTCACCGATCGCGTTCACGACGCAAGTAACCCAGTCGGGGCCGAGGTCGATTCGATGAGGGTTCGAGTGATCCGACTCCTCAAGCGTGGGAATCACCCAACTAACGGCCGGGAGTTCGGCAGTGCCTTTAATTTTTGGCGTGGGACACCTTCCGCCCTCGATTCCCTTAACGTCGCAGATGAAGTTCGTATCGGGCCACGAGACGCAGCTGCCGTTGCACGTAAACTTGTTCGGGTCGGTGGGCCATTCGTCGCTGTACCGCACAGCGGAGATCCCGTCGAACGCGCTCCACATCTGACCGCCGGCCCTCGGCCAAGGCGGCACGTAGTAACGCCACGTGACTTTTGCCGCGTCGAGGAGATCCCGAATCGTCTCGTACTTCATGCACGGGAACGGACCGTTCATGTTATACAACAATTTCGAAGTGATGAATGGCGTCTTGGTATCGGGCGCATCGTCGCAACCCCAATCGTTCGTATGCTTCGAGTTCCACGGAAAATCGACGAGACTCTGGCCCTTCGCGAAGCTCGTATCGCCTCGAATTAAATCTTGGTGTGCCGTATAACTGCCGCTAAACTCCGTCGCGAACGCGCGACCGGCGAGAACGTATTGGGTCGCCAAATCCCAGTACGGTTGAATTTGCTTTCTGGCGGTCACGCGGTACGTGTACGCCTCGCACGGCCTTTTCTTCACGCACCCGCGTTCCCAATAAAATCCGTCCATCCGGCCGGCGTCAAACTCGGTCTTGAACGCCCCGCAATACGTGTGATCCGGATCGAGATCGACCAGGCGGACGTTGAGGCGCAACGCGTCGGCGTCGGCGTCGGCGTCGGGCCGATCGATTCTCTTGAACGATGACGACGATGTGCTTGATCTTACCGCTCGAAGCGGCATCGGCAAACGCGAACGGCTGGGCGCTGGTATAGGTCGCGGGCACGGAGACGCCGGCGCATCCGGCCAACAGCGATATAGAAAGTATGCACCATAAAAACGCGGTACGTTTTGGCATGTCGCCTCAGTTACGATGCGCTTCGTGCAGTCCTTCCAGTAGTTATGCCTGCGCTAGATACTGCACCGCGCCGGCTACGATAGTGGCGCAAACCCGCCTCGGTAATACCAGCCCCGCGAACGGCGTGACGTGCCCTTTCGACGCAAACGTCGCCGGATCGACGCGCCACGGATCGTCGGCAAAAATCACCGCGTCGCCGGGCGCCCCGCGCGACAAGGTTCCGCCGGGAAGGTTGAGTATTCGCGCCGGCGCACCCGAGAGCACTTCGACGAAGCGTCGAACCGGAAGATCCGGAATCGCATACGCGAGCGCCGCCGCCGCGACTTCCAAGCCGGAAAAGCCGACCGCCGCGTGCTCCAGATCGAGCGATTTCTCGGCGTCGGTGTGGGGTGCGTGATCGCTCGCGCACGCGTCGATGCTTCCATCGCGAACACCTTGGCGCATTGCCGACACATCGCCCTGCGTGCGCAGCGGCGGATTTACTTTCGCCGCGGATCCGAGCGTCGCAACGAGCGAGTCGTCGAACGCGAGATGGTGCGGCGTTACCTCACACGTTATCGTGCGCGATTGTAGCTTTGCGGCGCGCACCATGTCCAGCCCGGTCTCGGTCGTGAGGTGCGCGATGTGCCAATGCTTGCCGGTTTCTAGCGCGACGGCTAAATCGCGCGCGACGATAACGTCTTCGGCGATCGCGGGGCTGCCACGTACGCCCATGCGGCGCGACGTCGCGCCCTCGTTCATCACGCCACCGTTTTTGATCGCTTCGTCCTCACAATGCGAGATAAACGGCGCCCCGACACCCGACGTTTTTGCAGCGTGCACGAGCAATTCGGTATTCTCGACCGTCGCGCCGTCGTCGGAGAATGCGACCGCGCCGGCGTCGACCAGCGCTCGATAGTCGCTCATCGCCTTTCCGAGACGCCCGTGTGTGATGGCGGCGATCGGATACACACGGCAACTTCCGTGATCTTCGGCCGCCGCGATCACCGCTCGCACGATCGCCGGATCGTCGAGCGACGGTTCGGTGTTTGGCATGCAGGCGACGGCGGTAAAGCCGCCACGCACCGCGGCGCGGGTTCCGGTGGCGATGGTTTCTTTCTCGGGGAAACCCGGCTCTCGAAGGTGCACGTGCATGTCGATGAATCCGGGCGCCACGAAGCAACGGCTCGCGTCCACGTACGTTTCGCCGTCTTCCGAGCGCAGATGTTGGCCGATTTCGACGACGACGCCGTTGCGGATGCGAACGTCCCGAAGAGCGTCGATGTCCGCGGCCGGGTCGACCAGCCGGCCACCGGCGATAAGCACGTTGCCGCCGTTGGCGGTCAACGGCGTCCGTGCACCAAAAAGTCGAGGACGGCCATACGAATTGGAATGCCGTGCCGAACTTGTTTGGCATACCGCCAGCCGGCAAAATCCAACACGCAGTCGTCCAGCTCCATCCCTCGATTATACGGACCTGGATGCAATATCACCGCATCGTCGCGGATCTTCTTGAGGCGGTCCGCGTCCAAACGGTAATCACGAACGTAGTCCGCATCCGTCAACGGCATCGATTCGAATCGTTCGCGCTGAATCCGCAGCAGCACGATGGCGTCGGCTTGCGGAAGCACGGCATCGAAGTTTCGTTCGACGCGGACGTTGCGTTCGGCGTAATCCTCCGGCAAAAAGGGCGCCGGGCCGACCAGGACGATCTCCGCGCCGGCGCGCTTCAACCCGGCGATTAACGAATGCGCTACGCGACTATGTGCGACATCGCCGACGATCGCGATCGTACGGCCGTGCACGCCGTCGAACTCTTCGCTCAGCGTATACATGTCGAGCAGCGCCTGCGTCGGATGCGCGTGCGAGCCGTCGCCCGCATTGATAACGTGGCCGTCGAAGACCGCAGCCAGACGTTGTGGAAAACCGTCCTCGGGGTGGCGCACCACCAAAACATCTACGCCCATCGCGCCGAGCGAGATGGCCGTATCCTCGATCGTTTCGCCCTTGGCTAAGCTAAGATCGCGGGGCGAAAGGTTGACGACGTCCGCGCCCAGCCGCAGTTCGGCCAAATTGAACGACGTGAACGTCCGCGTGCTTTCCTCGAAGAACGTATTGACGCAAGTAATACCCTCGAGCAACTTGCCCGGTTGGGTGCGTTCGAACTCGGCGGTACGTTCGAAAACGTAGCGCAAATCGTCGCCGCTGAGATCGGTGAGATCGATGAGGCTACGGCGTATCTGCAACGACGACGACCTCATCCGAAGGTGATGGTTGTGCGCCGAGCGAGACGGCGACTCGCTCGCCCGGGCTCGTCGGAATAACGCGGCCGACGTAATCCGGCTGAATCGGAAGCTCGCGCAGTCCGCGATCGACCAGCACGCACAAGCGGACGACCGACGGGCGTCCGAGATCGGTCACGGCGTCCAACGCGGCGCGAACGGTTCTGCCGGTATACAAAACGTCGTCCACGATTACCACGGTGCGTCCGGTAACGTCGACCGGAATGCGCGACTCGGCCATTTCGTGCGATTTGCGATCGTCGCGATACAAGTCCAGGTTCAAGAAACCCAGTTCCGGCGCCGACCCGCCGATACGTGCGATTTCGGCGGCTAATCGGCCGGCGATGCCTTCGCCACCGCGCCGGACGCCAAGGAGTACGACCCCTTCGCGGGCTTCGGCCGGCTCCACGATTTCGTGTGCCAGACGCGCGCACATGCGCGCGATTTCATCGTCGCGAATGACGACGCGTTGACGTGACATCGCGTTCACGCCACGGAGTCCGTCAGCGATTCGAGTGCGGATCGCACGCCGTTCTGCTCCGATCGGTATCCATCAAGCTTGGCTCGCTCCTTCGCAACGACGTCCGGCGCCGCCTTGGCGACGAACGATTCGTTGGCGAGTTTGCGCTCGAGCCGTTCGACCTCTCCGGCCAGACGCGCCAGTTCTTTTTCGTATCTCGCCTCCAACAACTCACGCGGAGCCCGCGCCCGCACTCCTGCGAGCGCCTCGTCGAGTGTATCGCCGGCCGCAGGCGAGCGTTCGATCGTCCCACCGGTGAAGTGCGCCAGCAACGCGGCCGCCGCGTCGGGGACGTTCGACGGGGTCTCCAACGTGAGCGGTTCGCGCGGTTGCAAACCCATCTCGGCGCGAAGATTTCGCAAACGCTCGGCGGCGTGCTGAATCGCTTCGAATGCGGCGGCCGCGTTCAGGTCGTTCGGAACCTCGAGCGGATCCGGCCACGTGGCCGTCATGATCGTCTTACCATCGTGCGGAATTGCCAGCCAGACTTCTTCGCTGATAAACGGTTCGATCGGGTGCAGCAGTCGCATAGCATTGTTCCACACGAACGATAGCACGGGGCCGCGGGTGGCTCGGTTCTCTTCGATCTTGGCCGCTTCAACGTACCAATCGCAGAACTCGTACCACACGAAACGCCATAGTACGTCGGCGGCCGTGCCGAAATCGTAGCGGTCGAATGACCCCTCCACCGAAACGATCGTCTCGTTCAATCGCGCCAGAATCCACCGGTCGGCGATGGTGAGCGCCGCTGTCTCGGGAAGAATGCGAGCACCCGGCAGCCCTTCGGGAAGCGACAAAATAAAGCGCGTCGCGTTCCAAATCTTGTTGTTGAAGTTTCGCGCTTCTTCGCAGCGCGACTCCATGAATCGGATCTCTTGACCTTCGAGGCGCATCTGTCGCAGAATTCCCATACGGAACGCATCGGCGCCGTAGCGCTCGGCGAGCTCCATCGGATCGATTGCGTTGCCGAGCGATTTCGACATCTTGCGGCCTTGTTGATCGAACACGAGCGGCGGCACGAAAACCTCGGGAAAGGGCAGTTTCCCCATGACGTGCAGCCCGAGCATCACCATCCGGGCGACCCACAAGAACACGATGTCGCCGCCGGTGACGAGCACCTGGGATGGATACCAGCACTCGAGCTCGACGCTAGGCTGCGGCCAGCCGAGGATCGAGAACGGCCAGATCCCGCTAGAAAACCACGTATCCAACGTGTCGGAATCTTGCACCAGTTCGTCGGTGCCGAGGTCGCGGCGCGCGATCTCGCGGGCTTCTATTTCGGTCTCCGCTACAACCGGCGTTCCGTCGGGCGCGTACCATACCGGCAATCGATGGCCCCACCAGAGTTGCCGCGAGATGTTCCAGTCGCGGATGTTTTCGAGCCACTGTTCGTACGTTCGTCCGTATCGCTCGGGGATGAAGCGAAGCCGGCCGCTGTGGTACGCTTCCAACGCCGGCGCCGCCAGTTCTGCCATGCGCACGAACCACTGCAGCGACAGCATCGGCTCGATCGTATCGCCGGTGCGTTCGCTCACCGAAAGCGACATGCGGTGCGGTTCTTCTTTAACCAGCCGGCCGTCGTTGCGTAGGTCGTCGACGATGCGCGCGCGTGCGTCGTAGCGGTCCAATCCGTTGTACGGCCCGACCGGGATCTCTGCGTCCGTCACGCGCGCCTGCAAATCGAGAATCGACGGCATGGCTAGATCGTGGCGGCGGCCGATCTCGTAATCGGTCGCATCGTGCGCCGGCGTTACTTTAACCGCCCCGGTTCCGAACGTGCGCTCGACGGCTGCATCCGCGACGATCGGGATCGCGCGTTCCAACAACGGCGGCAACATCACGTATTCGCCCACTAATCCGGCGTAGCGTTCGTCGTCGGGATGCACCGCGATCGCAACGTCGCCGAGCATCGTTTCGGGCCGGGTCGTTGCGACGACGATGCTGCGGTCGGGTTCGTCGCGCAACGGATACGCGACGTGCCATAGCGTGGCGTCGCGTTCGACCCGTTCGACCTCGGCATCCGATACGGTCGTCTGGCCGCGCGGATCCCAGTTCACCAGCCGGCGCCCGCGATAGATTCGGCCTTCGCGGTACAAGCGAACGAAGAGCGTGCGTACCGCGGCCGAGAGACCCTCATCCATGGTAAAGCGGCTGCGCTGCCAGTCCGGCCCGAAGCCGAGCACGCGAAACTGCGATTCGATCGCGCCTCCGAAGGTGCGCGACCATTCCCAGGCCCGGTCGACGAACCGATCCCGCCCGAGGTCGTCGCGCGTAATTCCCTCGCGCGCCAAATCTTTGATAACGACCGCTTCGGTAGCGATCGCGGCATGGTCGAGGCCCGGCAGCCAGTCGGCGTTGTCGCCCCGCATTCGATGGTAGCGCACCAGAACGTCCATCGGCGTATACGTCGATCCGTGGCCCAAATGAGCGCGGCCGGTGACGTTGGGCGGCGGCATACTGATGATGAACGGCGGCCGGGCCGGATCCGGATCCTCGTGAAAGTAGCCGTTCTCTTCCCAACGGCGATAGAGGCGATCTTCGACCGCTTTCGGGTCGTACTGCTTGGGGAGGTCCATGGGTGCGGCCTGCGTTTCGCGCCGTGCGGACCGTCACCTCGAAACGCCCGCCTTTAACACCTCGTAATGCGGCCTTAATCGGCGCTTGCTAGCATCGGCGCACATGATAGCGACCGCGGAACGAAATGTCGACGAGCTTTTACGCGACGCCCAAACGTGGGATGCGTCGCGAGCGGCTGAAGCTGCGCGGGTAAAGTCGGATGATCCGGCGGTCCGCCGATTCACGGCCGGTGTCTTTGGAATTGCAGGGCGCACCGCGGCGCTCGCCGGCTTCATCGATCCGGAGCTGCTCGCCGCGAAAACGTCGGACGACGTCGAGTCTTGGCTCAATGGAATTCCCGGCGGGGCGACGGCGTTCGACCACGTGGCCGCAGCCATCGCCACCGCGTGGCGCGGCGACGCCGACGCGTCATATGGCTTGTTACGCGGGGGTGCCGCCCGAGCCTTAGAGTTACAGATGCCGCATGTCGCCGTCGCAATTCACGAGCGGCTCGCGCAGCAAGCATTGTTGTTCGGAAACGTCGACGTCGCACAGCGCGCGATCGCCGCCGCCGCGCAAATCGCCACGCCGCAACGTTTGTCGAACTGGCACTGGCGATGTTCTGCGATGGCCGCACGGCTGTTCGCAGCTGCCGGCGATACGGCGCATGCCGCCGAGCTAGTTGCCCACTCCCGTGCCGCATCGCCGGAACTCGTTGCATTGTTCGCACCCGTCGCCGCAACGCTGGCTGCTGCGAGCGATGCTGGGACACCGCGCCTGGATGACGCGGAACTGCAAGCGATCGCAAGCACCCACGAAACGCCAAACGTCGCCGCATCCGCCGCGATGGGTTGGGCGATCGCCGAGCCCTCGGATAACGGCACCCCTTCGCCCGCGTCCCCGGCGCTGAGAAGGGCGGTGCTGCGCGGCAGCGACGGATTGGATGTTATCGAGCTCTACTCGATCGTGGCGCGTTTTGGGGACGTCGACAACGCTCGCATCGCAGCCGCCGCGTTGCACGGACTCGCCTCGTTCAACGTGCCGTTTGCGAACGCGCACGCGTTGCTGGCACGCGCCTACATCTTGTTTAGGACCGGACGTAACGATGCCGGTGCGGCAGCCGCCGGCGATGCGGCGCGCGCGTTTGCGGCGGCCGGCTTGCGCGGCTGGACGAACGAGTCCATGCTGTTGCTCGTGCGTCACGAGGGCGATGCTACGCCGTCTCGCCGCCGGCCGTCGGCGCTTTCGTTAACCGGCCGCGAACGGCAGGTCGCGCAGCTGATCCGTCGCGGGTCGTCCAATCGGGACGTGGCCCGCGTCTTGGATATCAGCGAGCACACCGTGGAGCGTCACGTGAGCTCGATCCTCTCGCGGCTGGGCCTGCGTTCGCGCTGGCAACTCGTCGACGAACGTCAGGACGAAGTATAACGAAAGCGTATGAACATTAAGAATATATCATTGAGCCCGCTAGTGCATTA
>DASXXU010000214.1:0-12648 GCA_036502885.1 Candidatus Tumulicola sp.
TAACTCAATTGATTGTAGCCGGCACCGATATCGTTAGGTGAACTGTAGGTATAGTTGTTAAGCGCGGATGCACTATACAACAACTGAATGTCGTCGCGCAGTCCGTTCTTTTTCGGGATACCGACGTGAAGGTTGATAACGTCTTCGCGGTCGGTGATGTTGGACGGCGCGGCAGCGGTGCCGCTGAAGAAGGCCCAACAGCCGCCCGGATTTCCGGCGGAAGGTGGCGCCAATAATGGACAGGTCGGCTTCACGCCTTGGCACGTAAATGTCACGCAACCGGCATACGCCGGGTTTGCACCGCTGGCCTCACCCGAAAACGGGCCGCCCGGCGTCATGAGATTGGCGCCGTTGTCGGCGTTGATCAATCGGAAGTCTTGGTTGTTTCCGCTCAAACCGACGTAGTAGCTGAAGTTACGGTCGGGCGTTGAGCCGCCGACTTCAACCTGCGCCGAGTGGTAGAACGCGATCGCGCCGAGCCCGAGGCTCGCGCTCGCGAAACCGGGGAACGTACCGGTCTTGATAACCTGGTTGATGAAACCGGCGGTACCGGCGCTTGCGACCGACGACGGTCCGCCGCCGGTGTAGACCTGGAGCTCTTGGAGGCCCAGGTTCGACTCGGTCGAGCCGTTGTAGTTATCGAATGCGCGGTTGATCGGAATACCGTCGTATTCGAAGCCCGTGTAGTAGGAGTTCTGTCCGCGAACGTACGCGGCGTTGAAATCCCAACCGGCGCCACCGACGTTCGTTTGAACGCCCGGGACGCTCGCCAACGCGGAGTATGCGTTGTTCAAGTTGCTGCCGCCGCCCAGAGGCGCGGCCGCTGCAGCTTGCGCTGCGGAGACGTTATATAAGTCTCCACCGACGCCCGACTTTACGAGCGATCCGGCGGCCGTCGAAGTGACGTGCGCGATCGTCGCGAGTTGGACGCTTAAAGTGACGCTGACCTGTTGCGTTTGGTCAGCGAAGATCACCTCACCCGGTGAGGTCGTCGGCGCGTATCCGGTTTTGGCTACGGTCAACGTATATGTATCTGGGGCGAGCGAGAGGATAATAAAGTGTCCTCCCGAGTCCGTCGTTGAAGAAGCGGCCTGAGATGGCGAAACAACTTTAACGGAAGCGCCGGCAACCGGAGCTCCCTTGCTGTCACGCACAACGCCTGCGATATTACCGGTGACTCCTGCCAGTGCCCATGTTTCCTGGAACAGGAATGCCATCAGTATTAACACGGCGACTGCCGCTTGACGGAGGGTCCGCGGTTTGTTCATGAATTCCCTCAATCAGTTATGTTCGTATAGAAATCAGCCGAGCGGCAGCAAGTTTCCCCAGCTGCCTCTCAGATGACGCGTGACGGCACTTTTTCGCGGCTGACTTACGTTCCTTTAAGAAGGCTGAGGAAAGCCGCTATGCTTACGAAGCACTCATTTCGTTTATACGGCGTTCCAGCAAGCCGGGAACCTCGGACGGGCGCTCGGCCACCGGGATGCCGGCGGCTTCAAACGCCTCGATCTTGCTCTTGGCGGTACCGAAGGTGCCCGAAACGATGGCACCGGCGTGCCCGAGCGACTTGCCCGGCGGGGCGTTGCGTCCGCCGATAAATGCCACCATGGGGATCTGGGGCATGTGCGCGGCCACGAAGGCCGCCGCATCTTCTTCATCGGACCCGCCGATTTCGCCGCAGATGATCACCGCGTGCGTTTGGGAATCGTTGGCGAACTCGCGCAAGCAATCGACGAAGGTCGTCCCGATGATCGGATCGCCGCCCACGCCGACGCACGTCGATTGGCCCAGCCCGGCCCGGGTCAGGCCATCGACCACTTCGTAGGTCAACGTGCCGGAGCGCGACATCAGGCCGACATTGCCCTCGCGAAAGATGTGGCCGGGCATGATGCCAACCGAGGCTTTGCCGGGCGAGATCAGCCCCGGACAGTTCGGGCCGATAATGCGCATGCCCGGGGTCGTACCGACGACCTTGAGCACGTCGTGCACCGGCACGCCTTCCGTAATACAGACGGCCGTCCCGATGCCGGCATCGTAGGCTTCGAACAACGCGTCGGCCGCGAAGGGCGGCGGGACAAAAATACAGGTGTGCGTGGCGCCGGTTGCGTCGACCGCATCCCGCACCGTATCGAATACGGGCAGACCGTGCGACGTCGTTTGGCCGCCCTTGCCCGGCGTCACGCCGCCGACGATGTTGGTGCCGTACTTGAGCATCCGTTCGGTGTGGTGCGATCCCTCGGCACCGGTGATGCCTTGAACGATCACCTTGCTGTTTTTATCGAGGAAGATGCTCATCGCGCAGCCTCCACGGCGCGCTTAGCGCCTTCGTCCATCGTTTCGACCGGCGTCATGCCGGCTTCGGCCAAAATTCTGCGACCTTCTTCTTCGTTGTTGCCGGTCAATCGAATCACCAACGGAATCTTACGCGAGCTCGTTTTTTCCATCGCATCGACGATGCCGCGCGCGACCTCGTCGCCGCGCGTGATCCCGCCGAAGATGTTGATGAAGAACGATTTCGCGCCGGTATTATTCACCACCAGCTCGTAACACTTGCGCACGCGCTCGGCGTTGGCGCCGCCGCCAACATCCAAAAAGTTTGCGACCTTGCCGCCCGCAAACGCAACCGCGTCCATGGTGGCCATCGCAAGGCCGGCGCCGTTCGCCATCGTGCCGACGGTCCCATCGAAACGCAGAAAGTTGCGAATGCCCAAACCGGCGGTCGTTGCCAAACGCTCGTCTTCATCGAGCGGCAACGCCTGCTGCCACTGCGCAAACTCGGGATGGCGAAAGAGCGCATCGTCGTCGAGTTCGATCTTCGCATCCGAAGCGACGACCTTGCCATCTTTCGTCAACGCCAGCGGATTGATTTCGACCAGCTTTGCGCCGTAGGTAAAGAACAACTCGTAGAGCGCGCCGGCGATCGCCGGAAACTGCTTGCGATACCCGGGATCGAGTTGCGCTGCAAACGCCAGCTCGCGTCCGATGAACGGCGAATACCCGATCGCGGTATCGACGTACGCGCGTGCGATCGATTCCGGATGATGCTCGGAAACTTCCTCGATATCCATGCCGCCGAAGCGGCTTGCCATAATGACGGGCTTCTTACGCGCGCGGTCGATCGTGATTGCCAAATACGCTTCCTTTTCGATCGGAAGTTTTTCTTCGACCAGCAACGACTTGATCGGTTCGCCGTTGGGGTTCTGGCGGTTCGGTGGCATCGGCGTGGCCAAAATATTTTCGGCCACCGCGCGGCCCTCGCCGGCACCGCTTGCGAATTTGATCTTGCCGGCCTTACCGCGGCCGCCCATCAGCACTTGGGCCTTGACGACCCATTCGTCGGCTTCGTTTTTTAAAAAATCCGCGACGTGTTGCGCGGTTGGAGCGTGGCTGCTGCGCGGCACGGGGATACCGACGCGCCGAAACAGCTCCTTCCCCTGATACTCCATCAGGTTCATGCGAGCTTACCCAGCAGCGAACGGGCGATGATGACTTGTTGGATTTCGGACGTCCCTTCGTAGATTTCGGTAATCTTTGCATCGCGGTAGTGCCGTTCGACGGCGAACTCGGTGGTGTAACCGTATCCGCCGTGAATTTGCAACGCTTCGGCCGCGTGTTTGCGCGCCGCCGTCGACGCGAACAGTTTTGCTTTGGACGCTTCAATTGTAAACGGCCGGCCGGCATCGGCCAGCGCGGCCGCGCGATAGACCAGCAAACGTGCCGCGTCCAGGTCCATCGCCATCTGCGCGATCTTGAACGACACGCCTTCGAACGCGCCGATCGGTTTTCCGAACGCCACGCGTTCTTTCGCGAATTGAACGGACTCATCGAGACACGCGGCGAGGATGCCGACCGCTTGCGATGCGATTCCGATCCGGCCTGAGGTTAGCGCGGTCATGGCGCCGCCAAAACCGTCGCCTTCGCTGCCGAGGAGCGCGTCGGCACCGACCGCGGCATCTTCGAATGCGAGATCGACCGTGTTGCTGGTGCGAATGCCGAGCTTATCGGTGACGCGTTCGACCACGATGCCGTTCGTTTCGCGCGGGATCAAGAAGGCGCTCACGCCCTTCGGCCCCGGGCCGCCGGTACGGAACATGCCCATCACGACGTCGCAATAGCTGCCGTTGGTGCACCACTGCTTGCG
Source organism: Candidatus Tumulicola sp. (assembly GCA_036502885.1). Taxonomy (GTDB): domain Bacteria; phylum Vulcanimicrobiota; class Vulcanimicrobiia; order Vulcanimicrobiales; family Vulcanimicrobiaceae; genus Tumulicola. Next base: position 4,142 of record DASXXU010000214.1, read on the forward strand.
GCCGTTCAACACGTAACCGCCGGTGTTTGGGCGCGCGGTCGAGCGTAGCGATGCGGCGTCCGACCCGGCATCCGACTCGGTCAACGCAAAACCGGCGATCGTATCGCCGTTGGCCAATTTGGGGAGCCAGCGTTCCTTTTGCGCGTCGCTGCCCAAGCGCGCAACCGCAGCGCAAATCATCGAATGCACGGAGACCGTTACGGCCGTCCCGGCATCGACGCGCGCCAGCTCTTCGATCGCCAGCGCGTACGACACGTAATCGGCGCCGACGCCGCCGTACGCTTCGGGAACGATGATGCCCATGATCCCGGCGTCGGTAAGCTTGGTGTACAGTTCGCGCGGGAACGTATGATTGCGATCCCATTCCGCGACGTGCGGCGCGATCTCGCGTTGCGCGATTTCGGCGGCCTGCGCACCGATCGCGCGTTGGTCCTCGGTTAGCTCGAAGCCAACGGCGCCTGAATGGTTCATCGTCTATGGATAGGTGTAAAAGCCGCGACCGCTCTTGCGGCCGAGCCAGCCCGCGGCAACGTACTGGCGCAGCAACGGGCATGGCCGGTATTTGCTGTCGCCAAAACCGTCGTGCAACACTTGCATGATCGACAAGCACGTATCCAATCCGATAAAATCCGCCAGCGTCAACGGTCCCATCGGATGGTTCATGCCCAACTTCATCACCGTATCGATGGCCTCGGGCGTGGCTACGCCTTCGTACACCGCATAGATCGCCTCGTTGATCATCGGCATGAGCACGCGATTGGAAACGAATCCTGGAAAGTCGCGCACTTCGACCGGCGTTTTGCCCATTTGCGTGGCGAGATCGCGCGTGAAGTCGAACGTTTCTTGCGAGGTCGCGATCCCACGAATGATCTCGACCAGCTTCATCACCGGTACCGGATTCATAAAGTGCATGCCGATCACACGTTCGGGCCGGGTGGTGACGGCTGCCAAGGTGGTGATCGAAATGGACGACGTGTTGCTCGCCAGCCGCGCGTTAACCGAACACTGCGCGTCGAGCAAACGAAACAACTCGAGTTTTGTATCGAGTTTCTCGGTGGCGGCTTCGATCGCAAGGTCGACGTCGAACGAGTCGATCGCCGTAGCCGGCACGATCCGGCCGAGAATCGTGTTGCGTTCCTCGGCGGTAATGCGCTGTTTCTCCACCGACCGGTCGAGGTTTTTAGCGATTCCGGAGAGTCCGTTTTCGATAAACTCCGGGCTTCGATCGTTGAGCAGCACCTGATGACCGCTCGCCGCCGCAACCTGAGCGATGCCCGAGCCCATCTGGCCCGCACCGACCACCGCAATCTTCACGCGCGACTACTCGACTTTGACCAGCAATGCGTCGCCCTGGCCGCCGCCCGAACAAATCGAAGCGATACCATATCCGCCGCCGCGCTTGCGCAACTGGTTGATCAACGTACCGACGATGCGCGTTCCCGAAGCGCCGATCGGATGACCCATCGCGACGGCTCCGCCGAACTTATTGATTTCGGTTTCTTCGATACCGAGTTTGCGTGCCGATGTGATTGCAACCGCCGAGAAAGCCTCGTTGATCTCCCAGACCGCGATATCGCTGCGTTTGAGGCCGGCGCGATCGAGCATTTTGGCGGCCGCCATCGCCGGCGTCATGCAAATATACGGCGAGTCCCACGCCACGTCGGCGTGATCCAAAACCATACCGAGCACTTCGTGTCCGCGTTGCTTCGCGAAATCGGCGCTGGCGATAATCATCGCGGCCGCGCCGTCGTTGACGCCCGGCGCGTTGCCGGCGGTAATCGTTCCGCCCGCGTCGAGCGGACGAAGTTTGGCCAGCGCTTCGGGGCTGGCGTCGCCGCGCACCGATTCGTCGCGATCGACCAGCGTCGAGGCCTCGTTGCCGGCCACGAACGGAGCGTACTTTTCGTAATCCAGCGTGAACTGTTCGGAGGGTTGATGATCCCACATCCCGCTCGAACCGTTCGACCCGCCGCCAACCGCCGTAGGTACGCGAACCTGGCCGCGTCGCGGCAGCGAATCCACGACGACTTTGCCGCGCGCTTTGGTTGCGACGCGCACCGGCACGATTTCCGCATCGAAGTGTCCCGCGTTGTGGGTTTCGGCCGCGCGCTGGTGGCTCGCCAACGCAAAGCGATCTTGATCTTCGCGCGACAAACCTAGTTCGGTTGCGACCTTGTTACCCTGCGACGACATCGTCATCGGGAAATACTGATCCCACAACCCGTCGTAGATCATCGCGTCGACCAAATCGCCGTCGCCGAAGCGATAACCGAAACGTGCGTTCCGTAACAGATACGGAGCGTTCGACATCGATTCCATGCCGCCGGCCGCAATCACCGAACGCGCGCCCGCAGCGATCGAGCGCATCGCGTAAACGATCGAGAGCAGACCCGACGCACAAACTTTGTTGACGGTTTCGGCGGTCACCGTCTTGGCCAGATTGGCCTTGAAGACGACTTGACGCGCCGGATTCTGCCCCGCCCCGGCCTGTAACACTTGGCCGAAGATTGCGTGCTCGACGTCGCTCGGATCGATGCCGGCGCGATCGATGGCGGCCGCAAGCGCGACCGCCCCTAGGGTCGTCGCCTCGAGCGACGCGAGGCCGCCGCCGAGTTTTCCGAACGGCGTGCGAGCGGTCGAGAGCACGACCGCTTGAGATTGCGTGGAATTCATAACCGTGACGGCTTCGCCCGGTTCTGCGCTCCCCCCTCGCCTTGGTTAAGTTTGGCTAATGCCCGACCACCACCGGACAGTTGTCGCACTCGAACTGCACGGTCACGTGGCCGATACGAAAGTCGCGCTTCAGACATTCGTCGATTTCGCGAAGAACCGACGTCGCTTCGCTTAACCGGCGGTCGTCGAGCCGCACGTGCGCCGAGAGCGCGTACGAGGCGCTTCCGATCGACCACACGTGCAAATCGTGCACGCCGCAAACGCCCGCAACGCAGCGCAATCGCTTTTCGATCGCGCCGGGGTCGACGCCGGCCGGGACGCTCTCCAGCAACACATCGGTTGCCTCGCGCATCAAACGAAAGACGCCGGCCACGATCAGGGCGGCAACGAGCAGCGACAGTGCCGGATCGATCCACGCACGGTGCGTGAGCGCGATCGCGATACCGCCGATGACGACCGCAATCGCGCCCAGCGCGTCGCCGAGTACGTGAAATAACGCCGCGCGCACGTTGACGTCGCGTTCGCTTCGAGCGCGTAACGCAAGGGCCGACCCGGCATTCAGCAGCAGACCGACGGCTGCAACGAGCACCATCGTGGTGGTTTGCGGTTCGACCGGTTGGGCGAAGCGGCGGATGGCTTCGTACGCGATTGCGGCGGTCGCCAGCAGCAGCAGCGTACCGTTCACCAGCGCACCGAGAATTTCGATACGTCCGTAGCCGAAGGTGCGTCGCGGATCGGCCGGCCTGGTTGCTGCGATCGAGGCTGCTAACGCCAGCAGCAACGCAAAGATGTCGGTGCAGACGTGAACGGCGTCGGTCGTGAGCGCCAAGCTGTGCGAATGCAGGCCGCCCCATAACTCGATCGCCGCGACGGCAACGGAAGCCGCTAAAGCGATCGTCAACCCGCGGCGGGCGCTCATCGCGTTACGATCACCTGCGCAGTTTGAAGACGAGCGCGGCCAACATCGCGCCGAAGGTGAGAAACGTGCGGCTTTCGGCTTCGCGGATTACCTCCGGACGCCACGTTCCGCGACCTTCTTCCCACGCGATGGTACGCGGGACGACCGGTGGAACGTTTTCCGTGTAGTGCTCGAAATCGTCGCCGAAGCGGCTGCGCAAAAACTCTTCCTCGTGCGGTACGATGGTCGCGTACACGGCCGCCATGATCCCGAGGGATCCCGCCACCGCAAGCAATCGCCGCTCGCCCGAACACTTTCCGGTGAATGCGATCGCAAACCCCAATGCGGTGATGAAGTTGCCGACGTAGAGTGGATTGCGAACGTACGCGTACGGGCCGGCTGTGACCAGCTCGGGCGCTTCGACAGCGTCGTCGCGCGTGGTAACGCCGGAATATCCAACCGCCCAACAGCGGACTAGCTCGCCGGCAATCGCAATCGGCACGCCCATTCGCGCGCTATTGCGCGACGGCTTTCCGCCCAACGCCAATGCGATGGCCGGAAGCGCCAGCAGCGCTCCGCGATTTTTGAAAACAAACGCGCGCAAATCGTTGGGACCTTCAGGCATATGCTCGCCTTACGAAGTCGCGCCGGAATTTTCCGGCTTTTGGGCGGCCCGATAGATATCGCGCAGCGATTGTGAGAGCGGAATCTGCGGGCGCCAGCCGGTCGCCGCCTCGAGTTTCTGCGCGCTACCGACGAACACGGGAACGTCCAGCGGGCGCATCCGCTCGGGATCTTCGCGGACCTCGACCGGCACGCCGGCGATCGCGATCAGTTCGCGTAGCAGATCGCGCACGGTGCGCCCCGCACCGCTGCAAACGTTGTAGATTTCGCCGCTCGCGCCGTCGCGTGACAGCGCCAGATACGCCGCTACGACGTCGCGAACGTCGAGAAAGTCGCGCACCGCGTTCAGATTGCCGACCAGCAGCAGCGGCGACCCGCCGGCCGCGATCTGCGCGAGTTGCCGGGCAAAACTGGGAACCACGAAGCGCTCGTTCTGACCCGGGCCAATGTGGTTGAAAGCGCGCGCGATAACGACGTCCAGGCCAAGCCCGCGCGCTTCGGCCAACACGATCGCCTCGGCGCCCAGTTTGCTCGCAGCATACGGCGTTGCCGGTGCGGGGATGTCCGTCTCGCGCAACGGCATATCGCCCGGTGGGCGGCTGCCGTATACTTCGGCCGAGCTCGTGAACACGATGCGCGGCATGGACCGGTCGCGCGCGTACTCGCGGACGGCGTTCGCCAAATTTGCGGTTCCGATCACGTTCGTCCGGTAGGTTGCGAGCGGCGATGCGAACGACTCGGGCACGAACGTTTGCGCGGCGAGGTGAAAAACGAGATCCGGCCGGGCGAGATCCAGCGCGGCCGCGATGGTCGACGGGTCTTCCAAATCCAGCGCGAACGCGTTCGCGCCATCCGCGGGGCCGCCGCATTCGAATACCGCAGCACCGCCGGCGCGCAGCGCCGACACGAGATACCGGCCGACGAAACCGGTCGCCCCCGTAACCATCGCGCGCATGCTTGCCGAAAAGTTAGACCGTCGAGCGTTCTGAAAGACGATCGATATCGGCTTCGACCATCATTTGCACCAGTTGCTCGAAGGTTACGTCCGGCGTCCAGCCGAGTTGGCGCGCCGCCTTACCCGGATCGCCGATCAACAGATCGACTTCGGCCGGGCGCACGAAACGCGGGTCGGTCACGACGTACGGTTCGTACGAACCCAAGCCGGCAGCTTCGAAGGCGACGCGCACGAAGTCGCGGACGCTGTGCGTGCGGCCGGTCGCGATCACGTAGTCATCGGCGTGGTCGGATTGCAGCATCGCCCACATCGCGCGCACGTAGTCGCCTGCAAATCCCCAATCGCGTTGCGCGTCGAGGTTGCCCAAACGCAACTCGCGCGCCAAACCGAGCCGTATGCGCGCGGCACCGTCGGTAATCTTTCGCGTCACGAACTCTAAACCGCGACGCGGCGACTCGTGATTGAACAGCATGCCGCTACACGCGAACATGTCGTAGGATTCCCGATAGTTGACCGTGATCCAATGTCCGTATACTTTCGCGACGCCGTACGGGCTGCGCGGATAAAACGGCGTCGTTTCGCTTTGCGGCACCTCAACGACCTTACCAAACATCTCGGAACTTGAGGCTTGATAGAATCGGATGGATGGGTCGATGTGCCGCACCGCCTCGAGCGCGCGCGTTACGCCCAGCGCGGTAAACTCGCCGGTGAGCACGGGTTGATTCCACGACGTGGGAACGAACGATTGCGCCGCAAGATTGTAAAACTCGTCGGGCTTCACATCGGAAACGATCGACGTCATCGAGGTTTGATCCAGCAAATCGCCCGAGACGATCTCGATGTCGTCGACGATGTCCTCGATACGCTCGTGCACCTCGGTGCTGGTACGGCGCGTCATCCCGACGACGCGATAACCCTTCCCCAACAAGAATTCGGCCAAATACGAGCCGTCCTGGCCCGTAATGCCGGTGATCAATGCGGTTTTCTGCAACGGTGCTCCATTCGTTAACTTCGTAAAACTATCGGGCCGCGGCCGCATTTCGGCGTTTGCCGGCCGACGCTTGCAGGGCCAGCGCCGCCGCGACGGCCAGTGCCGTTACGCCGTTCCCGATCGCCACCACCGTGACGACTTGCAGCAGTGTAGCGTGCAGGACGATGATGGTCAGCAACGTTCCGAACACGCCCACCAGCAAGGGCGCGGCGAACGCGACGCGGTGCGTCGCTATTCCATACGAGCCGAGCATGACGCTCAGCGCCAGCAGCATCATTGCCGCGCTGTACGGCAACAGTAGCGGGGCGGCCGCGTCGAAGGCGTGTCCGACCAGCGCGTGCAGCAGCAATATCCCGAAACAGCGCACCGCGATCAAACCGACGACGCCGATGCCGAGCAGCAGCGCGACGCACATCGCCAGCGCGTAACGCGTGCGCTCGCCGCGCACGTGACGTTCGGCCGCCTGCGGCAGCAGCACGGTCGGTACGAATCCAACGAAATACAGAAGGACCTTGCCGCCCAGCGACGCGGCCGAGTAGACACCGGCTTGGTCGGCATCGAAAAAATGTTTGATCAGGATCACGTCGGCCGATCCCATCAGCGCGCCGGCGATGGTGATCGCGGCTGCCCCGACGCCGCTGACCGCGATACGGCGCCAATCGTAATGGATCGTGCAGTGTTCGACGGTTCCGTAATTTCTGAACAGCCGGATGCCGATGGCGATCGCGCCGCCCAACGCACCGCACAAAAATCCGACCACGCCGCCGAACAGGGCGAAACCCACGGCCGTAAACAGCAACACGCCGGCGACCTTGCTCACGCCGTCCGCAATGCACGAACGGGCGAACCCGGTGAAATCCTGCGTTCCCTGCGCGACGGCGCGCAAGACGCCCGAAATCAGCAGCGTTCCGCCGATGATCGCGACGAACGGCGCCGGCCAAATCGGCGCGTGCAAAAATGTCGCCGCGGGCTTCATCAGCACCAGCGATATAACGACGTACGCGATCCCGAAAACGCCGAAGAATCGAACGACGTCGAGAACCAGACGGCGAATATGCCGCTCGTCATGCAACACGCGGAATTCGGCCGCAAACTTCGCTACCACGGGGGCGGCCAGGTTAGCCGGGATCGCCAGGATCGTGCTGGTCGAAATCAGCGCGTACAGAACGCCGTAATCGACGACCCCGATCCGGCGGCTGGCAACCGCGTGGAAGATGAACCCGCCCAAATTGAGAACCATCGTTGCCGCGAAGACCACAACGCCTTGGCGCACGATGATGCTGCCTTGGACTCGGGCGAGGCCCCGATCGATCAACGCTGCAACGGATGCCATCTTTGCGTGCTCGAACCGGTTCCTCTGCTGAAAGGTGGGCGCATGCCCGAATGGGGGAGGACTCGTCTGTTAGACGCCTCGCGCGTCGGCTTCCTGTTAACCGTAACAAACGCCGCGGCTCGCGGTACAACGGAGCGAGAAACCGGCCTTTGACGGATGAAGCGATAATCGCACGCGTGCGCGAGGGGGAAAGGGAACTATTCGAGGTGCTGGTCGAGCGCTACAAAAGGGGCATCGCCAATTTCATCGGTGCCGGCGTACGCGACGCGGCCGAAGTGGCCGACCTTTCGCAGGAGACGTTTTTGCGCGCTTACGCACATTTGGGTACGTTCAATCCGCGCTTGGGCAAATTTTCCACGTGGATCTACCAAATCGCGCGAAACGTCGTACGCACGCACTTGGGCCGTTCGTTGCGCCGTCCGGTGACGGCGACGCTGGGCGAAGAGCAGACCCTTGAAAACGCTGTTGCCGACCTGGCGCCCGAATCGGATCCCGCCGGCGGCGTGCTGCGCGCCGAGGCGGAACGCGAATTGCGCGCTGCCTTAGCCGAGCTACCCGAGCGGACGCGTACCGTTTTGGCGTTACGCTACTTCGATAACCTCGAATATCATGCGATCGCCAGCACGCTTGGCCTGTCGCTCGGTAACGTCAAAACGCTCATACATCGCGGAAAGATCGCGTTGGCCAAAAAGATGCGCGAACACGCGCAACGTCCGCCTTCGACGAGAGGAGGGCATCGTGGGTTGCTCCTCGTGTGAAAACTGGCTGGACCGTTACGTCGACGGCGACCTGGAACCGGGTCGCGCCGCATGGATGGCGCGGCACTTGCATCAGTGTCCGTCCTGCGAGCAGTTGCATCGCCGCTTACGGGTGGTCGATGCGCTGCTGGAGACCATGCAGCCGATAACCCTCCACGACGATTTCAGCGCGAACGTGATGGCCGCCGTGCGCCGGGCAGCCGTGCCGGCGACGCCGCGCCGCGCGTGGCCGGTGGTCGCGATCGCATATCTGGTCGTCGGTTGGGTCGTACTGG
>DASXXU010000215.1:0-9888 GCA_036502885.1 Candidatus Tumulicola sp.
CCGCGATGAGCGTTTTGAAGCTAAGCATCCCCTCGAACGAGGATGAGGCGTGCACCTGCGCGCCGGTGATAAGCGCAACGAAGTTGGGCAGATACGCGGGATGTCCGTAATCCCAATACGGATGTCCCGGGGGAAAGCCTAACCCCAGCGTTCGGTCGTATCCGCGCGCGGCCACGAATGCGCTCCGAATCGGAATGTACGCATAGAGACACAGCGTTACGACGGTAGCAGCCAGCGTTCCGAGCAGCAAGTCGCCGCGGCGCAGCGCCGATCGGTGCATAGCGACATAAACCACGACCGAGGGCAGCGTCCACACGATGACGAGGTGGTCACCTAAACTCAACCCGACGAAGATGCCTGCAACAACGAACGCGCGACCGTCGCGGCCTTGCGACCAACGGATCAAAAACAGCAACGTCAACGCCGCCAAGAATGCCGCCATCGATAGCACATCGATTCGAATCGCGTGATTCCAAACGATCGTACCGGTTGAGAACAGCAGCGATGCGAGCAACGCGATCGGAGCGCGGACGCCAAGCCGCATCTGAATGCAACAGAGCGCGCAACCAGCACCGGCGAAATACAGCGCGCCGAGTAGGTTAATACGCCAGGCGACCGCGCCGAACGCGAACAGATGCGAAAAGACCCAGCCGGCCAGCACGAAGGCCGGATAGCCGGTCGTGTGAGCGATTCCCAGGATGTACGAGACCGTTTGCATCTCGCCGACATCCCAACTGCCGACGCCGGGCTCGACGCTCAACCAATACAGTATGGCGGGGAGCGCAAAGCTCGCGATTACGCATGCGGACGCGAGACCTACCCGTCGTGCCATTGGTGGCTAGCCTTCTGAGACTGCCGGGGTTTCCCTCAATTCTGCGCCGGCGCGCGCCGAACCGAAGGCGCGTACTAGGCCAAACAGCCGCGTCTTTCAATCTACCGCTTCCTCTTGGATTTCGTTCGATTACGCGATATAGCCTCTAGTAGCTAGACCATTTGGTCTAGTTGCTGTAAGCGCCGATCGGCGCCAGAGGTTAGCAATGTCCACCCTTGCATTTCTCCTCGCGATTGCTTTAGGAGCCGGAAACATCCACTACGGCACCGTTTTCAGCCATCACCAACACGTCCAACCGGTCGATTCGCTTGGACAGCAAGGCGGAGGCTAGTATGAGCACCGTCGGCCGGGGAAATGTTAACCCCGGCCGACACTCGAAGCTTAAGTATTCATGCCCAAACCCCAATCGTTGCGATCCGCCGCCTCGAAGGGAGGAGCGCGCGTCGCAGAGATCGCCGAGCTTTTCGAGCGCGGCGAATACATGCAAGCCGCTACACTCTACGACGACGTTTTTGCGGGTGGAAATGCACCGTTCGACGCTGCGGCCTTCCGGGCGCGTATTCACATGCGCCGTACCGGCGAGCTGCCGAAAGCGATTTCACTATTGAATCGCCTTCGCAAGTCGGCATCGGGTGCGGAGCGCATCCGCGCACAAATGCTGTTGGGCGATTCGTACGCTACGGTCGGGGATTTTAAGAGCGCCGATACCGAGCTGCGGGCCGCGTGGGAAGCTGCCAAGCTTACCAAGGACAAACACTTAATCGCCGAGGTCGCGTATCGCTACGGCCGCCGTTACACGCTCCTGGGAACCGATCCGCAACTGGGGCGTGAGTTCTTGCAACCGATTCGCGACGCCGGGTCGGCGAACGCTCGATTGAACGCGCTACACTTGGAAAGCTGGATATTGTTCCGCGAGGGGCGTACGCACGAACAAGCGCGCATCTTGATGCAAATGCTCCAATCGCTGGATCCGGACGATCCGGCGCATATGGAGCATCGCGTGCGCGGAACCCAGACGTTGGCGGCGCTGGCACGTGAATTTTACCTACCCGAGGCGATCCCGATCGTGGAGCGTCAACTGGGTGGCGCCGAGTGGCCGGTCGATTTTACCGTCGCCTTATTTCAGGCTACGAAAGCCGTCGGTTGGGCGAAAGCGTTACAGGGCGACTATTTCAACGCGTTCCGCTACCTTCGGCGAAGCGCGCTGGCCGCGCCGAACTTGGCGTGGCAGGCGATGGCGTTGTGCGACCGCGCGTATCTCGCGCAGACGCGCGAGCAAGACGTGTGGTTTCAACAAGAGCTCTCGGACGCCGAGGAAGCCGCTGACGCCGCCCAATGGGAAAACTGCGCCGACGAAGCCGTCATGGCGTTGCTGGGGCTGGCCGAACTGCTAGCGCCGATCGATGCCGCCAAGGCTTCCGAATATCTGGCACGCTTTCGAGAGGGCGGCTCGATTCGCACCCCGCGCGCCTTGATGAAAGACGATCCGCGGCTGGAAGCGATGATCGAATACTCGACCGGCGTGGTCGACGCACATCTGGGAAATCGCAAGTCCGGAACGGCGCGTCTGAAAGCTGCGCTGGAAGCATTCGAGGCGTTTGGAATGGAGTGGCGCGCGGGGCGTGCCGCACTGCGTCTCTACGACTTCTCGAAGAAACGCGCGTACCTCGCAACGGCCGAACGATTGCTGCATCATTACGGCAGCAGCTGGCTAGGCGAAGAACTGCGCAAACGCACGCGCACGCCGGATACGCGCGCCGCCGGCCTGACGCCGATGCAAGATAAAGTGTTTCGCCTGATCTGTCAGGGGCTCACCAACGCCGAGATCGCGGAGATGCTGGGCTTATCGCCGATGACCATCGCCAATCACGCCAAAGCCGTGCTCAAAGCGTTCTCGGTCAGCAGCCGCCACGCGCTCATCGCCGAGGCGATGCGAAGAAAAATCATCTAGGACGGCGATGCCGGCGCGCTGGCTACTCGCGATTGGCCTTCTCGCGTTCGCCGCGCTGCCGGGTTGTACGTTGCACCTACCCGACGAGCCTTTCAAAGAGCGCTACCTTGCATCGATGCAATCACAATGTTTGGGAAGACTGTTCGCGAGCCGAGACAGCATCGGACCAAGCTACTGCAACTGCAAGGCGGACCGTTTCCGAGCGGCGTTCTCGCCCGTAGAACTAGCGGTTATTTCTCTCTCGGCGACGGTTCGCGCGCAAGCGCGAAACATCACGAGGAATTGCGCCGCCGTCGCGATGATGGAAGGCAGCTACGACAGCCTGATGCGCGCGGTACAGCGTAAAAGTACCCTGGCCGCCACCGCCTATCTCACGCCAAACTTTGTCAGCACCGACATCCAGGGGCGTCGTCGCAACGCCGACGAGATGTTGGCAGATCTTTATGCGCACTCGGGGGCCGTGTCCGCCACGACAACGGTCGATGCGGTTCGAGAGTCCGGACGACGCGTAACGGTGGATCGCACGACCCGCGAACTCGGAGAGAACATGCGTAGCGGCCGCTCGCATCATTCGGTGATCGCGACCACGTTCGTCGACACGTGGCTCGACGCCGACGGTGCATTGCTGCTCGATAAGAGCCAAGAACGGAACGTCAATTCCTACGTGGACGGGAAGCTCGTTTCGCGCGTCATTGCTCGAAAGGGAACCTAAAGGGCGAAGCTCTCGGGTATCCTAAACGCTACTCGGTTGCGGGAACCGTGGCTGCTCTTTGGTCTGCGAATTCAGGCCAATCGAGCCAATCGTCGACGATCGGCTTCTCTTTAATCGTCAAGACGAATGACACAAAGATTGACTGGAGGACGCCCGTAAAGATAATCCACAAGATCAGCAAGATCGGAGGGTAGATCAAGGCCTTGAAGCCCATTCGTAACCCCAGCAGACATCCGAGCAAAAGCAACGCGCCCAAAACCATATAATATATAAAAATGTGGAGGGCGGTGCCAATTCTTGGTAACGATCTGTACCATCTTGCATAGCTCTCTGGCCAGAGCATCTTCCTGCGACGTGCTACCAGGGGCGCAATTATGGACGTCGCGAGGAATAACGCTGCCGGCCCCAGCTGAACTATCGGTGAAAGCCACGCCGAATACAAAAATGCCTTCTGGCTTCGTTAATGCTGGGGCGTAGTCGGTGCAGGCGCCAGCGTGAGATCGAGCTCGAACGGTTTGTTCGGCTCGATATCCGCACTCGAATTGACGACCGCGTACCCCGTGGCTTGCACCGTGTAGTCGGTGAGACCGCTGGGGACGTTGGAGATCGAAAACTTGCCGGATGCATCGGTGGTCGCGGTGAGTACGGTATCGACCGTGACGACGGCGCCGGCGACGGGTTTGCCGGTCGAATCGACGAGCGTGCCGGTCATACTCGAATAGCCTGCTGCCGGTGGTAATTGATCGTCGTTGCACGCGGTCACGCTTACGAGCAACGCGAGTGCCGCGAGGGCGGCGCGGAGGCCGGTTTTCATAGGTGAACGTCTTCGGCGCACGGAAGCCGCCGCTCCTACGTAGCAAAAATGAGACGCAGCTTTCTAGCCGTTCTTGCCGTCCTATTTTTAGGAGCGAGCACTTCGCCGCTTCAGTACCCGTCATTCCCGGCCGGGAACACGGTGGACGTCTATCATGGGACGACCGTCAGCGACCCATACCGCAAGCTCGAAGAGGCTAACGACCCTGCGGTCGTGGCGTGGGGCACTGCCGAAACGAAGCTCGCCGGTGACTACATCCGATCGCTTCCGAGCTATCCGATTTACGCCAAACGGGTCGCCGAGCTCGAAAACGCCGACGCCGGCAATTACCAGGTCCAGATGGCCGCCGGCCGCGTTTTCTACGAATCATATGCTCCGGGCGCGCAGCGTCCCACATTGATGGTTCGCGATCGCCTGGACGGTCCCGAACGAGTGTTGTTCGACCCAAAGACGGCCGAGCGCGAAGGCGTGGAACCTTCCGTATGGCAGTACTTCGCAGCACCGGATGGTTCGAAGATCGTCCTCGCGACGCAGTACGGTGGCGACGAAAAATTATCGCTTTCGATAGTAAACGCGCAAACCGGGCAGCTTAGCGACGCGATCCACGACGTCGGCCACGGCCTGAGCCCGCTAGCGGTCGTTTGGGATGCCGACTCGCGCGGCTTCGTTCACACCGACTGGCCAAATTCACCCGCCGGTCAAAAGCCGGCCTCCGGCATATTGCTAATGCATCACGTCGTCGGAACGGATTCGTCGAGCGACTCCTACGTATTCGGCAAAGGCCGCTCTGCCAAAGCGGAATACGCGCTACAAGAATCCCTCGACGGCAAAGCGCTCGCGGTCTTCGAGACGGACGGCGATGGGGTGCACGGTTCCTTGTTCGTGAGTTGGCAGGGCGGCCCGTTCGTCCGCGTGGCCACTCCGGCGGCCGGCATCGGGAAAAGCGATTCGGGTTTTCCGGGAATCTTCGTTGGCGATTCCCTGTACGTCGTGTCGCAGCATCGCAACTCGCACGGAGAGGTGCTCGCAATCGATCCGGGACGATCCATCGATACGGCGCGGGTCGTCGTTCCGGCAAGCGACGTTACGATCGATAGCATCGTCGCTACGCCAGGCGGTTTCGCAAGCAACGATATCGACGGAGGCGATGGGGGCGCGCGCTTGTTTTCATCCGACGGACGACTTTGGGCGCACCTGCCAATCCCGCCGGTGTCGCTAGGTTTCGTCGCGGCGGATCCAGTTCACGGCCCAATCGTGTTCGGCTACGAGAGTTACGCGACCGCACACACCCGCGCTATCTACGATGCATCGTCGAACACGGTAAAACCGATGCCGATTGCCGCCGAAACCAGCCAAGCCGACCCGTCGAACTTTACCGTCGAGCGGGTGATGGTTCCCTCACAGGATGGAACGGTGCGCATCCCACTCGAGATCGTTCGTGCGAAGTCGACGCGTTTGGATGGCACGGCGCCGACGATTCTCAACGCGTACGGCGCTTATGGATTCATCAATCCCCCGGGCTACGATCCAGCATTGTTGGCCTGGCTCGAGCGCGGCGGGATTTATGCGCGAGCGATGGTTCGTGGCGGCGGTGAATACGGCGATTCCTGGCACACCGCAGCCTATCGAGCGACGAAAACGAAGTCGAGTGACGATTTGGCTGCATGCGCGGATTGGTTGGCGACGCACGATTACGCAACGGCGCGCCACCTCGGAATCAACGGTGCGAGCGCCGGCGGATTTCTGATGGGCTTGGCCCTGACCCGCAATCCGGAACGCTATCGCGCGGTCGTTTCGGAGGTCGGCATCTACGACTTGCTGCGCTGGGAACTTACGCCGAACGGTGCGTACAACACGCCGGAGTTCGGGACGGTGCGCGATCCGGCACAGTTTGCATGGATGCTAAAACAGTCACCCTACCACAACGTGGTTCCTGGCCGCCCGTACCCAGCCGTCTTGATGACCACCGGCGCCAACGACCCTCGCGTCGATCCGTACAACTCGCGTAAGATGATCGCGCGCCTGCAGGCCGACTCGTCTTCGGGCTATCCGGTGCTGCTGCTACAACGGGCCGACGGTGGCCACGGAATCGACGATTCGTTGGACCAGCTAACCGAGCGGAACGTGGTCACGTTCGCGTTTTTCGATAGCCAACTGCGCTAGCGCGCGCTGGCCGAGGTAAAGCCGTTCGGCGCGCGGAAGCCGCCGATGCTATGTCAGCCACCGCTCGGCCCGAGCACGCGACCGAGCTCGTTTATTGTGAAAACGCGCTCGACGCTGTCGGCCATACCCCGCTCGTAAAACTCAATAAGGTCATGGACGGCGCACCGTGTTTGGTGCTGGCCAAAGTCGAATACATGAACCCCGGCGGCAGCGTCAAAGACCGCCCCGCCGTCAACATGCTCAACGAAGCCGAAGCCAAGGGCCTTTTGAAGCCCGGCGGGACGATCGTTGAAGCGACCAGCGGCAACACCGGCACCGGCCTGGCAATGGCGGCAGCGATTCGCGGTTACCGCTGCGTTTTGGTGATGCCCGACAAGATGTCGCGCGAGAAAATCGACCTGTTGAAAGCCTACGGCGCCGACGTGGTCATCACGCCGACCAACGTGCCGCCGGATTCGCCCGAGTCGTATTACGGCGTGGCCAATCGGCTGGCGGCGGAAATTCCGGGCGCGTTTCAGCCGAACCAGTTTCACAATCAGTTCAATCCCGACGCGCATTACAAAACGACCGGACCGGAAATTTGGGAACAAACCGGCGGCCGCATCACGCACTACGTTGCAGGCATCGGAACCGGTGGAACGATCTCGGGCACCGCGCGCTACCTGAAAGAACAGAATCCGAAGATCCACGTCGTCGGCGCGGATCCGGAAGGCTCGATCTACTCGGGCGATACGCCGCGCTCGTTTGCGGTCGAAGGCATCGGGATGAACTATCTTCCGGAAACGGTCGATCTGCGCGTGATCGATGAGGTCATCCGCGTTTCGGATCGCGACTCGTTCATTCTCGCACGCCGGATTACGCGCGAAGAAGGCTTGCTCGTCGGCGGTTCTTCCGGCACGGCTGCCGTTGCGGCAGCGCGGTTGGCGAAGACGCTGCCGGCCGAAGCGGTGGTGGTCGTCGTGTTCCCGGATTCGGGCCGCGGCTACATGTCGAAAATCTTCAACGACGAGTGGATGATCGCGAACGGCTTCTTGGCCGATTCGAAACGGCGCGCTACCGTCGGCGACGTGCTGCGCGCGAAGACGCCGGTACCGCCCCTGATCACTGTCGGTCCGAACGATACCGTGAAAACCGCGCTCGATTTGTTGCGCAAGTACGAGATCTCGCAGCTTCCGGTAATGAACAATCACGAAAACGTCGGCAGCGTGAACGACGTCGGCGTCATGCAAGCAGTGTTCGACCACGCCGACATACTCCATCAGCCGGTGAGCGAAGTGATGGGCCGTGCCTACCCGATGCTCGAGCAATCCGACGAGATCGAGCTTGCGTATAAGTTATTGACGCTGGCCAATCCGGCGATCGTGGTAACCGACGACAAGGAGCCCATCGGCGTCGTGACGCGGCAAGACATTATCGGATTTTTATCGACCAGCTCCGAAACCGTCCGGCCGTGAAGTTCGCGACCCGCGCCATTCACGTCGGCCAAGGCGCCGACCCGACGACCGGCGCCACGATCGTGCCGATCTATCAAACTTCGACCTACACGCAAGACGCAATCGGCGTTCATAAAGGCTACGATTACAGCCGTTCGATCAACCCGACGCGCGTCGCATTAGAGGCGCAGCTTGCCTCATTGGAAGACGGCGCCTTCGGTTCGGCGTTCTCAAGTGGGGTGGCGGCCACAGCGGCGGCACTGAGTTTGGTTGATGCCGGACGGCATGTCGTCGTTAGCGACGATTTGTACGGTGGCACGTATCGCTTGTTTTCGCGCGTTTTATCGCGCTACGGCATCGAGTTCACGTACGTCGATATGACGGATCTCGAGGCGGTGCGATCGGCGATGCGTCCGGCTACGCGGATGATCTGGATCGAGACGCCGACCAATCCGATGCTCAAGCTCGTGGATATCGCTGCGATCGGCGGTTTGCGTGACGCGCATGCGCGTGCTTCGGGATCGGCGCGAGCGTTAGTGTGCGTCGACAACACGTTCTGCTCGCCGTACTTTCAGCGTCCGCTTGCACTCGGCGCGGATATCGTGGTGCATTCGACGACGAAGTACATCGGTGGTCACAGCGACGTGATCGGCGGCGTGACGATCACCAACGATCCTGGGATTGCCGACGCGATAAAGTTCCATCAGAACTCCGCCGGCGCGGTTCCCGGGCCGCAAGACGTGTTTTTGACGATGCGCGGGGCCAAGACGCTGGCGGTCCGTATGCGCGAGCACGCAAAGAACGCGCAAGCGGTTGCGGAGTTTCTCGAGTCGCGCGACGATGTCGAGCGCGTGTACTACCCGGGCTTGCCGTCGCACGCACAATACGAGCTTGCGAAAAAGCAGATGCGCGGTTTCGGTGGGATGGTGTCGTTCGTGCCGTCGGGCGGCGTCGAGCGCGCACATGCGTTCGCACCGAGCCTGATGTTATTTAGCCTAGCCGAAAGCCTCGGCGGCGTCGAATCGTTGATTTCAAATCCGGCGCGCATGACGCACGGCGCAATTCCGAAGGAAGAGCGCGAGCGTCGCGGCGTGGTCGATGGTTTATTGCGGTTGTCGGTTGGAATCGAAGACGTTGAGGATTTAATCGAGGATTTGCGCGCCGGACTCGACGCGACGCGACCTGTTTTATCTACCGTCGTCTAACTGCAGCTCGCGGAGTCGGCCTTGGACCAATAGCGTGCCGGCTGCAACACATCGACTCGCTCACATCTCGTTTCATCGCTCGAGTTCTTGCCGATGCGTCTTTGACTGCCCAGAGCGCTCAGGGTGACGGTCCCTACCTCCTAGGACAGCACCTGTTGAGCTGGTGAGCGAGAATAAGCTGTGGCGATCAGTTCGATTCGATTGCCGAAGGGGTCGTGGATGTAGGCGTGTTCGGATCCATCCTCGAGCGGCATCGTCTCCGAAGTAACCGCAACGCCGGCCTCACGCAGTTTGCGCAACAGCGCATCGTAGTCGTGACAGCGTAGGGCCGGATGCGCCTTCTTCGCCGGCACAAATTCTGGTTCGACGCCGAGATGCAACTGCACGCCGCCGCTCGCAAACCAAGCGCCGCCGCGGCTTCGCAGCTCCCCGGGTTTTTCTATCTCGATCATTCCGAGAATACCGGCGTAAAATTCGCGGGCGCGGGCTTCTTCTCCAGGCGGAATCGCGAGTTGCACGTGGTCGATGCGTTCGAACGGCGCGCCACTGTTATTTAGGCGAAAGGAATCGGAACTACGGTTGATCGATCGGATACCGCGTCGCGGTGACGTCCTTGAGGAATTTCTTGGCTTCGTCGGGCGAAGCGTCGCCGAGTCGAGCGGTTTCAGATAAAACGATACCGCGCTGACCGTCGGCCCATACGACCGCGTACTGTTTCGTCGAAGTGAATCCGCTTCCAGACGTAACCTCAACAAAGTATGCCGGCATGCCGTTCAAC
>DASXXU010000216.1:0-5784 GCA_036502885.1 Candidatus Tumulicola sp.
AGACGAAATCTTCGCCCACTTAGGCCTCGATCCGAACGCGTCCGTCGGGTTTCACGGCCAAGGGTGGTTCGTCTACGACGACACGCACTTTTCGACGAGTTGGCGCGACGTCGATGGGCCGGCGGTGCGAAAAGCGGTCAATGGTGGCGCGTACCGGGTGGTTAGCAGTTCCGACGGGATCGTCGTTCTGCGAAAACTACACTAGACGTGCGTGCGTGCGGCGCTTCCATACGAACTCGTAGTAGCAGAACTGCAAGACCAAGCCGGTGCAGAACGCGATCGGATAGCCCATCCACACGCCGGGCAACCCGAAGTGCTGCATGAGCAAGTACGCCGACGGTACCTCGACGCCCCAAATCGAGAAGATGCTGATCGTCGTCGGCCACAGGACGGTGCCGCTTCCACGCATGATGCCGCTGAGCACGGCGGTATTGCCGAAGACGATGTAACTCCAGAGCGTGATCATCAGCAGCCCGTGCGCGATCGCTAGCGTATGCGGAGTGATGATGAACCAACCGAGGATGTCCCACGAGAAAACGTAGCAAATGGTGACCAGCAGCGCGCCGATCGCATAGTTCAAGCCGACAGCCGAGCGTACGACCGATCCGAGTTTATCCTCGCGTTTTGCGCCGATGCATTGCGCGGCAAAAATCGACGCGGTGATGCCGATCGAAATCGCCGGGAACTGCACGTAGCTGACGACTTGCACCACCGCGCCGTAGGCCGCGGTCGCGTTGGATCCAAAACGATTGACAAAACCCAACAGCGCGATCTCGGCCAGCGATACCATCATCACCTGGACGCCCGTTGGAACGCCGATGCGTATCACCGTGCGCAAGATCGACCAATCGACCAGCATGTCGGACAAGGTCTCGCGATCGAACTTGAGCGGGTGATTTTGGCGCGCGAGCGTCCACAACAACCACGCGAACGCGCATGCATTCGCCAGCCCGCTCGAGACGGCGGCGGAGACCACGCCGAGTTTTGGAAACCCGAAGATGCCGGTGATGAACAGCGGGGTGATAAAAACGACCAGAATCGTCGACACGATTAATGCGTAGAGCGGCGTGGTGGAGTCGCCGGTTCCGCGCAAAAACGTCGTGTACGCGATGTAGGTGAAAACCACGGGCATCGTGAGAAACACGACCTTCGCGTAGGCGTCCGATTGCGCCAAGATGTTGCTCGGCGTCGCCAGCAAGCCGAGGATCAACGGCGATACGAAATACCCCACGATAGCGATGATGATGCCGAGATACAGCGCGGCGCCAAGAACGGTGCCGGCGATCTTTTTTACCTTATGTGCGTCGCCCGCGCCGAAGGCTTGACCGATCAACACGGTTCCGCCGCTCGCGATCCCGATGAAAAACGAGATCAGCAAAAACATGATCGGAAAAACGGCGGAGATCGCGCCCAATTCGGGCGTTCCGAGCAACCGGCCGATCCACACGCTTGCGATCGTTCCCGATGCCGACTGCAGCACGTTGCTGAGCATGAGCGGCACGAGAAAGACAAGCATCGTGCGCCACATGGGCAGCCGCTCGTCGAAGATGTTGACCCCGCGACGAGCGGCAGCCTGAGCCATTACGATTACTCCTGGGCGAGCAGCGTGTAAACTTCCTTACGCGCGCGGTCGAGCAGTTCGCGAACCTGCTGCACCGTTTCCGGCTTGGAGTCGCGGCCGATTTGCGCGACCGCCTGCATGAGGCGTCCCGCGGCACCGCGCAACTCGTTGCTTTCACCCTCTTCGGGCGCGTCGTCGCCGGCGTCTTCGAAGAAGCCGTGGCGCATCGGCCCATGTTCGATCAGATGGCGCCGACCCTCTTCGGTGATCTCATAAATACGGCGATCGCCGTCGTCGCGACCGGTTACCAGCTTCTCTTCTTCTAGCGCCGACAGAATCGGGTAGATCGAGCCGCCTCCGCCGCCCCAACCTTTGCTCCGGAACTCCCGGATCAGGTCATAGCCGTGGCCGGGGTCGTCGGCCAACCGCTTCAGAATAACGAATTTCAGCATGCCGCGTTTGAAGCGTCGACCCATCCGGCGAACGTGTTCGCCGAACTCTTCCCCAAACCCGGACCTGTGGTGGTGATGATGCATATGTTCTCTCATATCGACACACTATTCGATATATAGATATCTGTCAACACCCTAACAGATAGATTGTTAACGTGAGATTCCCGGTCCTCCGAGAGTTTGCGGGCGGGACGAATACGGCGCCGCGGTGTAGGCGGGCAAGTGCGTCTGGATAAGTTTATGAAGGTCTCGCGCCTGTCGCGCCGGCGTAGCGAAGCGCACGAGGCGCTCGAGCATGGACGCATCACCAAGGACGGAAAAGCGCTCAAACCCGGCTACCAAGTGAAGCCCGGCGACGTACTGGATATTCACTACGCCACCCGGTTCGTAACGGTGGTCGTGCGCGACGTGCCATTGCGGGTGACGCCCTCCGTCAAGCCGGCCGATCTGTACGACATCGTTTCGACCCGCAAGGACGAGCCCGCCGATTGGGCGTGACCGGCGGCGAGGTCAAGGACGCCCTCGCCCGCGAGCTTCCGGATTGCATCCGGTGCCGCGAAACGTTGCGTGACGCCCTGGTGCTGTACGGGTCGCGCGAAGGCCGTTTCGTGGCCCACCGACCTTCGGTCGCGCGTCTGTTCTGGTCGCTGCTGGGCGATGAGCGAAAAGAGCATCGCATCGACAGACTTCCGCCATCCCGGCTCGGCCTGCCGGCCTTCGCGATCGACGTTCCCCCGCACGCAGCGCCGGGGGCCTTGCCGGGTCGACGCTGCGAGCGGGCAGCTGAGATCCGTGGCGCCTTCTTAGCCTGCGGCACGCTTGGCGCGGCGGGTCGCGGCTACCATCTCGAGTTTGCGACCGAGCCGGCGTACGCGCAACGCTTGGCCAAACTGTTGCAATCGTTCGGAATCGCGAAAGTCGGACGGCGCAAACGCCGCACGACGCTCTATTTCAAGGACTCCGAGGCGATCGCGCGCGTGCTAGCCGGCATCGGCGCGCATGCCGCCGTGCTGGAGCTTGAGGATTTGCGCGCCTTGCGCGAGACTAAGAATCGCGTGCACCGGCTCGTCAACAGCGAGGTTGCGAACCTGCAACGCGCCGCCGCGGCATCGGCATCGCAGAGCGAATCCGTGCGCTTCCTCGAGGAGGCCGTGGGTTTGGAAACGCTCTCGCCGGCGCTGCGCGAGATCGCCGAACTGCGTTTGGCACACCCGGACGAGTCGTTGACGGAGCTGGGACGGCGCTGCCGCCCGCCAATCGGGAAGCCGGGCGCTAGCGGCCGCCTTGCGTCGCTGCGACGTATGGCGGAGCGGGTACGGACCGGGCAGGGGCGCGCCAAGCAAGCCCGGTAAAAACTTTGGGTTCTCACTTCACGGAGCATTGCATTGCGTATCGGAATCAACGGGTTCGGCCGGATCGGCCGCAACTTTGCCAAAGCGCTGATCGAGCGCCATCCCGACGTCGAAATCGCGGCGATCAACGATCTCACGAGCGCCGCCGAGTGCGCGCATCTGTTCAAGTACGACAGCAACTACGGCACCTATCCGGGAACGGTCAGTGGCACGGGCGACACGCTCACGATCGACGACCGCAAGATCAAGGTTATGGCCGAACGCGATCCGGCCAAGTTGCCGTGGAAAGATCTCGGCGTCGACGTCGTGATCGAATCGACCGGCCTGTTTACCGATGCGGCCAAGGCGCGCGCACACATCGATGGCGGCGGCGCCAAGAAAGTGCTGATTTCAGCGCCGGCCAAAGGCGAAGACATCACCATCGTGTTGGGCGTGAACGACGGCGATTACGATCCGCAAAAGCATAACGTCATCTCGAACGCATCGTGCACCACCAACTGCCTGGCTACCGCGGTCAAGCCGATCGTCGACACGCTCGGATGGGTTCGCGGCTTCATGACGACGATTCACTCCTACACCAACGATCAGAACATTTTGGATGCGCCGCACAAAGACTGGCGCCGCGCTCGCAACGCAGCAACCAACATCATCCCGACGTCGACCGGCGCCGCAAAAGCGCTGTATCTCACGATTCCCGAAGTGCAGGGAACGTTCGACGGGTTCGCACTGCGCGTCCCGACGCCAACCGTTTCGCTGATCTATCTCGTCGTGCAAACGAAGCGAGAAACCACAAAAGAAGAGCTGAACGGCATCTTGCGCGATGCCGCGGCCGGACCGCTTGCGGAATACGTTCGCTACACCGAGGAAGAGCTCGTCTCGTCGGATTTCAAACGCGATCCGCATAGTTCGATCATCGATGGCAAGCTCACCAACGTGCTCGGCGACTTGATCCAAGTTGCGGCGTGGTACGACAACGAGTGGGGCTACTCGTGCCGGTTGGCCGACCTCACGGATCGGGTGCTGCAAACGCTCCCAGCCTCGAAGTAACGCTCGCGCATGGCGCTTCGCTCGGTCAACGATCTCGACGTACGCGGCGAACGCGTTTTGGTGCGAGAGGACCTCAACGTGCCGATGGACGGTACGCGGGTGGCGGATTTCACGCGTATCGACGCGGCCATTCCAACGCTTCGTTGGCTGCACGATAACGGCGCGCGCACGATCGTGCTTTCGCACCTGGGGAGGCCCGACGGTAAGGCCGATCCGCGCTACTCGCTGCGCCCGGTGGCGCAAGCGTTATCGCAGCGGCTGAATCTGCCGGTTGCATTTGCCGACGACTGCGTCGGCCCGCATGCCGAACGGGCGGCCGCCGCGCTGCACGATGGCGACATCTTGCTGCTCGAGAACGTGCGCTTCCACCCCGAAGAGGAACGCGACGATCCAAAATTCGTCGCCGAGCTCGCGCGATTGGGCGACGCGTACGTTAACGACGCATTCGGCACGGCGCATCGAGCGCACGCCTCGACCGAAGGTTTGGCCCACGCGTTGCCGCACGCCGCGGGCTTTCTGATGGAAAGCGAGCTAGACGCGCTGCGGCACCTTACCGACCATCCTGCCAAGCCGTACGTGTGCGCGATCGGTGGATCGAAGGTAGCCGACAAGATCGGCGTCTTCGCGCATTTGATCGGTCTGGTCGACGCATTTTGCGTCGGCGGCGGAATGGCCAACACGTTCCTGGCCGCGCAAGGCGTCCACGTCGGCAAATCGTTGCGCGATAACGACTTGCAACCGGCACGCGATATCATAACGCTCGCGCAACAGCGCGGGGTCGCGTTGCACCTTCCGATCGATGCGGTCGTCGGCACGAGCCTCGACGATCCCTCGCCGCGCACCATCGCGGTCGTTGCACTAGGTGCCGACGATATGATTCTCGACATCGGTCCGGCGACGGCCAAAGCCTATGCGGGCGTTATCGCAAACGCAAAAACCATCGTGTTTAACGGTCCGATGGGCGTTTACGAAAAGCCGGCATATCGCGCTGGAACGCGGGTTGTGGGCGAAGCCATCGTCCGCGCGACGCGCGACGGCGCGTTGAGCGTCGTCGGTGGCGGTGACGCAGCGGCTGCGGCGCACATGCTCGGTTTTGCCGACGGCGTATCGCACGTTTCGACCGGTGGTGGCGCGACGTTGGAGTATTTAGAAGGGCGCGAGTTGCCCGGCGTCGCTGCGTTGGAGAGCTAACGTTGCCGCGCACCATCATTGCCGGCAACTGGAAAATGCACAAAACGGCCGCCGATACGCTGGCGTTTTTTGATATTTTTCTTCAAGAGTTGGCCGACGCACCGCCGCACGTCGACGTCTTCATAGCGCCACCGTTTACGGCGATTCAAACGGCGTCCGCACGCTTATCCGGATCGCAGGT
>DASXXU010000217.1:0-3942 GCA_036502885.1 Candidatus Tumulicola sp.
GTGCAGTATAAGGGCACCAAAAAGGCCATCAAGAATCCGAAGAACCAGAACGGTAGCTTCTGGATGGACGATACGGACGCTATCCCGACGTCGCCGACCGACCAGCAGGTCGCGGCGGAATCGGTGCTCGGCGTCAAGCACTTCGGATACGACCCGAACGGATCGTACGTCGTCGTGTCGGCCACCGGCCACCACACCCCGGGCTTCATGACGCAGTGGTGCGCGTATCACAGCGCGGTTAACGACGGCAAAAACCTCGTTTCGTACACCAACCTGCCGTACCAGCCGGATGCCGGTTCGGACTGCGGCGCGAACTTCATCACCCCGCCGAGCGACGAGAGCGGAACCGATGAAGGCGTGACCATCGTTGAAGGTCACGAGTACGGCGAGTCGATCACCGATCCGAATCCGCCGACCGGTTACTACAGCAACCAGTGGGGCGAAATCGGCGACATCTGCGCTTGGAACGGCATCGCGAACGAACCGTTCGCGAAATACTCGTGGACCTCGCAGCCGATGTGGAGCAACGCGAGCAGCAGCTGCGTCCAGACCTACAGCAAGAAGAAGTAAACTTCTTACGCTGCGATAACGGCGAGGGTGCGGCACGACGCCGCACTCTCGTTACCCACCCGCCACCCTCTTGAGGATCTGTCCGATGAATCGACGTCTGTTTAATTTTGCGGTCGTATTCGCGTTTCTAGCCGGATGCAATAGCGGCGCAAGCGGCCCCTCGGCGATTCCGCAATCGATGACCGCCAATACTACCGTTTCGGGTAGCACGAACGCTCGACAAAATCCGGATACAGATCCGAACGAAATGCCCGTCCCTCCGGTAGTTAACTCCGTTAACGGCGTCGCGAGGGTCGACCTTACGGTTGCGGTAAATCCGGCGACCAGCTTCCCGGCATTCGACTATCAGGGCTTCCAGGGTGTGGCTCCAACCATCCGCATCAACCCGGGCGACACGATCGTCATGAACGTCGAAAACGAGATCGTCGGCGTCAAGGGCATGGGTGCGGATATCAACGTTCACTTCCACGGTCTCGTCGTTTCCCCGAACGCGCCGGGCGACGACGTTCTCACGATGTTGGCCACGCCTGGCCAAAAGCTGCACTACATCGTGCACGTGCCGAAATTTCAAGAGCCCGGACTGTATTGGTATCACCCGCACGTCCATGGGTTCGTAAACTATCAAGTCGGTTTTGGCGGCATGTCGGGGGCGCTCATCGTTAACGGATTAGAGCACCACGTTCCGCAAATCGCGAAAATGAAATCCCGGCTGATCATCGTCCGCTCGACCGGCCTGGGCAAACTTATCCCGCCGAACGACGATATGGCCGAGGATATGGATTCGAACCCTTCGGGAGCCGAAGCAACGGATAACGTGACCCCGGATATGCCCCAGCCCGGCCAAAACCATACGCCGTGCGGACCCGATACGGGCACGACGACGACGCTCAACGGTGCGCTTCACCCCGACATCACGATCGCGCCCGGCGAGCAGCAGTTCTTCCGCGTCGTCAATGCCGCGGGACATAAGACGTTGAAGCTTTCGATCGACGGCGAATCGCTGCAGCTCGTGGCGCTCGACGGTTACGCGCTCGATAGTTTCCCCGGATCGCCGCCTATCGAAACGGTGCCGTATATCATCGTTCCGGCAGCCGGCCGCGCAGAGTTTATCGTGACCGGCCCGACCAGCGGCTTGGCGAAGTTCCGCACGCAGTGCTACGACACCGGGCCCCACGGCGATCCCGATCCGGCGCTCATCCTCGGAACGCTTCGCGCACCGAAAAACACCGACCCGAACGCGGCTCCGATCCGTCCGATGCGACTGACCATCGGTGCGCCGCTGCCGCACAACGTGTATTCCGATGCGATACCGGCGCCGGTGCAATCCCGCCGGGTGGTGTTAAGCGAGAACCGCAAGCCGCATTTCTTCATTAACGGCTTGAGTTTCCGGCCGAACGCCAAACCGATGTTCACGGTGAAAGTCGGCACGACCGAAGTGTGGCGAATCGTGAACACGACCAATGAGATTCACGACTTCCATATTCACCAGATCCATTTCATGGTGGAGGACGTCAACGGCGTAAAAGTTACGGTGCCGCATTGGCAAGACGATTACATAGTGCCGCATAAGAACAAACACGGACGCGCCGGTTATATCGACGCCTATATGGACTTCCGCGACCCGAATATCAAAGGCTTGTTCGTCTTCCATTGCCACATCGTCGATCACGAAGATCAAGGCATGATGGCGAAAATTCTCGCGATCTAGAACGCCGGCTAGGTCCGAACGGCACGCTCTGCCAACCGGAGCGTGCCGTCGGCGCAAATTGCGAGAAGCGATGCGGCAAGGCTGCCGCTAACGATCATGGCGGGCTGATGTAATGTCAGCCCGCCAAAAATCAACACCCCTAAACCGCCGCCGCCGACGTAACCACCCAGCGTCGCGATCGCGATGGCGGCGATGGCGGCAACCCGCACGCCCGATAAAACGATCGGCAGCGCCAGCGGAAACTCTACGCGCAGTAGGCGCTGCATATCCGACATGCCCAGCCCGCGAGCCGCATCCAGTTGCGCCGGGTCGACGCCCGCGATGCCGACGGCCACGCTCCGCGCCAGCATAAACTGCGCGTACACTACCAGCGCGGCGAAGATCGGTGAAAACCCCAATCCAACCGCTTGCACCAACAACGCGAGCAATGCCAAACTGGGAATAGTGTAGAGCGCCCCGAGCGTTCCGAGAATCCACGTTCCGGCGTGCGGCCGTCGCGCGGACCACACCCCGAGCGGTATCGCGACGATCGACGCAGCGAGCAGCGAAACCACCACCAGTTCGGCATGCGCCAGCGTTAACCAGGCGATCTTACCGGCGTGCGCGACCGCGTAATTCACTGCAGTTGTTCGCGCAAGTGCAGATAGTACCGGCGATACACATCGTCGCCCGCGCGCACTAGATCGCGCACGTACGGGGTTGCCGGCGCATCGAGCAGTTCGTCGGGCGCGGCCGCTTGTTCGACGCGTCCGTCGCGCATCACGACGACGCGATCGGCGAGCAACAAGGCTTCGGACACGTCGTGCGTCACGAATAGCGTCGTCGTTTTCAACGTGCGCACGATGCGCACGAGCTCGCGCTGTAGCGATTGGCGGACGATTGCATCCACCGCACCAAAGGGTTCGTCCATGAGCAGGACGCTGGGTTTGCCCGCGATCGCACGCGCCACGCCGACGCGCTGCGCTTGCCCGCCGGATAGTTCGCGCGGACGACGATCGCGATAGGTTTGCGGTGGCAGGCCGATCAGCTCGAGCAGTTCGTCGACGCGCCCTTCGATATCGCCGCGCGGCCAATCCAGCAACGACGGTACGATCGCGATGTTCTCGGCGACCGTCATGTGCGTGAACAGGCCAACGGCTTGAATCGCGTATCCGATGCCGCGTCGCAATTCGACGGCGTCCAAGCTCGCGACGTCGCGGTCGCCCACCAACACGCGCCCGCTCTCCGGCGTTACGAGCCGGTTAACGGTTCGCAACAACGTGGATTTTCCGCAACCCGAAGGGCCGAGCAATACCACGAGTTCGCCCGCCTGTATCTGCAAATCGACGCCGTCGACGGCGACGTTGTCACTGCCGGGATAACGCACGCGAACGTTTTCGAAGCGGATATCGACGGCCGTCATGCGGCTACACTTTTCAAAAACGCCGCCGCCACGTCGCTCGGGTCCTGGCCGGATTCGACCGCGGCGTTCATCTTGCGCGCGACACCATCGGTAATCGCGGGCGAAACGCGATCTAAAATCGCCACGATTTTCGGTTGGCGCTGCAGCGTTTGGCGGCGTACGACCGGCGCGACGTTATACGGCGGCCACAAGCCGCGATCGTCGCGCAGCACGGTCAAACGATCGGTAGCGATCGCACCGTCGGTCGTAAACGCGCTCGCGA
>DASXXU010000218.1:0-4009 GCA_036502885.1 Candidatus Tumulicola sp.
GATTCGCGTCGCGCAAAACGCGCGATTCGTCGAAATGGGAAACGCGACGCTCAATGGTGAGTCGACGATGTTGTTCGTTCGGGCAAAACGTTAGACGCCGGCGGGAAGCCAGCGTTCGGCCCACTTCCCGACCGCGTCCAAGGCTTCGCGTAACTCGCGGCCACTCTCGGTTAACTCGTACTGCACCCGCACCGGCGAACCGGACTGCACCTCGCGAAGGATGATGCCGGCCGACTCTAGCTCCCGCAGGCGCTCGGTCAGCAGCCGGTCGGATATCCCCGGAACGGCCGCTAGCAACTCGTTAAATCGGCGTGGACCCGGCATCAGGACGCGAATGATAGCGCCGGTCCAGCGGCGGCCGATCAGTTCGACGGCGCGGTGGAACCGGGGGCAAAGGCTACCTCCAGCATGTGGGTCTGCAGCGCGTAGGTCGGCCTTCATGACCCCACCCGGACGTGGAAGTCGAGCGATTGACCGTCCTCGGTCTCGAAGGCGTGTTGACAGCTGCCGTTGCCGACCGGCTGGATGGTGTACTCGAACGTTCCATCGGGCAACGTGCGCAGATACGAGATGTCGGCGACGTAGGTGTAGTCGCAGCGGCGATCGCTATCCGGCACGAGCTTGGCGTCGCGAATGCGCAGGATCCGCGAGCCCGCACGTACCGAGTTGAAATGCATGGTCGATGGATCGAGCTCCGGCTTTTGCGCCGCGCCCGAGCAAGTAGCCAATGAAAGCATGCAGAGCGCAGATGCCGGGACGGTCGACGGCCGCCGCAGCAACGTTCGCAATCGCATACAAACCATGCTACCCACCGCGAACGTTTTTATGGCGTTACTTTTGGTGGGGAACCGTTGGAAGGCAGCGGCGTGCGCCGCGGCAGCGGCGAGCCCGACCAAACCGGCTTTGGCGTTGGCGAGGCAACCGGCGTGAAGACGGGTTGCGGAATTTGCTGGACGGGCGCGTACGGGGTAGGCGTTTCGAGCGGGCGAGCAGGCGCCGTGCGCACGTCGACCTCGTGCGTACGAGCGTCGTAGGTCACAGCGTCGCCGAGAAATTGCACCATTGGTGCGATCGGGACGAACGACGTTTGGAGCGACGCCCAGTTCCCGTTTGGGATCTTGACCCGCAGTTGGCGATCGCAGCGCCGAACGACCAGCGTCGAACCTTCCCACCAAACGGCGTCGGCGAGCCGGCGCAGCAGCGGGCTAACGGGCGCATACACGCGCCCCCCGGCGACGTAAGCGTGGATATATTGCTGTAGGCGGCGTCCGTCGATCCAAATCGTTACCGGCGGCTGAGGTGGGATTACCGGCACTCCGCACGATATACCGCGCCTCGTGATGCGATTCATTTCCCCGTTTCGCGATGCCGCTCTTCGGTTTTCGCGCGACGGGTGTGCGTTCTTGGCGCAATCGATCGCATTCAACGCCTTATTTGCGATGTTTCCCCTGATGGTTCTGGTGGTCAGCGGAGCGACGCTGTTTCTGCCGTTCGCCGAGCGGCGCACGCTGTTGTTCTTCGATACCTTCGCGCCCACGTTGCACGACTATGTGGCTGGGAACCTGCAGACGTACATGTATAGCCGCGGCATCACCAGTGCGATCGCCTTACTCGTGCTGATTTGGTCGGGCAAGAACTTGTTCATGGGCTTGGCGTATGCGCTGGATCGTGCCCTGAACGTGCCGAAGGCGCGGCCGCTGGTGCACAATCTGCTGCTGTCGTTCGTGATGCTGCCGGTGATCGGGGTGCTTTTGATCGTGGCGATCGCGTTGCCGGTACTGCTCTCGATTACGGTTCGGGCGACCGGTTTTGCCGAGGGCGCGCAACTGTTCCACTTCTTGGTGTACCTGCTGTCGATCGCGCTGGTGTTTGCGGTCACGTTGTTGTTGTACCGGTTGCTACCCAACCGGACGGTGTCGTGGGGCTTTTCGGTGCGCGGGGCGTGCGTGGTCTCTCTGGCGTGGCCGATCGTCCAGTATGGGTTCGCGCAATACGTCGGACATGTGGATTTTACGCGGGTGTACGGCGCGCTGTCGGCGCCGCTGGTTCTCTTGTTTTGGTTTTATTGCATCGGTTCGATCTTCTTGTATGGCGCCGAGTATGCGGCGGTTTTGAGCACGCACCAGTGAGGGTTGGTTTTCGTTGTTGAGGTTGGCGTTTATTCACGGCGCGGGGTGCACGCCGGCCGCATTTGGCTCGTCGTTCGTGGCACGGTTTGCCGGCGCGCGGGCGTTTGCACTACCGGGGCGGCTGGGCGATTCGCGCCGCTTGGATAGCGTGGCGTCGTTTGCCGACGCGGTGACTTCGTCGGTTGCGGAGGCGTTCGGCGACGAGGACGTCGTGTTGTGCGGGCACTCGATGGGCGGCGCGGTGGCTATGGAAATAGCGCTGCGGACGAGCGCCCTCGGCAGTCCGGGTGGCGTGGGTAGTGTTCGCGGCGTCGTCGCCATCGGTTCGGGGTCGCGGCTGCGAGTAGCGCCGGTCATTTTCGAGCGGTTGGCCGCTGACTTTCCGTCGGCGTCGCGCGAGTTGGCGACGATGTTCTTCGCCTCTCCTTCCGTCGAGCGCGTCGATGCGGCGGTCGCCGACATGGCCGAGGTGAGACAAGAGCAGACAATTCGCGACTTTCGCGCCTGCGATGCCTTCGATGCCGGGGCTCGGCTACAAGAACTCTCCGTGCCGTTGCTCGCGGTTACCGGCGATCGAGATGCGATGACGCCTCCGAAATACGCCCTCTCGCTGGCCGACCGGGTGCCTTCGGGTACGGCGCGAATAATTGACGGCGCGGGACATTTTGCGATGATCGAACGCCCGGACGACGTCGCGAGCGCTATTGCGGCTTTTGCCGCAGCGCTCCCACCGCGAAGCTAACGGAAGGAGCACCGTGGGTCGGTTTTTTGCAGCTTTTATATTGTGCGCTTCGGTCGTACTGATTGCGGCCGCGCCAACGCCTACGCCGACGCCGGCTCCGTTGACAACGCCGCTGCTGACGCCCCCCACGACGCCGCCGCCCCTGCCGCCGGGCGTGGCGGGAACGGTTCTGGTGTATCCGTTCGACGTGCAGACGGGCGCGGATCCGAAGATCGGAACCGCAATCGCCGAGATCCTGGGCCAGGAGATGTCGCAGGCCGGAAGCCTGGTGGTATTGCCGATCCCGCTGGGGATCAAGCGTAGCGACTTTCTCTCACACGCTCGCGATCAACACGCCGATTTCTACATCAGCGGCTACGTGACGCCGGTGGGCGATTCGGCCGCGGTCGTAGAGCAGGTGGTGAGCGTCGAGAGCGGCGTCATTCTGTTCTCGCAGACGGCCCAAGTGCAAAGCGTCGCCGATGTGGCGTCGCAGTCGCTACAAGCGCGTTCGGAGATTCTGTCGTTTTTGGGACGCTCGACGCAGTCGATGCAGGAAGCGCCAACAAGCGGCACGCCGGCACCCCAAACAACCAACGGCGCGCAGGTGCAGCTAAAAGGCATCAATGGGATCGTCGACTCCGTATTCCATCATCATGGTCCGACGCCGACACCCTCGCCGATCGTAAAGCCGAATCGCGGCATGTTTGTGGTTTCGCCGACCGCCGGCGCCGGCATTACGACGGCTGACTTGAAAACCGCCAGCGACGAATTGTATTTTGCGTTGCAACATAATTACGTAGCGCAGATGGCTCCGGCGACGGGAAACGTTTCCGCTTCTGCCGATTCGATTTGTGGGACGAATCGTAATAATACGATTGCTTCGGGCGTGATTTCGCAGGTGATTCCGAAGCGCGGACGGCCCACCGCGACCTTCGTATTGTCGGTATATACGTGCTTTGGGGCAAAGCTGGTGGACGTCACCGGAACCGGGGGTACCCCCAAGGCGGCGGTGGACGCCGCGGTAGCCTCGTATGCTTCGGCGCATCCGGATAACAGCTGAGGTTGTTTCTGCTGGCGTGAGGTTAACAAAGTTGGACCACGCCGACGTGCGGGTTTCGTCGATCGCGGCCGTGGAATCGTTTTATGACGCGGTGTT
>DASXXU010000219.1:0-9237 GCA_036502885.1 Candidatus Tumulicola sp.
GTCGCTCCGTCGTAGGCTCCGAAATACATCCGTTGCAACGAACCGTCGGTATAGATCTTTGGCGAGCCCTTGGCTTTGGAATAAATCGCGACGTTGCCCGCGCCGTCGACCGTTGTGATGATGTTGGCGACCGCCAAATCGCCCGTTTTTGGGTCGTACGCGCATCCGACCGGGTATTCGTAATCCAAAAGTGACCCTGCCGTCGCTGCACATGCCTTGAGGCTCGCTGAAACTACCGGAAAGCGTTTTTAATGCCGTTCCGCTCGGTTACGCCAGCAAGAGAGCTTCATTCGTGCCCGAGTCGCTTACTAGAAATACCGTTTTGCCGGCCGACTTCACCGGAGCGGCCCGGCCCAACGGGGCCAACCGAATTCAGCGACGGCATGGGTGGGTTTGTCGTCGAGCAGCCGCACAACATCGCGAGTACAGCAATCGCAATTGTCGAGCGAATGCTGCTTTTAAAATGCATGAAATAGAACTCCATCAAACGCTGTTCATTGGGGAGCACTGACCAACACTCCGAGGGGCTCGCTGAAACCGGTTAAGATCGTCACGCCCTCGATCGCAATCTGCTCGACCGACTTCGCGTCCTTTTTGAGCTCGACCAGTTCGAATTGATATTGCGCCGATTCCCCGTCGGCAAACAGATTATCGTTGCTATCGTACGTTAGAAAGTATGGTTTGCCGGAGCCGGCGATCGGATGCGGTTTGCCTTTGGCGTTTTCATACAGCGCGATCCCGGAAGTGCTGCGCACGGCTAACGTACCGCTCTCCAAGCTGATGGCACATCCGGTTGGGTAAGCGCCCGCGTCCGACAAAACGTCCTTCGGTTTCGAGCCGTGGTACGCGTACTCGACCAAACGAGATTATTGGTATCGGCGATCCATACGTCTCCAGACGTATCGACGCACTCGCCCTGTGGCCGCTAAAGCCGGTTAGAGTCTGCTCTTGAATGAAGCCGGGGTACGAGTACACGTCGACTTCGTTGGCCGCGCCGTTTACCACGTAGGCTAACGGGCGAGCCTTTGACTGCGCCACCGCCGAAGACGGTAGCGATGGGGCGGCTGGCACCGCCGGATTTTGTGGCGAGGCGCACCCGCGGCCACGACGGTCGCGAGCACCAGCGCGCCACGGAGCGAAGCGTGGTTTTGCATATCCTAACGCCACCACGTTTGGACGCCGTAATCGTTTCGTGGGAGGCGCCGTCGAGGTGCCGCGCTAGGGCTGCAAGCGTTGAGAACGCCAACCGCCCGAATGGCGCTCGAACTTGATGCGGTCGTGTAATCGGTTCGGATGCCCCTGCCAGAACTCGATACGCTCCGGAACGATCGTGTAGCCGCCCCACGAATGCGGCCGCGGCACTTCTTCACCCTCGAACCGCGTTTCGTAGGCTTCGAAGCGTTCTTGGAGCAGCTCGCTCGATTCGAGGGGCTCGCTTTGCTCGGATGCCCAAGCATTGATGCGATGTCCGCGCGGCCTGCTTTCGAAGTACTCGTCCGATTCTTCGTCCGACGATATGGACGCGGTGCCTTCGACCCGGACTTGACGCTCGAGCTCGGGCCAGTGCAATACGGCCGCGACCGCCGGATTTTCGGCCAAATCGCGCCCCTTGCGGCTGAGATACGATGTGTAAAAGCGTAGCCCGTTACGGTCGAACCCTCGCAGCAACACGATGCGTGCGGACGGCGCGCCCGAACCATCTACCGTCGCGACGCACATGCTCTCGCGCGTCAGGGATCCCGCGTCGCGCGCAGCTTTCAGCCAGCGGACCAATGCTACAAACGGATCTTCCGCGGGAGAAACATCGTATTCGATCACGGATACCGCCCGGTTGCCATACCGCACAAGAAGGCAGCAAGCATCAGGACGCCCCCTGACAATGCCAGCGGTAATGAGGCGTCGATTTCTTGTCGCCGAACGGTCGTAACACGCGCCAGACGTGTCAACGCATCGCGAAGTTGGACGGCGTTTTCGGCGCGCGCGTACGCGCCGCCGCTCAACTGCGCGTATTGCCGCAATGCATCCTCATCGATCGTCGCTTCGTCGTTGGTTCCCGGAATGATGCCGCCTTGTTGCGTACCGATACCGACGGTGTAAACGGGCACGCCGTGCTGTCCTAAGAACTGCGCCATCTCGAGCGGATCGGTGCCGGCGTTGTTTACGCCATCGGTTATGAGTACGATTACTCGATGCCCCGCGTCGGGGAGATTTTGTGCGGCGAGTTTGAGCGCATCGCCGATGGCGGTTGCCCCGTCCGGCGGCGGAATGTTGTCGAGCGACGCTATTACTGCGGCCCGATCCGAACTGAGGGGTTGTACGAGCGACGCGTCCGCCGAGAACGATACGACACCGACCTTCGTGCCCGACGGCGTAGCATTAATGAACGCCTGCGCGGCGGCTTTGGCAGCTAGCGCGCGCGTCGGCAAAACGTCGGTCGATGCCATCGAGCCCGAGGTATCGATGCAAATGAATACCTGCCCATCGTGCGTACGAATCGGCAAATCAACGTGCGGGCGAGCGGCCGCACCCGCGAGTCCGGCCACACCGACGATCCAGGCTGCCGCCAGGGCACGCGGGATCCACGTTCGGGGGCGCACCGAAGCATTAAAAAAATCGATATTCGAATACGCGAGATCCCGTGCCGTCACGCGCCGCTGGACGCGCATCAGGACGTAAGCAAACGCAATCACGATGAGTAGGGCTGCCGGCAGCCACCACGGATGTTCGACGCTCACGCGAGCGTTTCGCGGGCGACCAAACCGAATGCCTCGCGCAGCGAGCGCGCGCCGTCGGCCTCGTACAGCGGCCCGGTGCGCCAGTTGGCACGCGTAAAACGTTCCAACAGCTGCACTT
Source organism: Candidatus Tumulicola sp. (assembly GCA_036502885.1). Lineage (GTDB taxonomy): Bacteria > Vulcanimicrobiota > Vulcanimicrobiia > Vulcanimicrobiales > Vulcanimicrobiaceae > Tumulicola. The sequence goes on from DASXXU010000219.1 coordinate 2,854, forward strand.
CACGCTCGCGAACGGCCCGCGCGTATGCTTGCCGTTCTCGCCGGCCGATATACGTGCGAACGAAGCCGCCCTCAGCGCCGCGCAGCCGAACCAAACCTCGCAACGGCAGCTCTTCGAACCACGGGTCGCGCGCGACGAGCGCCGTGCAATCGAAGCGCGCGCCCAAGCGCTGCAACAGCGCATCGCCTTCGGACGGTAAATCGAACCAGTCGCCGATTGCCAGCAGCGCCGTGCCACGCGGTAGCGCGCTGAATGCGGTTTCGAGCGTTCGAACGCACTCGAACGATGCCGCCGGCTCGCTCGCGCCCGCAGCCACCGCATGTCGCGATCGCTGCAACGACGCCGGCGTGATCGTCCCGGCGCGCACGTCGATGCACCGGTCGTCCGGCAGCGCCGCACCGTACCAGGTTGCAACGGCTTCGGCTGCCGCGGCAGATAGCGGCCGCCGGCGGCCAACACGCATCGACGGCGAACCGTCGATAACGGATGCTAGCGTCAGCGCAACGTCCTCTAAGACAACGCGCGATTGCAGCGTCGCCGCCCGCGCGGTCGCGGCCCAGTCGATGCGGCGAACGTCGTCACCGGGTACGTATGCGCGTAACTCGACGAACTCATATCCGTCGCCACGATACACCGTCGGCGATCCGGCGCCCAATGCACGCGGACGTCGCTTTCCCCGCAGCAGTGCGTCGCGAACGGTCACTGAATGGCTACGGTGCGGGAACCGCCGATACGAGCGCGTCGATCGCGCGGTCGACGGCAACTCCTTCGGTGGCCAAGCGATAGTTGAAGCCGATGCGGTGGCGCAATGCGTCCGGCGCAACGGCGCGCACGTCATCCGGGAGCGCAAAGTCGCGCCCGGCCAACACCGCCCGTGCGCGAGCGAGATTCGCCAGCGCAAGCGTGGCTCGAGGGCTCGCCCCGTAGTCGATGAGCTCGCCGCACGAAATGCTGCGCCCGGCTGCCGTCGTTACGCGAACGCGGTCGCCTTCGCGCGTCACCGCGACCAACTCGACGATGTAATGTTTGAGTTTTTCATCCACGTGCACGGCATGCGCCTGCGCCCGCCAGGCTGCAACGTCTTCCAAGGTTGCAACGCCGCGCAACGGCTGCGTATCCGCCACCGCGAATCGGTCGAGGATCTGCAGCTCTTCGTCGCGCGTCGGGTAACCAACTACGACCTTCATTAGGAAGCGGTCCATCTGTGCGACCGGAAGCGCGTAGGTGCCCTCGGCATCCAGCGGATTCATGGTAGCCATCACGACGAACGGGTCCGGAAGGGGGTGCGTTTGCGGACCGATCGTCACCTGATGCTCTTGCATCGCTTCCAACAGCGCCGATTGGACTTTGGCCGGAGCGCGATTAATTTCGTCGGCCAGCACGACGTTTGCAAAGATCGGACCGAAGACGGTTCCGAACGCGCTTTCGCGCTGATCGAAGATGCGCGTTCCAACGATGTCGCTCGGCAACAGGTCGGGCGTGAACTGAATTCGCTTGAAGCTGCCGTCTAGGGCCGCGGCAATCGATCGGCACGCCAGCGTCTTTGCCAAGCCGGGCGGCCCTTCGAGCAGCACGTGCCCGTTGGACAGCAGCGCCAGGAGCAACGCCTCGACGACGTGCCGTTGACCGACGATCGTTTCGGAAAGCGCCGCAACCAACGTGCCGGGTTCGCGAGTCGAACGGGCTTCGCTCATTCGATCGCATGCTCCAGTGCGACACACGCGTCCTCAATTGCGTTGGGGAGATCGGCGTCGTAGGTAAATGCGGCCCGTTCCAGCGCGATCAGAAGTGTACGCATCGGCTCGGCTCCGGCTTGGTGTAGTCGCAATACCGCCGATAGCGTCTCGCCTTCGTCGGCACCGATAGCTCGCCACACCGCTCCTCGAACGCCGACCGCCGTCAGGCGTTGCGGATCGGCGCGCAATACCAACAGTGCATCGCGAAGTTGATCCTCTAGCGTTCGCGGCGGCAGCGGTGGGGCTTCGTCGACCACGGGCGGAGCGTTGCGCACGTCGGCCGTTGCGCCGCGCCGCGCGATGGCGACGACGACCGCGATCGTTGCCCCGATTACGACGATCCAAATCCCCACCCACGCGAACGCCCAACCCACGCTTGCGCCTTGCGAGACGTTGAGCAACGGCGCCGTAGACGGGGAGCCGACCACCTTTAGCGATAGGCCGTTGGTCGAATACTGTTTGGCATGCCCGTCACGCGCGTCGACCGCTTGCAGCACCGCCGGTGCGATGGCCAATGCTCCCGGGGTGTGCGCCGTTACCGAGATGATCTCGCGATAGGTCGAACCGCCCGGCGCAGCGTTGATTTGGCGTTCGTCGCCCAGCAGATCGAGCGATGCTAACAACGGCAGCTCGATGTTCCCGATCGAGCCGATGTTTTCGCGAACGTGCAACGTGACGACCAGATGGAACGGCACGTCGACGTGCGGCGTCGCCGTGTCCGACGACAACGTAAAGCTCTGAACGGTAAGGCGCTGTAACGCTTGCGCTCCGGCACACAACGGCAGGCCGGCGAGCGCGAGCGTCAGCGCTGCGATAAGCCGGCGGATTCGAACCATCGTGCAAACAGTTTGCGAGCATCGAACGGACCGGGCGAGGCTTCCGGATGAAACTGCACGGCCGCGACGGGTAGCGTACGATGCTGAAAGCCCTCGTTCGTGCCATCGTTGAGATTGGTCATGGTCGCTTCGAGTTCGTCAGGAAGCGATGCGGCATCGACCGCGTACCCGTGGTTGTGCGCGGTGACGATCACCTCGCCGGCCACGTCGCGCACCGGTTGATTGCCGCCGCGATGTCCGTAGGGCAGTTTATACGTGCTGCCGCCATATGCCAGCGCGAGCAATTGATGTCCCAAGCACACGCCAAACAGCGGCGTGCGTCCGCGCAGCTCGCGTAGCGTGTCGATCGTCACGGGCAGGTCGGTCGGATCCCCGGGACCCGGGGAGACGAACACCGCCTTCGGTTGCGACGCCATCACTTCGTCGCTCGATGCATCGTAGGGCAATACCGTTATTCGAGCCCCTAGCGCTTGGAGTTCCCGGAGAATGGCGCGTTTGACGCCGCAATCGATCAAGGCAACCGGCACCCCGTCTTCGGGACCTTCGACGGTGGTCGTGCGGGTAGCCACCGATGCGACCAGGCCGGCGTCGATGTCCCCGCGCACGAAGTCGGCCAGCTTTCGCTCGGCCTCGCCTAGCGCGCCGTCGCCTACCGCCAGCGCTCCGGCGATCGTGCCGTGTTCGCGCAGCGCGATGGTGATCGAGCGCGTATCCGCTCCGATCAGCGTGGGCACGTTCTGTTCCATCAGCCACGCCGGCAAATCGGTTCGGCACAGATGGTGGGATGGGTGGCGCGCGATTTGCTTGACCACCGTTCCAGCCGCGCAAGCCCGCGGATATTGCGACGCGCTCCCCGAGATGCCGTAATTTCCGATCATCGGATAGGTAAACGTCAGAATCTGGCCCGCATATGATGGATCGGTCAGGGCTTCTTCGTAGCCGGTCATGCCGGTGTAGAAAACGGCCTCGCCAAGCGCCAAACCGTCCGCCAGACCGTATCCGTCGAAACGGCTCCCGTCGGCGAGGAACAAGGCTGCGGGAGGCGCGGAACTCATCGGCAGGTTCCGGTTAGCTTCTCCCGCCCAGTTACCTTGAAGGACCCTCGGTCCAGATTTTTGTGGTTGCTCGCGTTACTCTGAATCGGGCGCGGAGTGCGATGGCGGCAACGCCATAAAATATTTGCGATCGTGACCGGTGGTCTGCGACGGAATCGGAACGAACGCGCGCGGTTTTCTGGAGAAGTCGAACGCATCCGTGAGATTGTTGGCGCGCAGATCGGTCGTGTTTAAACTGGCCAATCCGAAGGTGGTTTCCATGAACTTCAAGATGCTGCCGAACTCGTATTGCGTGTGCGAAACGTAGCCTTTCTTGGCGTACGGCGAAACGATGATCAGCGGAACGCGAAAGCCTAACCCGCGATAGTCCATCTGCGGCGGCGAAACGTGATCCCAGAATCCGCCCCAGTCGTCCCACGTAATGATGATGGCCGTCGAATTCCAGTATTTGCTTTCGCCGACCGCATTGACCACCGAGGATACCCAGTCGGGACCTGTATCGATGATTTTGCCGCTTTTGCTGCTGACCGGGTTGTAGTGATCCGATTCTTCACCGGTTGGGATGACCCAACTCACCGCGGGGAGTTCCACGTTGCCGGAGGGGTTCGGGGTCGGACAGACCTTGGTGCCCACCGTGCCGGAGATGTCACAAAACACGTTGGTGTTGGGCCAGGACACGCAGTTCGCGGTAGACGGACACGTGAACGGCTTTCTGCTTTTGCCCCCATTCGGCCACTCGTTACTGTAACGCACGGCCGAGATACCGTCGAACGCGTTCCACATCTGACCGCCTTGCGTCGGGAAGATGGGAGCGTAGTATCTCCAGCTGACGCCTTTGGCTTCGAGTGTGTCGCGAACCGTTTCGTAGGTCATGCACGGAAACGGTCCCCCGACCGTGTATTGCTGCGTCGTGTTTAGCAGCGGTGTCGTCGTACCGGCGGGCGCGTCGCAGCCCCAGTAGTTGAGCGGCCCGTCATTTGGCAAGTCGATTAGGCTTTCGCCGGTTTGGTAGGTCGCGTCGCCGCGGATGAGCGTTTGATGCGCGGTATAGCTGGCGCTAAATTCCGTCGGAAACATCCGGTCGCCCAAAACGTATTGCTGGGCCATCGCCCAGTACGGCTTGATCTCGCTCGGGTCGGTAACGCGAATCACGTAATTCTTTTTGACGTCGGGCGGCAAACCGTCGACGTAGCTGAAGCCGTCCATCTGCCCGTTGTCGTATTCCGTCTTGAAGGACGGGCAATACGTGTGTCCCGGATCGAACACGACCAACGGTTGGTGGAACTTCACCTTAATCGGCGTCGGGCTGGGACCGGGGGTGGGCGTGTTTAGAACCGGACACGGGCTGGCGCTGGTGTAGAGACCGGGCCGTGCCCCCGAGCCCGGCGCGGTCTTCACGCAATCCGTCCCTTTGAAGCAGTCGAAAAAATTGTCGAAGGTGCGATTCTCTTGCACGATGACGACGATGTGCTGGATCTTGCCGCCGCTCGCACCCGCTTTCGCGAGCGCCGATGCGTCGGGACCGGTGTTGGGCATCGAAGTGCCGGAGCATCCGATAACGGCGGCAATCGCCGCCAAGCACATCAGTGCGACGAGTTTTCTACGCATTCGATTACTCCGTGTCGACCGGATCGTGCGATGGCGGAAGCGCTATAAAGTAGGCTCTATCGTGACCCGTGGTTTGGGACGGAATTACGACGAACTTTCGCGGTTTTTGACCGAAGTCGAAGGCATCGGTAAGGTTGTTCGCGCGTACGTCGGTCGTGTTCAGACTCGCCAGCCCGAACGTCGTTTCCATAAATTTCAGGATGCTACCGAATTCGTACTGCGTATGCGAAACGTAGCCTTTCTTCGCATACGGCGAGATAATGAGCAGCGGGACGCGAAAGCCCAGTCCTCTGTAGTCGAGTTGCGGCGGCGCGATGTGATCGTAGAATCCGCCCCAGTCGTCCCACACCACGATGATCGCGGTGGAGTCCCAATATTTACTTTCTCCGATCGCGTTGACGACGGATGCTACCCAGTCCGGCCCGGTGTCTACGGTTCCGTCGTAGTGATCCGACTCGCCGCCCGTCGGGATAACGTAACTAACGCCGGGTAACTCGACGGTTCCCGCTGGATTCGGGGACGGGCACACCTTGGTGCCAACCGTGCCGGAGATGTCGCAAAACACGTTGGTATTGGGCCACGACACGCAGTTTACGGTCGAATTACAAGTGAACGGTTTTTCCCCGTGGTTCGGCCACTCTTTGCTGTAGCGGACGGCCGAGATGCCATCGAAAGCGTTCCACATTTGACCGCCATCGATCGGCCAGGGCGGCGTGTAATATCTCCAGCTAACGCCCTTGGCTTCGAGCGTGTCGCGAATCGTTTCGTACGTCATGCACGGAAACGGGCCGTTCCTGTTGTAGTTTTGGTTCGTGTCGATGAGCGGTTCGTACGACGGCTTATAGTCGTCGCAGCCCCAGTTCTCGATCGGAGACGGCGTGTGCGTGTTCCAGGGGAGATCGACGAGGCTCTCGCCGTCCGAGTAGGTCGTGTCGCCGCGAATCAGGTTTTGGTGGGCGGTGTAACTCGCGCTAAACTCCGTCGGAAACATCCGGTCGCCGAGAACGTATTGCTTAGCCATCGCCCAATACGGCTTAATCTGATTCGGATTGGTAACGCGATAGACGTAATTCTTTTTCGGAAGATACAGGCTATCGACGTATGCGAAACCGTCCATGCGCCCGTTATCGTACTCCAACTTGAATGTTG
>DASXXU010000220.1:0-3223 GCA_036502885.1 Candidatus Tumulicola sp.
CCGACGGTCCCGACACTCATACCTTCGAGGTCGTAGCTCCGCTCCACGCAGTCGGCGATGTTCCAGCCGCCTTTAACGACCCACTGGTACGACGGAATATAATTCCGAACGAGCGACAAGATCATCATCACGACGTGCTCGGCGACGCTGATGCTGTTGCTGAAGGTCACTTCCGCAACCGTGACGCCGGCTTGAGTCGCCGAGTCGAGGTCGACGTGGTCAGAGCCGATGCCGGCGGTAATGGCAAGCTTCAGCTTCTTCGCTTTCGCGAACCGCTCGGGCGTGAGATACGCCGGCCAAAAGGGCTGCGAGATGACGATATCGGCATCCGGCAGCTCGCGTTCGAAAACCGAATCGGGGCCTTCCTTATCGGAGGTCACGATATACGTATGCCCTTGGCTCTCAAGATACTTGCGAAGCCCCAGTTCGCCCGAAACGCTGCCTAAAAGTTCGCCCGGCGTGAAATCGATTGCCTTGGGCGTCGGAAGCGTTTGGCCGCCCGGATAATGATCGAGCTTGGGAACGTCCGCTCGCGCGTACTTCGGCGGAAAACCATCGATCGGATCGTCGTATAGTACGCACAGCACTTTCGCCATCATTCTCTCCTATATCGTCAGTGGGACACGATGATACCACGTTCGGCTCGCGCCGCTCAAATCGCGAACGGGCTCCGCACAGGAGGTGCGACTTATCTCGTCGGACTTCGTTCCATGGCTTTGCTCGATCGCTCCCACTCGATAGCAGGCCCCGGATTTAATCGGTGGTTGGTTCCGCCGGCGGCGCTGTGCATCCACCTCTGCATCGGTGAGGCGTACGCGTTCAGCGTCTTCAGCAAGCCGATGGCACAAGCAATTGGCGTCACCGATCCAAAGCCCGGCATCGACTGGACGATTCCCGAGTTGGGATGGATCTTCAGCGTCGCGATTCTGTTTCTCGGTCTATCCGCGGCCTTCGGCGGAAAGTGGGTCGAGCGCGCCGGACCGCGTGCGGCAATGGCGGTCGCGGCGGTGTGTTTTAGCTCGGGTCTCATCGTCGCTGGAATCGGCGTCAACCAGCATCTGCTTTGGCTCGTTTACCTCGGCTACGGCGTAATCGGTGGTTGCGGGTTGGGAATCGGATATATATCTCCCGTCTCCACGCTGATCAAGTGGTTTCCCGACCGCCCGGGCCTAGCGACCGGCACCGCGATCATGGGCTTTGGCGGAGGCGCGTTAATCGGCGCCCCGCTCTCGGTTTTGCTCATGAAGCATTTTGCCGATGCGACCGGTACGGGCGTTTCCCAGACGATGATCGTGCTCGGTATCGTCTACTTCATTTGGATGTCGGTCGGCGCGCTGATCGTTCGGATTCCGCAAGAAGGCTGGAAGCCCGCGGGATATACGCCGCCGGTAGCGGCTCGCGCGATGATCACTACGAACAACGTGACGCGCGATCGAGCGCTACGTACGCCGCAGTTTTATCTGCTCTGGCTGGTGCTATGCTTGAACGTAACCGCCGGAATCGGCATCATCAGCCAAGCGTCGCTGATGATACAGGATATCTTTAGCGTGACCGCCGTTGCTGCGGCCGGTTTCGTGGGGCTTATCAGCCTGTTCAACATGGGCGGCCGCATCTTCTGGGCGTCGCTCTCCGACTACATCGGCCGAAAGCAGACTTACACGATCTTCTTCGTGCTGGGCGCGATCTTATATTTCTTGATTCCGACGTTCGGCAACATGCACGCTATTGCGCTCTTCGTACTTGCGGTGTTGGTTATCCTCACGATGTACGGCGGCGGTTTTGCAACCATTCCCGCGTACCTACGCGATCTGTTTGGAATGTCGGAAGTCGGAGCGATTCACGGCGCGTTGCTAACCGCGTGGTCGGTAGCCGGCGTTGCGGGACCAGTTCTCATCAACTATATTCGCCAATACCAAATCGATCACGGCGTCGCCAAAGCCGGCGCCTACTGGACGACGATGTATGTGATGGCATCGCTGTTGGTCGTCGGATTGATCTGCAATCTGTTGATTCGACCCGTGCACGAACGCCACCACACTGAAACGCAGCCCGTCGTTAGCTGAGGTAAGCATGGATCAACTCGAAGACCAACTTAAACCGTCGAGCAGCAGCGCCACCTTCCTCGCGCTCGCATGGCTTTGGGTGGGAGTGCCGCTCCTTTGGGGTATCGCGGTTACGCTTCAAAACGCGCTAAAATTATTTAGGTGACGCCTCGAGGAAATCGACTAGCGACGTATCCTTAGGCATCCGAAGGTCTGGTTCGAGGTAACCTCGGAGATTCGCTTCGTAGCGTTTTGCTGCGACGGACGACTTCGACAACCGGCGCTAAGGCCTGCCAATTTCGCAAGATAACGAACGACCATGAATCGCACGCTATGCTTTTTTCGATAATGCCCTTTCTTACGAATAGCCCTACGATCGACACAAACTGTTGCGCCTCACGAAATTCTTGCGATTCGAGCGTCTCGCGGCACTCGGTAAGCGCCAGAATCTGGTTCGCACCCCGCATGTGGCGCAGCTGAGCGAGCGCGGCGACAGCCGTGGCCGCGATAACGAGGCACGTAAAGACCGAAGCGGCGGCTGTCACCCACTCTGCGGTCATGTGGTTTGGCCGGCGGCGGCGAGAACGAGATTCGAGATTTCTCGTGGGTGACTGATTAACGACAGATGCCCCGCGTCGACCTCGATCGTTGTGGCTTTCATGCGCGAAGCCATATATCGTTCCAAATCCGGGTTGATCGTTCGATCTTGTTTGGACACGGCGTACCACGACGGTTTCGAACGCCATGCGGCTACGGTCGTCATCGCGGTTGCCGGAAGCGTCGCGGCGTTGGACGCTTGAACCGCATACAACAGACGAGTTCGTTCGGGACTGACCCCGTTGGCAAAGTCGTTCGTGAACGAAGCCTCGCTGAGTTGCGAAAACCCCTGAAAGGTCACGACACCCGCGCTCGCGGGGGGTGTCGGATACTGCTTCGCGAGGGCCGTATAGTTTTCAGCCGCATCGGGCGCGCGTGCAGCGACGTAAACGAGCGCCGTAACGCTCGGATCGACGCCGGTCTCCGTTAGGATCATCCCGCCAAACGAGTGCGCGACGAGCACGGTAGGGCCGTCTTGCATCGCCAGCACACGCCGCGTGGCGGCGACGTCGTCGGCGAACGATACCAATCGGTTTTGCACCGCCGTCGCTTTTAGGCCGGCGGATTGTAGAAGCTCGATCACG
>DASXXU010000221.1:0-5772 GCA_036502885.1 Candidatus Tumulicola sp.
TCGGTGAGCAACGGCTCTACCGGTGGTATATGACCTTCAAAGCCTCCTTGTGTACGTTCCTCGGAGGCTGGGCCCGGCGTCATGTTGAGACTGACTGTTACGCGGCGCTCGAAGCCTTCCCTACGTCGTCGCACGACTCGATCATCGAAAGGAAGTACTCGTGCACGCGTCCGTCGCGCGTCAGTTCGGGATGGAACGACGTGCCGAGCACGTTGCCTTGGCGTACCATCACGCCGTGCCCGTCGCGTTCGGCCAGAATTTCGACCCCGCTGCCCGCACGCTCGATCCACGGAGCCCGGATGAACACCGCCGGAAACGGCTCGGCTCCCAAAACCGGAATATGCAGCGGCACTTCGACCGACTCGTTTTGCCGCCCGAACGCGTTACGGCGAACCGTTACGTCGAGAATGTCGAGCGTCGGTTGATCGACGCCGGCTACCTCGCGAGCGGTAACGATCATGCCCATGCACGTCCCCCACAAGGGCATGCCGCGGCGCACGCGCGCGACGATCGGTTCGTGTAACTCGGCCCGTTCCAGCAAGCGGATAACCGTGGTCGACTCGCCGCCCGGAACGATCAATCCGTCGACCGTTGCGAGCTGGTCCAATCGTTTCAACGCCACCGGTTGCGCGCCGGCCCGTTCTATTGCCGCCGCGTGCTCGGCAACATCGCCTTGCAGCGCGAGGATGCCGACGCGAATTTCAGACAATCGAGATTAGTTGCCGCGCGTCGAAAGCAACTGCGATTCGTCGAGCGTGCGCACGTCCAAGCCGGGCATGGCGACCGATTCGCCCAGCGAGCGGCAAGCTTCCATTACGATCTTCGGATCGTCATAATGCGTCGTAGCATCGACGACCGCGCGAGCGAACTTTTTCGGATCGCTCGATTTGAAGATGCCGCTGCCGACGAAAATGCCTTCGGCGCCAAGCTGCATCATGAGCGACGCGTCGGCCGGCGTCGAAACCCCGCCCGCGCAAAAGAGCACGACCGGAAGTTTTCCGTCGCGCGCTACTTGCCGCACCAATTCGAGGGGCGCACCGATATCGCGGGCGCGCGACACCAACTCTTCGGGCGGCGCGACGCTAAGCTCGCGAATGGCATCGCCGATCGCGCGCATATGACGCACGGCTTCCACGATGTTTCCGCTGCCGGCTTCGCCCTTGCTGCGAATCATGGCCGCGCCTTCGGCGATACGCCGAAGCGCTTCGCCCAGATTGCGCGCGCCGCAAACGAACGGCGTGGTGAACGAATCTTTTTCGACGTGATACTTGTCGTCGGCGGGCGTGAGCACTTCGGATTCGTCGATGTAATCGACGCCGAGCGATTGCAGAATTTGGGCCTCGGCGAAATGACCGATGCGAACTTTTGCCATCACCGGGATGGTCACGGCGTCCATGATCCCACGAATCAACTCGATGCCGCTCATTCGGGCAACCCCACCCATCGCGCGAATATCCGACGGGATTCGTTCGAGCGCCATAACCGCGACCGCGCCGGCCTCTTGGGCGACGACCGCTTGTTCGGGCGTGACGACGTCCATGATGACGCCGCCCTTGAGCATCTGCGCGAGACCGCGTTTGACCGTAATCGTTCCGTGTTCCATACCCCTATCGTACCAGCCGTGGGGCGCGGGGCCCTAGCGAATTTGCCTAACGGGAGGGTGAGGGGGTCACGCGCGACTCGCTGTGCTCGCCGGGGGAACTCGACGTCGCCGGTTCGGCCGAGGTTTCGGCGCTGGGGGTAGCGGTCGGCAGCGGTTTCTGACGCCAAATCGGGATGTTCGGATTGTACGTTTCCGAGGGCGTCGGCGAAGCTACCGGCGTGGGCGTCGCTTTGGGCGTCGGGAGCGGCGTCGGCAGCGGCTGCGGCGGTACGCGCGGATCCGGGAAGCGCGGGTCGGACGCTCCCGCCAGGGTTTCCGAGCGCTTCCAATCCGGACCGTACGAGCCGGCCGATTGCGTCGGCTCGGGCGTGACCGAAGCAACCGAGTTTTGCGAGTTTGCCCCCGCAGCTTGATCCAGCACGCGATCGCCCATGCGTTGGCCCACCGCGATCGCAATCAGCAGCACCAGCGTTCCGATGGCCAAGACCAGCGTTGGGAAACGATGTTCCGGCGACAGCATTCGTTAGGCCCGCACCGTCTGCGGGACGACGTCGAGTTTGGCAGCACGTGCGCGCCGGTCGCTCGGCCGTCCGATCAAATGCACCTCGCGCAGTTCGCCCGCGGTCATGTCGATCCGCGCGGTGCTGCCGCGAAATTCGAGCGAAACATCGCGCGCCGCGTCTTGCTGGTTGCACACGAAGATCCGCACCGCTCCGGCGTCGTCTTCAAATGCCACCGCTCCGACCTCAACCGGCGACGTGGTGACCTCGTCGCTGACGTCGCGCCCCGCGTAGATACAGGTGAACGGATCCTCGGCCGACAGCTCGGGCATGTCGGCGTAGATGACGTCGTTGCGCAAGTCGATCACGTAGGTCCGGCGTTTGCCGCCCCAGTGCACGCGCGCGGCCGCCACCCAGTTCCACCCCTTTGGACGCAAGGGCGCCAAATGCGGTCGCCCGCTCGTCCGGTAGCCGTCCATACCGCCCACCGTTTCCGCAACGGCCCAAAGATACTTGGCGCTGGTCCACGGCGAGAGGTACATGCCGCGATTGCTCAACGAACCGCCGTCGAACCATTCGGCAAACTCGCCGGGCACGGTATTGCGCGGGCTGCCGCCTTCCATCGCGCGGTAGGTCGACTCGAGAAACGACACGGCCGGCTCGGTCATACCGTTACGCGCGAGCGCCACCGCGAACCACAGCGTCAGGTCCGGCCAAACGCCGCCCAGCAATCCGAAGCCGTACGACGGGAAGTACCATGCGTCGGCGGTCGAGATGGTTCGCAACCCGACCGCCGTTACGAAATCGGCCTCGTTCAGGCGCGACAAAATCGAGCGGCGCTCCTGTGGTCCGGCAACGCCGAACAACACCGGAAAGATCTCGTCGGCCGTAAAGTTATCCTGATAGTTGCGATCCTGATCGTAGTTCAGCACGAACGCGCGCGTGTCGTCGTTGAACAAATGTTCCATCATGGCTTCGCGCAGCTTTTGCGCCTCGGTAACGTACGTTTGCCAATGTTCGTTGTCGCCCGCGACGGCGCACAACATCGCGGCGGCCTCCAGCGCGTACACCGCTTCGGCGTTGATTTCGGTAACCGCACCATCCAGCGTATAATACGGGATGATGTTGCGCCACGACGAGATCCCGTACATATCCACGCCTTTGGCGGTGCAGAATATCAAGCCGCGATCGTCGCGCTGCGTCAGCATGTAGTCGATTAGCCGAACGACTAGCTCGATGTTACGCTTGACCCACTCGTCGTCCAGCGTCGCGTTGTAGTGATGCAACATCGCGATCACGTGCAGCGGCGTATCGTCGTTGATGTTCAAATCGTAAGCGGTTTTGTAACCGCTGACGCCGCGCACGTACTCGACCATCAAGCCGCTGGGGTCGATGGCGCGATTGAACACTTCGATAGCGTTGCGGCTGAACTCGGGCCAGAAGTAATCGAATCCGTGCACGAACCACGACGTGTCGCGCGAAACCAAAATGTCCGAGGGCGGCGAGTTGGTCGAACCCCAACCGTGCGGATACTCCTTGACGACGCGCAGCATGTTGGCTTTGGCCCATGCAACGCCGCGGTTGATAAACGGCGATGGCGTCATGAAACGCGCGTCGCCCAACTTGTCGGCAAAGTAGCGCTGCGTGTCGTGCAGCGCTTTCGGATCCTCGAGCAACGCTTCCAGAACCGGACGGCTACGTTCGGTACCGTCTTTGTGATAGACGACCGCCAAGCGCAGCGATTCGCGCGCGCCGGGGGCTACCTTTACGCCGTATTCGAACGCGCCGAAGATGCGCCGGCTCACCAGCTCGGCCTGTTCGGGCGTAACGTCTTCGAGCGCGGGCGCGATCGTGCTGTCGGATTTCAGCCCGGAGCGGCGCATCGATTCGAGCAGCGCCTGTTCGCGCAGCGAAAGTTCGATCGCTTCGGGCCGGCGGGACCCGCCCCACCACCGCTCGCCGCCGGTTTCGAGGTTCTTCGAGCAGATGAAGCGACCGTCGGTCCACGCGCGGACCTCGTGTTCGGGTTCGCCGTAGAATCGCTGCCCGACCAGCATCGCCCAGGGAAACACCGCCACGTCGATCTCTTCGCGGCCGGGGTTGTAGACGGTGACGTCGACCACGAAGCAGACGGAGCGTCCGAACGTCGGTCCGTTCGGAACGTAGAACGATTCGGTGACGTGCACCCGGTCGGCCAGGGTGAACTCGGATATCTGCGCGTACGGCAGAAACGTGAGCTCGCGCTCGAACTGATGCGGAAACAGCGTGACCGGCTCGCTGCCGGCGGCGCGCAAGCGATACGCGATGTGATGCATCCCGAAGATGATCTGGTCGGTGTCGGCATCCCAAAGGCCGCGGACACCGCCTTTGGCGGTCGACTGCGCGAACGTTTTGAGGTTGCCCAGCAATAAACCATACGGCGTTTGCGACTCGCGCAGGACGTAGGCACAGAACTCGTTGCGCTGAGCGTCGTAACTGGGACCCATCCGGGCGATACCTTTGCGGCGCGCCCTCCGGCGGCGCCTTCCCGGCGCCCGCGAAGGAATAGGTTGCCCTGGCCAACATTGGAGGCGCGATGGCGCGAGCGTTAGCCCCGGCAAAGATCAACCTCACGCTCGAAGTCCTAGCGCGACGGCCGGACGGGTATCACGGCGTGCGGACGGTCATGGTGCCGCTCGAGCTCGCGGACGAGCTGCAGTACGAACCGGCCGCCGAGTTCTCGTTTTCATGCGACCGTCCGGATTTGAGCGGCGAGGATAACCTAATCGTGCGGGCGGCGCGAGCCGCCGGCTTTCCGCGGGTAGCCGTGCATCTGGTCAAGCACGTACCGACGCAGGCCGGTCTGGGCGGCGGGTCCAGCGACGCGGCGATGTTTCTGTTGCTGGCGGCGTCCGGAGCGCTGGGCACCGTCCAACCTTTCGATCTCCCCGCCATCGCTCGCTCGCTGGGTTCCGACGTGCCGTTCTTTTTGGCCGAATGCGCCGCCCTGGTCGAAGGCACCGGCGAACGGGTGACCCCGCTGGGCAACGCGCCGCCTTGGTGGGTCGTCGTCGTCTCGCCGCCGGCCGGCATCTCGACGGCCGAAGCCTACGCCGCGCTCGACGCGCGCGAACGCGAAACGCGCCCGCGCAACTCGTCGCGGTCGCTAGCCGCCGGCGCGGCGCTGCAACGGCGCGATTTCGATGCAACCGAAGCGCAGTTGTCCAACGATTTTCAATCCGTAGCCTGCGAGCGCGAACCTGCCGTCGCGCATGCGGTCGACGCGCTGCGCGAAGCCGGCGCCGCTCGGCCGCTGCTTTGCGGATCCGGCGCTTGCGTTTTCGCAATGACCGTGGATCGAGCCGGCGCTGAAAACCTCGCGCAGCGTTTGCAACTGGGCGACGATTACGCGACCATCGTCACACCGTTGCGCGCTTCCGAGCGCTGGAGGCCGTGACCGGCGTGCACGCGGTCGTGTTGGCCGGCGGTCCGGTCGATGACGTCGCGAAACTCCAAAATGCTCCCAACAAAGCGTTCGTCGAGATCGAAGGCGCGACGTTGGTCGAGCGCGTGTTGGTCTCGCTGTCGCAAGCATCGCGCATCGCGTCGGTGTGCGTCGTCGCACCCGTGGCGATGCACGATTCGGCCGCCCTCGCGCTCGCGAGCGAGCGCCGTCCGGACGGCCGGCGG
>DASXXU010000222.1:0-12702 GCA_036502885.1 Candidatus Tumulicola sp.
GCTCCAGACCCGAATATATCCGCGAATCCCCCAGGACCAGGACGTCAGTCGCGGGCGAAGGCGGCATCGACCGCAGGCCGGCCAGCGCGCCCTGGAACGCACCCGTACTGGAGCTCGGATCGAGCAGCGGCCCGTACAGCTGCGCGTAGAACGCCGCCAGATCGATCGCCGCGAACATCACGGCGGCTCCAGCGATGGCGGCGATTGCCCCGAGAAAACGCAAGGTCGCGCCTCGTTCGAGCCTTGGCGCCGCCTTCCCACGCGGGACCTCCGCCGCCGGGATTCGTAAACGACCATAATGTCGCACGAACGCACCATCACGATTGCCGACGACGGACCGATTCGGGTCGTCACCCTGAACGAGCCGCAACGCCGGAACGCGCTCTCGCTCGAAACGCTCCGCGCCTTGGACGAGGCGCTCGAAGAAGCGGGCGCCGATCCACGCGTGCACGTGGTGGTCCTCAGGGGCGAAGGTCCGGCGTTTAGTTCGGGCCATGACCTGCGCGAGCTACGGTCGGGTGACGACGCGGTACACCGAGAGGTTTTCGACGCGTGCGTCCGGCTGATGCAGCGGTTCGAGGAGATTCCTCAGCCGATCATCGCGGAGGTCGATGGGGTCGCGACCGCCGCCGGCTGTCAGATCGTGGCTGCTTGCGATTTGGCCGTCGCGTCGGAACGTTCGACGTTCGCCACGCCCGGCGTGAGGATCGGCCTGTTCTGCAGTACGCCGATGGTCGCGCTGTCGCGCGCGATCGGACGCAAGCGAGCCTTGCAAATGCTGCTCACCGGCGATCCGATCGACGCAAAAACCGCCCGCGATTGGGGGCTCGTCAACGTTGTCGTTTCGCCCGAGCGTACGCACGACGAAGCGATCGCGTTGGCGCAATGTATCGCGCGGTCCAGCGCGACCGTGTTGGCGATCGGCAAACGCGCATTTTATGCACAGGTAGACCGCGATACGGCCGATGCGTACGCTTACACAAAGGAAGTCATGATTCGCAACGCCTCCGAACCGGATGCACGCGAAGGCATCGATGCTTTCTTGCAAAAACGCGTCCCGAACTGGCATTGACAAACGCCGCCGGTTTGGGTAGTCTCGAAGAAAGTCCGGCGCCACTCATATGGGCTATGAGTGAGTGCATTTCGGCCATAAAACGTCGCCCACACCCGGTATGTATCGTCCCGACAAAAAGGGCACATGCATACGCGACGCCAGGAAGGCTCGCCTTAGGCGAGTCTTCCTGTGTTTCTCTTTTCACAAACGCGTTTCGTTGAGCGGTCCCATGCTGCCGGCGTCGAATGAGTGCGCCCCGTGACGTTTGTGTCTGCGCGCACGCGCTATGCCGGGATCGTACTGCTCGTTGGATTACTTGCTTGCCTCGCGGTCGCGGTCTTTCGGCTACAGATCGAAGAGCATTCCAAGCGCGTCGAGCTCGCCATGGATTTTCAAGATTTCGCGGTGCTGTCGCGTTCGTATGATTATAACCCGGCGGCCTTTCTCGTCGCCTTGCGACGCGCCGGATTAACGTCGCTGGCGCTGACCGAGGAATTGGGCGCGAACGTTGGGGACGACGGTAAGGCGCAAGTGCTTACCGGCGCCGCGTTGCGGAACCAGTCGCAGATCGCGCCGATTCGCGATCCGTTACTGGCCGCGATGGTTGCCTCCAAGCGCATCGATCCGGGCGCGGTTTACCTGCTGGTCGACGATGCGCTGACGTTTCAACGATATCGCTTGCAACTCGGGTTACATTTTGCGCCGGGTAGCGTGCGCGTGTTGCGCGCGACGCGTCCGTGGCTGATCGAAGTTCGAACGCAGATCGACTACTTCAATACGACGTCCTTAGGAATTCCCACCGACGAAATTCTGCTCGCGCGAAAACTTGGGTTGCTCGTGATCCCGCGACTGCAGAACGACGAACGTTTCGAGCGGCCGCAAATCTCTACCGCAATCGACGCCGTACTTCGAATAGACCCGAGGGTGTCGACGCTGATCTTCTTCGGGTTGCGCAATCAGGTGATGGGTTTTCCGGACCATCTCGAAGATATGGCCGCGGTCTTTCGCGAGCATCGCTTCAATTTCGGGTCGATCGAAACGTACGACCAAACGCAGGTGCAAAAGGGCAACGATGGATTGGCCAACTTGATTCCAGGCCGCACCGTTCGCGTTCAAGCGATCGCAAAGACCGAACTCGATAAAATCAAACTCGACGTAGCCGTCGCGCGTTACGTGCTCGGCGTTCGCGAGCGGAACGTCCGGGTGGTCTATCTGCGACCGTGGGATCATCAGGACGGTAACCGTTCCATCGAGCGAACCAACGTCGATTTCGTTGCCGCGATCGCGAGCCAGCTGAAATCCGCCGGCTACCGCTTGGGCCGAGCGACGCCGATAACCCCGTATCGTGGAAACAATCGCATCTTGGTCGGCATTGCCGCGTTGGCGGTGCCGTCGATCTTTATTCTCTTGCTGGATTGGTTCGGATCGTACCGGCGCGGCTGGGCGATCGCGGCCTATTCCGTTACGGTGCTTACATACGGCGCGGGCGTCGTTTCGCACCACGACCTGTTGGTTCGGTCGCTGTTGGCACTCCTTGGAGCGTTACTTTTCGCGACGGCAGCCTTCGCGGTTTTAGCGCCGGCCTTTCGCGAGCCGCCGGCATCGGATACGCGAACGCAACTGCTGCGAAGTCTTGGCTGGACGTTGGCTGCAACCGGCGTCGCACTCTTGGGCGCGCTGGCCGTCGTCGGCCTCATGAGCTCGCCGTTGACCATGGAAGAGATCGAACGGTTCCGCGGCGTGAAGCTCGTGCTGGTGCTGCCGCCGTTGATCGCGCTGCTGATGTACGCGTTCGACGTTCGTTTCGGCGTCGCCAAGCGGCCCCGCGAGCTGTTCGAGTCGCCGGTGCTCGCGTATCAACTGTTGGCCGGGCTGATCGTCATAGCGGGCGCGGCGTTGTTGGTTATGCGTAGCGGAAACGACAGCGATATCTCGCCCTCGCAGTTCGAGCTGACCTTGCGCCACGTTTTGACGCAAGTGCTGGCGGTGCGTCCGAGGTTCAAAGAGTTCTTGATCGGCGTTCCGTGTACGATGCTGATCGCCGCGCTAACGCTCTCGCACCGGCGCGCGATCGGTTGGCTGTTGGCGTTGGCGGCGGGCGTCGGTATCGGCGACGTGATCGATACGTTCTCGCATTTGCACACCCCGCTCTCGGTTTCGCTCTTGCGCATCGGCAACGACCTCGTCGTCGGCGCGATCCTCGGTTCGATCGTCGTGTATGCGTATCGCCGGTTCGCGATGCGACAAGCCCGTATCGCTTAACCGTGCGTGTGCTGATCTCCGGATATTACGGGTTCGGCAACTTAGGGGATGAAGCGCTGTTGCGCATCATCGTCGATCGCATCCGTAAGCGCGTCCCGGCGGCCCAGATCGAAGTATTGTCTGCGACCCCCGGTCGAACCGCGCGCGAGCTGAACGTGCGGTCGACGCCGCGCGGGCAGTGGCGCAACGTGCGCCGCGCGATTCGAGAGTCGGACGTCGTCGTGTCGGGCGGCGGCGGGTTGCTGCAAAACGCGACCAGCTCGCGCAGCTTGCTATACTACAGCGGGATTCTGCGCGAAGCGATCCGAGCGCAGCGTAAATCGATGATCTTCGCGCAGTCCATCGGGCCGTTGGACCGGCTGGGGGAGTTCCTCGTGCGCGGTTTCTGCCGGGGCGTCTCTCGAGCCACGGTGCGCGACGAACGCTCGCGCGGTCTGTTGCAGCGATTGCTTCCGCGAACCCTGGTGGAACGAACCGCCGACCCCGTCTTTCTCTACGATCCGCCGAGCGAAGCTCACGATTTGAGCGCCGAGGGCCTAGGCCCGGATAGCGGGCCATACGCGATCGTCAGCGTTCGCAAAGCGCCCGCCTTTCGCGACGGCGTCGAAACCG
Source organism: Candidatus Tumulicola sp. (assembly GCA_036502885.1). Taxonomy (GTDB): domain Bacteria; phylum Vulcanimicrobiota; class Vulcanimicrobiia; order Vulcanimicrobiales; family Vulcanimicrobiaceae; genus Tumulicola. The sequence continues at coordinate 3,929 of DASXXU010000222.1, forward strand.
TTGCGCGCGCGGTCGACCGGCTGGCTTCGGTGCACGGCGTTCGAAGCGCGTTCTTGCCGTTGGGCGGCGTGCCGGATGCCGAGATCGCGACCGAGGTCATCCGCAAGTGTTCCAGCGCGCCCGTTCTGCTACCCGAATGCTCGTTGGATAAGGCCGGCGCGATCGTTGCCGGCGCACGCGTGGCAATCGGCATGCGATTGCACGCGCTCGTTCTCGCAGCGCGCTTTTCCGTGCCGTTTTTGGCGCTGGCATACGATCCGAAGGTCGCAGCCTTGTGCGAAGATCTGCGCTACCCGCTCGAGCCGCTATGGGAGCCGGGGCGGCGTCACGAGCCGGCAGCCGCCGACGAACTCGTCGACAGGTTAATGGCCGAACGCGACGCCATCGCGCGCCAGCTTGCAAACGATGTCGCCGCCATACGGGCCTCGGCCGAACGCAACTTCGACGTCCTCGAGGACTTGATCGAGGAGTAAACCCCGCGCGACGGCTCGAAACCGCCTCGTTCCCATGACCGACACCGGCGCGCGCCGCGATTATCGCGATACGTTAAACCTGCCCCGTACCGACTTTGCGATGAAAGCCGAGCTGCCGAAGCGTGAGCCGGATCGCGTCGCGTGGTGGGAACGCGAGCGTAGTTACGAGCGGCGTTTGGAGCGTAACGCAGCTAACGGTCCGTGGATCTTGCACGATGGTCCGCCGTACGCGAACAACGAGCCGCATATGGGCGGCTTCTTCAACATGGTTTTGAAGGACATATTCGTCAAGGCCGCGCTGCTGCAAGGAAAATATGCGGCGTTCGTTCCGGGTTGGGACATGCACGGGCTGCCGATCGAACTCGAAACGCTCAAGTTTCTGGGCATCACCGACTTCCACGCTATCGATCCGATCGAGTTGCGACGGCAGTGTCGCGACCGCGCGATCTACTGGTTCGAACGGCAGCGCGACATCCGCATCCGGATGGGAAATTTCGGAATGTGGGAACGGCCCTATCGTACGATCGATCCTTCCTACGAGGCGACGATCGTGCGCGCGTTAGCCGATCTAGCCGAAAGCGATCAGCTGTATAAGGGCTTGCGTTCGACGCTGTGGTGCGTGCACGACGAGACCGCGCTCGCCGAAGCCGAGATCGAGTACGAACCGAAGGTGTCGCCGTCGATCGACGTCCGGTTTCCGGCTCGCGGCGAACAGGCGAGCGAACTCGAACGCCGTTTCGGTGTGGCCGCCGGCATCGATCCGCTGTCCATACTAATTTGGACGACGACGCCGTGGACGTTGCCCGCCAATGTTGCCGTCGCGTTGCGGCCGGATGCCTCGTACGGCATGTATCGCATCGGTGGCGAACGCGTCATCGTCGCCACCGCGCTGGCGCAAACGGTGTTCGGCGAACGCTTTTCCGACGCGACATTGCTCGCGAGCGTCGACGGCGCCAAGCTCGAACGCGCGAGCGTGCGGCATCCGTTCTTGGATCGGGATTCGTTGCTCGTCTTGGCCGATTACGTCGAGTTGGAAACCGGAACGGGCGCGGTGCATACCGCTCCCGGTCACGGAGCCGACGACTTCGAGACGGGCATTCGTTACCGTTTGGAAGTGCTCAACCCGGTCGACGCTGCCGGACGCTTCACCCCAGCAGCCGGTGAGTACGCGGGACAGTTTATCTTCGACGCTAACGACCGGATCGTCGAGGATTTGCGAGCGTCGGGTGCGTTGTGGCGCGTGCAGCCGTACGAGCATTCGTATCCGCATTGCTGGCGCTGTCACAATCCGGTGATTTTCCGTGCGACCGCGCAATGGTTTATCGCCATGGACCGCAACGATTTGCGCGAACGAGCCGTCGCCGCGATCGACGATGTCGCGTACGTGCCGGAGTGGGGCCGCACGCGGCAACGACAGATGATCGAAACGCATCCCGAATGGTGTATCTCGCGTCAGCGCACGTGGGGCACGCCGATTCCGGCGCTGATTTGCCGTTCGTGCGGACAATCGATTCTCGATCCGGGCGTCGCGCGCCGCGCGGCCGACCGTTTCGAAGAAGCTGGTGCGGACGTTTGGTGGACCGACACGGCGCAGACGTATTTGACTCCCGGGTTTGCCTGTCCGCATTGCAGCGGCACCACATTCGAACTCGAGCGAAATATCGTCGATATCTGGTTCGAATCGGGCGTTTCGCATTTGGAGGTGCTGGGTCGCGACGGTTTAACGTGGCCGAGCGACGCGGTGCTCGAGGGTGCCGACCAATACCGCGGCTGGTTTCGCAGCGGTTTGTTAACGGGCGTAGCGATTAAGGGCAGAGCGCCCTACCGGCGTGTCATCAATCACGGCTGGGTGAACGACGAGCAGGGTCGAGCGATGTCGAAATCGTCCGGCACGGGTATCGGCGCGCGTGAGGCGATGCAACGCTGGGGCGCCGACGTGTTGCGGCTGTGGACCGCCTCCGTCGATTTCGTCGACGACGCGCGCTTCGGCCCGAACGTCGTCGACCAGATCGGCCGCGTCTACCGCAATCTGCGCAATCGTATCCGGTTCTTGCTCGGGAACCTCGACGATTTGCCGATCGATGCGGTGGTCGATCGCGACGCGATGGAGCCGCTCGATTCCCTGGCGTGCGACGTCGCCGATTCGTTCGTAGCGGGGGTCCGGCGCTCGTACGATGCGTTTGCGTTGCACGATTCGTACCTGCAACTGGTCGAGTTCGAAAGCGGCGTGTCGAGTTTGTATTTCGATGCGCTGAAAGACCCGCTGTATTCTCGAGCGCGCGACGACGCTCGACGTCGCAGCGCGCAATCGGCGCTGTTCTACATATTGCAACGGCTGTTGGTGGCGCTGGCGCCGATTCTATCGTTCACCGCCGAAGAAGCCTGGCAGGCGTTGCCCGAAACGTTGCGTCGCGATGCGCGCAGCGTGTTCGACCTCGATCTGGCGGGCGAAGCTGCCAACGGTGCGGCGGTCGAGCGTTGGCAATATCTACGCGAACTTCGCGGGCGCGTTGCGGCTTCGCAATCACCGCGCGATTTCGAAGCCAAAGTTCGGGTCGGTGCCTTGCCGGCGACCTACGATTGGCTCGGCCGGCTGGGCGACAACCTGCGCGAAGCGTTGGTCGTTTCGGAGCTCGAGTTGTACCCGGCGACCGGCGACGTCGAGGCCTTCGAGATCGTCCCGGCCTCCGGCGAAAAGTGCGCTCGCTGCTGGAAATACCGGCAACTGGGTAACGACCCGGCCAATCCGCTGGTCTGCGACGACTGCGCGGCGGTGCTCGCGGGACTGTGATTTTTCCGCGGCCGGTGCGAATAACGGCGGTGGATGGACGAACGGCAAGGACGCTTCGAGCGGCTGATCGAGGATCATCGTGGGATCCTCTACACGATCTGTCGCTCGTATTGTCAGGATCGAAACGACCGAGAAGATCTCGCTCAAGAGATCGTGATACAGCTGTGGCGTTCGTTCGATCGCTACGACGAGCGCTTCGCATTTTCGACCTGGATGTACCGCGTCGCGCTCAACGTCGCGATTTCGTATCACCGGAAGACCCGTCGCCATAAACGGCACGTGATCTTCGACGACGCCGTGCTCGAAACGGCCGTCGAGACGGAACCGGCGCGGGCCGGCGACGTAGCGCTGCTGCGCGCGTTCATCGACGAGCTCGACTCGTTACCCAAAGCCTTGATGCTGTTGTACCTCGACGGCTATTCACATCGCGAGATCGCGGATACGCTCGGGACGAGCGAGAGCAACGTCGGCACGAAAATCAACCGCCTGAAAACGGCGCTACGGCGTCGCTTCGAGTCAACAGAAAACATCGACCCGTGAAAGGATACGATATGGACGATCGTTTGGATATCGCGTTCGCGCGCTGGGCGCAATGCAACGAGGAGCTCGGACGCATGGTGGTTGTGGATCGCGCGACTTTGAACGCGCTGACCCCTAACGGCGCGCGCGGTCCGTTGCAGCGGTTCGCGTTCGGCTTGTGGGTCGAACTCGTAATGGCGATCGTACCCGTCGTTTGGCTCGGCAACTTCGCGGCGGATTCGGTGCATCGGCCGATCGAGTTCGTCTCGGCCGTGGTGCTCGATATCCTCGCGATCCTCGTGCTCGTTAACGTAGCGTTGCAACTTGTCACGCTGGCTTCCATCCGATACGACGCAGCGATTACCGAGGTTCAATCGAAGGTAGAGCGGTTGCGCATCCTGCGCCTGCGGTCGGCGCGCGGAATCTTCACGCTCGCGGTATTCGCATGGCTGCCGTTGTGCATCGTCGGGCTATCCGCGCTGTTCGGAAGTGACGTCGTTTCGATGCTCGACGTGCGGTGGATGATCGCAAACGTCATCACCGGTCTGGCGTTTGTCCCGTTTGCCATCTGGCTTTGCCGGGTGGTCGAAACGCGCGACCGGTTGAGCCCGATCGCGCGCGTTGTGGCGCGAACGATTTCCGGGAGCAGCCTCAACGCTGCGTTCGCAACGCTCGAGCGGGTCGAGAGCTTTACGCGCGAGGCTTCGTAGAAACGACGTCTACCGCAGGGCTGCAAGAATGGCGCGCGCGGTAGAAGCCGTTGATTGCGGATTCTGACCGGTTACCCATTTGCCGTCGACTTCGACATGATCGCTCCACGGCGGGTTCTCGATAACGTTGGCGCCCTGCTCGCGAAGTTTAGATGCCAGCAAGAACGGCATGAGCTCGGCTAGACCGGTGTCTCGTTCTTCGGCATCGGTGAAGCACGTAATGCGGCGTTCGGCGACCAGCGTTCTGGGTTCGCCGGCACGGATCGCATCGACGAATGCGGCCGGACCGTGGCAAATCGACGCGACGACTTTTCCTTGCGCGTCGAACTCGCTCAGCAGAGCTTTCAACGGCACCGATTGCGCCAAATCGAACATCGCTCCGTGACCGCCGGGAATATAGATGGCGTCGTATTGCAAAACGTCGCCGGCTTGATGGAGCATCTGCGTCGTTGCGAGCGCTTGCACCGCTTCGGCGTCCTCGGCCCCGCCGGCTTCGCGGCTGCGCGGATCGATCGGCACCTGCCCGCCGTGCGGGCTCACGGTCACCAGCTCGCAGCCGGCGTCACGAAAGATCCGAAACGCTCCGGCGTACTCCTCGAGCCACAGGCCGGTGGCGTGCTCGGAGTCGATCTCCGAATGGCTGGTAACGACGCAAAGAATGTTTGGCACGGTAATCCCTTCAAACGGACTGCTTGGTTCTGCCCAAGAGCGATTGCGCTAAAACGCTCCAGCCGCCGGAACGGATGGCCGCGCGCGCATCGCGCATCAGTTGATTGAGCATCGCGACGTTGTGCTCCGAAAGCAGTCGAGGTCCGAGCATTTCGCGGCTGCGAAAGAGATGCGCGAGATATGCGCGACCGAACTGCGCGCAGACCCGGCATTCACAGGTGGGATCGACCGGCGCAAAATCGTCGATGTAGCGTGCGTTGAAAATGTTGAAGTGTCCGTCGCGCGTCATCGCGCGCCCCGTGCGGCCGCAACGCGTCGGATACACGCAATCGAAGAAATCGATACCGGCATCGACGGCTTCGATCAGATCGGCGACCGTGCCGACGCCCATCAGGTAGCGTGGCTTTGCGGCCGGCAGAAGCTCGGCTGTGAAGCGTGCGGTCTCGTACAGCTCTTCGCGCGTTTCGCCCACCGACAATCCGCCGATTGCGTATCCCGGAAAGTCCAGCTCGACGAGTTCGCGCGCACTTCGCTCGCGCAATGTGCGATCCAAGCCGCCTTGCACGATTGCGAACGCCGCCGTTTCCGGATCGTTCGCTCGCTCGGCCGAACGGCGCGCCCATCGCGTTGTCAGCGCGACGGCGCTCTCGAGTTGCTCGCGCGTGGCCGGTAGTTTCGTGCAAACGTCGAGTACCATGGCGATGTCGACGCCGATCCTTCGTGAAAAATCCAACACGCTCTCGGGCGTAAAGCGGTGCTCGCTGCCGTCCAAGTGCGAACGAAACGTGACGCCGTCCTCATCGATGGTTCGGCGGTCCTCCAGGCTAAAGATTTGAAATCCGCCGGAATCGGTGAGTATCGGTCCATCCCAGCCCATGAAGCGGTGGAGCCCGCCGGCTGCTTCCAGCACGCGAAGGCCCGGGCGCAGCCACAGGTGGTAATCGTTCGCGAGCACGATCTGCGCGCCGGCCGCGTGCAAATCCGAAGGCGTCAGGCCCTTTACGGTCGCGGCGGTTCCGACCGGCATGAAGCACGGCGTTTCGACGGTGCCGTGGGTTAGCCGTAAGGTTCCGCTGCGCGCGGCGCCGTCGACCGCGACGAGTGCGAACTCGGACACGCCGCTATCGTTCCGTCGAAAGCGCCTCGCGCGTTCGCACGTACGCCGGCGGAGGATCCGCTTCGAACGTCATCGCCTCGCCGGTGCGCGGATGCGCGAAGGACAAACGCCGAGCGTGCAGCGCTTGCCCAGGTAAGTCGCTACGCGGATCGGCCCGCCCGTAGATCCGATCGTTCACGAGTGGGTAGCCGAGGCCGGCGAGATGCACGCGGATCTGATGCGTGCGGCCGGTCTCGAGTCGAAACGACAGCTCGGCGTTGCGCGCGAACGCTTCAAGCAATTCGTAGTGCGTGACGGCCGGTTTTCCGGCGGCCACGATTGCAAACTTAAGGCGGTGATTGGGATCGCGTCCGACCGGTCCATCGATCGTTCCGCGCGCGTGTTCGGGAACGCCCGCTACGAGCCCGACGTACTCGCGGCCGATACGACGATTCTTCATCGCAATTCCCAAGGCCGACAATGCGGATTCGTTTTTTGCTACGACCAGCAAACCGGACGTGTCGCGATCGAGCCGGTGCACCAATCCGGGGCGAATGCTACTCCCCGGCAGCGGCGTGCCGAGATAGCCGAGCAGCGCGTTGACGAGCGTGCCGCTGGGCGACCCGTGCGCCGGATGCGTTACCATCCCGGCCGGCTTGTCGACGACCAGCAGGTCTTCGTCTTCGTAAACTATGGGGACGTCGATGGCTTCGGGCAGCGCGATCGGACGCTCCGGCGCCGGGACATCGTAAACGAGGACCTCGCCCTCGTCGAGCGGACGGCTCGATTTGATGCTTGCGCCATTCACCGTGACGTCGCCACGTTTAATAGCGGCGGCGACGGCCGCTCGTGAAGCGCCGGCTAAGCGCGCGACGACGACGTCGGCGCGAACCCCGGCTTCATCGGCTGTGACGGCGTGTTGCAAACGATGAGATGATCAAGAGCCCAACGCCGACCGTAATGCACGAGTCCGCTACGTTGAAAATGTTCGGCCAAATTCGATAAAAATCGATGAAATCGATCACGTAGCCGTAGTGGACGCGGTCGATGATGTTGGCGATCGCGCCGCCCGCGATCATTCCGAAGGCGATGCGAACCGTCAGCGATTTTGCCGCGGCGTCGCGAAAACTGTACCAGAACAGCACGAGCACGACGATCGCCATCGCGATCAGCAGCACCCCGTTGCTGCCGAACAATCCGAACGCACCGTGAACGTTACGCTCGTACGTCCACTTTAGAACGTTGGGAATGAAAACATGGCTCTCGTACGGCGTGAAATACCGTAAGATCAATCCCTTGGTATATTGATCTAACCAAAGGACCGCGATCGCTACGATCGTGACCGTTAGGGCGTGTACGAGGCTAGAGTTTCGGCTGCGGGACAAACTGATAAAACCATCCTGCGACGTTGAGAAATGCATTGTTGACCAAAACGAAACCGACTATTACCAGAAATGCGCCGGCGGTGAATTCGATTGCCGGTAAGAAACGTTTGATGCGATTGAACACCGGCAGCACCGCGCCGATTGCCAGCGCGGTGATTAAGAACGGCACCGCCAGACCGACCGAATACGCCGTTAACAGTAACGCCGCTTGACCGGTGTTGTGCTCTTCGGCCGCGATCGCCAAAATGCTGGCGAGAATCGGCCCGATGCACGGCGACCATCCTGCGGCAAACGCCATGCCCACGATGAACGACGTCCATAACGTGCGCCGGCCTTGGTTTTGGATGTGCGCCCGCTTGTCCATCATGAGAAATGGAATGCGGATGATGCCCATCATGTGTAGGCCGAGCACGATGACGATGAAGCCGCCGATCTGTGCGACCAACACTTGATTGGCTTTTAGCAGACCGCCGGCGGCGCTCGCACCCAAGCCAAGCGCGATGAACACGATACTAAATCCGAAGACGAATGCCAGCGCGTGCGCCAGGGTGCGGGTGCGCGCCGTGGCCTCGGTCGCCGACTTCAGATCTTCCAGACTTTCGCCCGTCAGTAGCGACAAATACGCCGGAACAAGCGGAAGGACGCACGGGGACACGAAGGAAACGAGTCCCGCCGCGAAGGCAATTTCGACGGTAATATGCGTCGGGTTCATGCGCGGGAAAAGGTTAGCCCGTCGTCCGAATAAGGCCTGTCAGCATGAATCATTGGTTTACGTATCCGACAAATATCGACCCGGTGGCGATCCACCTGGGGTCGCTCAGCATTCATTGGTACGGAATCGCCTATCTCGCCGCGTTTATTTGCGTCTACCTGTGGATGAGCCGTCCGGCCGGACGCCTGCGCTTGGGATTGACGCGCGAGCAGATTCAAGATTTTCTGTTTTACGGATTGGTCGGCGTGCTCGTCGGCGGCCGCACCTTCTTCGTAATCAACGACATCATCAGCCGCCACGATGCGAGCACGTACTTCTCAAATCCGATCAACTTTATCGCGGTGTGGAACGGCGGTATGGCCTTCCACGGTGGTTTGGTCGGCGTTATCATCGCGATCGTACTGTTCTTGCGCAAACAT
>DASXXU010000223.1:0-2755 GCA_036502885.1 Candidatus Tumulicola sp.
TTTACAGTGATCCAGGGTTCGTCGCGGTCGCCGGAACGGATGATGCCGGCATGCCCCCGGAGCAGCCGGTAATTAGAACGAAGACGCCTAGTAACAGAAGCCTATGTGTCACACCGAAGCGCTCCTTTGCCGCTTAGCTCAAGCTATGCCGCGGGTATGAAGAAATCCTGAATGGGCCGCAAATCATTTACCTGCGCGAACGTGCCACGGCTGCGGTTGCAAGGAAGCCGACCGACAGAGCGCCCGCAATAGCAAGAAGCGCGAGCGGTGCGGTTAGCGTGGCCTGCGAGTAGTCCAAAAACGGCAGTTGGTTTATCGGCCCGACATACCAGATCATAAGGTAGGTGGCTTCGAAAAACCGCGACGTTCCGGTGAGCGTTCCCATCGCGAGCGCGGCAGCGGCGGTGGCTGAAACAACCACGATGCACGCAAGTGCTCCAACCGGATCGCCGGTGACTGCGAGTCGAACGATGTAGCCGGCGCACAGCAGCGAGCCGAGCAACGTCGCGCAACCCCATTGCGCCAGCAGCGTTCGTGCCGCGTATCCGCGCGTCGCGCCCAGAATGTCGGCAACGTTCCAGAACCGCTCGCGTGCGCCCAGCGACGACAGGCGATCCAACGGCCAGATGAACGCGACCGGCAAGATATAGCGCGTAACGATGTCGAGCGGAGCGAGGGCAAGCGCGACCGTCAATCCAATTGCGCCGGCCAGCCACCAGATGCTTGCGCCGTTGATCAGTAGCATGAATTCCGCGCGTACGAGCCGCAAACGCTCGACGTTCGGAAGTATGCGTCCCCAATCCGCGCTAAAACTGCGCCGTCGCGAACCAGCCGCCTCGCGACGAAAGCGATCGAAGAACACGCTGCCCGCGAGCACCAGCAGCAGTGCGATCGCGAGCCACGCCAATCGCTGCCTGATGATTGCGGAACTCCAACGAATTCCATCGAATCGATAGGGTTGCGCTTGGCCCTTCGGTAGCCGCTCGATGCCGACCACCGTTACGTCGTTGTTCTTTTCGTTTGGAAATGCCGCGACCGAAGCCGCGCGCAGATTGCTGGTGACGGCCGTCATGCCGAGCGGGTCGTACGGCGATAGTCGCATGCCGCCGGTGGTGCTCATCGGCACGCTCAAAAAGGCGGTCCACAGAAAGACGTAGAGAATCGCGCCTAGCGCGCCCTGCAACGGTTTGATCACGTCGAAGGCAATCGCGATAGCAGAGACCGTTGCCATCGCCGGCACCGTTATCATAAGAAACGGCATCACGAAGGCGAGCGCATCGAAATGCCGGTCTTCGCCGCGAACCTGTTGCATGAACATGGCGGCGATCAACGAGATGCCGGCGATCGCGCAAAGCGTCACGAGGTTGCTAAGAAATTTTCCGAACAGAAATGTCGTTCGGCGAACCGGGGAGGCGCACACGATGCCGTCCACATCGAAGTTACGGTCGCGCTCGACCGAGCCGCGCACCAAAAAGAATCCGATCAGACCCAGAAACGAGCTCGTGAGCAGCGCGATCGCGGTGGCCAGGTAGGCGGAGTTATATATACCGCGATGGCCGTGCATGGCGACCGTAGCGTAGCGCGCGTGAATATCCGGCACGTACAAGTAGCCGGCGTAAAGCGCGGCGGCCATCGCAACGATGAACGTAAAGCGTCGCGTGCGCTCGGTCGCGTCCGCGCCGGCGATTGCGAGGATCGCGCTCACGCCGCTCGATTCGCCCGAACGCGAACCAAATAGGCTTCTTCGAGCGTCGGCGTGGCGTTGATGAAACCGCTCGGCGCTTGTTCTCCGCACAAGCGGACCAGGATACCGTCGCGGCGCCGGACGGCCGACGTCACCGAGAAGCGTGCGCGAATCGTTATCAATTCGGTCGCCGACACCAGGCCTTCCCACACGCTGCCGGCGAGTTGTGCGGCCAGCGTCGACGGTGCATCATCCGCCACGATGACGCCGCCGGCGATCATCACGACGCGTTCGGCTAACGTTTCGACATCCGAAACGATGTGCGTCGAGAGGATCACGATGCGCTCTCCGGCGATTCCGGCGATGAGCTCGCGAAACCGCGAACGTTCTTCGGGATCGAGGCCGACGGTCGGCTCATCGACGATCGCGACTTGCGGGTCGTTCAACAACGCTTGTGCGATGCCGACCCGTTGTTTCATGCCGCCCGAGAACGCTCCGAGCGGACGATTTCCGGCTTGCGTCAAGTTGAGCTGTTCGAGAAGTTCGCCGATCTGGAGCTCGGCGGCGCGCGTCGGCATGCCCTTGAGCGCGGCGACGTAGCGAAGAAATTCGCGTGCGTTCAAGTTTGGGTAAACGCCGGAGTCCTGCGGAAGATACCCGAGGGTCGAACGTAGCGCGTCGGGGGTTTGGAGTAGGTCCGTTCCATTCCAGCGGATCGTACCGCTCGTCGGTTTGAGCACGGTGGCGATGATGCGCATAAGCGTCGACTTGCCGGCGCCGTTCGGACCGAGAAGTCCGAGGACGCCCGGACCGATCGAAAGCGAAACGTCCGTGAGCGCCTGCGCACCGCCACGATAACGTTTGCTAAGCGCCTCAATTTCTAGGGCGTTCATGCCGTAGCTACGATATAGCGCGGGGGATGTTTCGGCGGGGTGCGGCCTGGCGGGATTTGATTCGAATTTGAGCGGTATTGCGCGGAGGGCGTGATATCAATAGCGGATGCTATTTCGAGTCCTCATCGCGGCGCTGGCGATGGCGCTTCCGATTCCGGCCCAGGCGGCGCAAGATCGC
>DASXXU010000224.1:0-5012 GCA_036502885.1 Candidatus Tumulicola sp.
GCGATGCCTTCCTTGACCGGCTTGGGCGCGCTCTCGACGAACGCCTTGGCTTCGGTCAAACCGAGGCTGGTCAGTTCGCGAACGGCCTTGATGACCTTGATTTTTTCGGGTCCGGCTTCGGCGAGGATAACGTCGAACTCGGTCTTTTCGGCGGCCGGAGCGGCGGCAGCGGCCGGAGCGGCAGCGGCAGCCGGGGCAGCGGCGGAAACGCCATACTTCTCTTCGAGTTGTTTGACGAGGTCGGCCAGTTCGAGGACGGTGAGTTTATCGATTTGATCGATCAGTTCGGCAAGAGCCATGACTGCGTAGTCTCCTTAAACGTTGGATGCCGCGGCTTTTTGCTCGCGGATAGCATTGAGCGCGCGGACGAGTCCGCTTTGGTTGCCGCTGAGAACGGTCAACAGACCGCGAATCGGCGAAGCTACCGAACCGACGAGACGAGCCAACAGCTCGATGCGCGGCGGCAGTTTGGACAGGGCGTCGACCTCGGCGGCGGCTGCGACGCGACCATCGAGCCACGCTGCTTTGACGCTGAGTTTCTTGGTGGCCTCGGAGAACGTGCGTAGAGCTTTTGCAGGCGCTACGGTGTCGGCCCCGGCGAAGACGATGCCGGTGGGCCCGGTTAAGTGCTCGTCGAGTTCTTTGGCGATGTCGCCGGCCGCGATGCGGAACAGCGTGTTTTTTACGACCGCATACGAGTTGCCGTCTTTGCGCAACTCGCCGCGCAGCCGCGTGATGTCTTCTACCGTGAGGCCTTGATAGTCGGTCAAGAATAAATTCGGCGCGGCGGCGAGCCGATCGCGCAGTTCTTGAACGGCGGTTTCTTTACGTGCGGTTGGCATGTGCCGTCTTTCTGTACCGAAGAAAAGAAAAAGCGCTCCTCCGATTCGGAGAGCGCTCGAACGAAAACGGCACCGGCGGAGCCGGGCAGGTTTGGCGGTCGTGCGTCCTCGGCAGGCGTTTGGACGTCGATCGCACAGGAGCGAGCGGACGGCCAGACGATTAAGGCGATAACGCCACCTACAGTCTTCGGAGCCTCCGGTACTGTAGCACAGGTCTCGTTTTGCTGCAACACGCTCTGACGAAAGGAAGACGCATGCCTACCGATTGCCGCGGACTTCGCCGCGAACAATTTCTAGGGTTAACCGGTGCCGGTCTCGGACTAGCCGCCATGACCCTTACCAGCCCAGCGAAAGCCGCCGGCGGCGCCCCGGCTTCGGCTGCGGACACGCCGCAACAGGCGCTCGAGCTATTGCGCTCGGGCAACAAGCGCTTCTACCAAGGCACCGGCCACACCGAATCCCTCACCGCGCGTCGCGTCGAGTTGACCGAAGGGCAAGCGCCGTTCGCCGCGATCCTAGGCTGCTCGGATTCACGGGTTCCCGGTGACACCGTTTTCGACGTCGTGCCGGGCCACATTTTCAGCGTTCGAATAGCCGGAAACTATCTCACGGACGGCGGCCTCGGTTCGCTCGAATACGGCGTCGCGGTTCTGAAAACGCCGTTGATTCTCGTCCTCGGACACTCGTCGTGCGGCGCGGTCGACGCGACCATCAAATACGTGCGCGACGGAACGACCGTGCCGGGCCAAATCATGAGCATCGTGCGCGCAATCGAACCGGCTGCCAAAGCCTCCCGCGAAGAGCCGGGTGATTGGCTGCACAACGCGACCTCACGTAACGTGCGCGATAACATGGCGGCGCTCCAACAACGTTCGTCGATAATTGCCGACGCCGTCAACCAAGGCAAACTTGCCATAGCCGGCGGCGTGTACGACTTGCATTCCGGTAAGGTGACCTTCTTCTAGAAGGTCACCCGCCGGCGTTTTAAGCTGTAGTTTTGATGCGGTTGGGATCGACGCGAACGCCCGGTCCCATCGTGCTCGTCAGCGTTACGCTGCGCATGTAGGTTCCTTTAGCGGCCGCCGGTTTGGCGCGCACGATCGCATCGAGCAGCGTCGAAACGTTCTCGAGAAGATTGGCTTCTTCGAAGTTCGCTTTGCCAACGATCGTGTGGATGATCCCGCTCTTGTCCAAGCGGAACTCGACCTTACCGGCCTTGATGTCGCGGATCGCGCCACCGATGTTGGCCGTAACGGTACCAGCCTTCGGATTGGGCATCTTCTGTGCGAGGATACGGCCGAGCTCGCGTCCGACTTGCGCCATCATATCCGGCGTCGCAACGGCGATATCGAACTCGGTGAAACCCGCCTTCACGCGATCGATTAGATCTTGATCTCCAACGATGTCGGCGCCCGCCTCTTGCGCGGCCTTGGCGCTATCGCCCTTAGCGAACGCGATCACGCGTACGACGCGCCCGGTTCCGTGCGGTAACAACACCGTACCGCGAACGTTCTGATCGCTCTTCTTCGGGTCTACGCCCAAACGAATGTGCGCTTCGACGGTTTCGTTGAACTTCGCGTTGGCGTTTTTCTTAACCAGCGAGACCGCGTCCGAAGCTGTGTAGCTTTGCTTCTGATCGAAGTCGGCGGCCAGCTTCTTAAAGCGTTTTCCGTGATGTTGCGGCATTAGGCTTCCACCTCCACGCCCATCGAACGCGCCGTTCCGGCAACGATATTCTTTGCGGCCTCGATATCGTTCGCGTTGATGTCGGGCATCTTGACGTTAGCGATATCTTCGAGCTGCTTCTGCGTCAGCTTACCGACCTTGTTGCGGTTCGGCTCTTTGCTGCCCGATTCGATCTTGAGCGCTTGTTTGATCAAGAACGACGCGGGCGGCGTCTTGGTCACGAACGTAAACGTTCGGTCCTCGAACACCGTAATCTCGACGGGAATGATCATGCCGGCCTGCGATTGAGTACGTTCGTTGTACTGTTTGCAGAAGTCCATGATGTTGAGCGAATAGGGGCCCAACGCGGGGCCGACCGGCGGGGCCGGCGTCGCTTTGCCGGCGGGGAGCTGCAGGCCGATTTTGCCTACTACTCGTTTAGCCATGAGTGTTTCTCCTTAACGATGCGCGCGTGGCGCTTCTGCCCCTCGTAACGCTCGCGGGCCGGGGTCGTTCCCGCGAGCAATCTTATAAAACGGTTCGCTAGACTTTTTCGACTTGGAAGAACTCGAGCTCGACCGGCGTTTCGCGTCCGAAGATCGAGATGAGCGCCCGCAAACGTTCTTTCTCGGGCGTGATCTCGTCGACCACTCCGGTGAAGTCGAAGAACGGCCCCGAAGTGACCTTGACGCGATCGCCCTTCTTGAAGTCGATCTTGAGCTTGGGCGCTTCGATGCCCATCTGCTTGAGGATCGTCTTGACTTCCTTATCCGGCAGCGGCACGGGCTTTTCGCCCGGTCCCGGGCTACCGACGAAGCCGGTGACGCCTTGCGTGTTCCGCACGACATACCACGACTGATCGTCCATCGTCATCTCGACCAAAACGTATCCGGGGAAAACTTTTTTCGGCGTGATCTTGCGTTTGCCGTCCTTGAACTCGACTTCGTCTTCCATCGGAACGAGCACGCGGAAAATCTTGTCCTGCATGTTCATCGAATGGATGCGACGTTCGAGGTTGGCCTTGACCTTGTTCTCGTAACCCGAGTACGTGTGCACCACGAACCAGTTGCGGTCGTCCTTAACGCGCGGCGACCGGACCACGGCGCCTTCCGCAGCCGAGTCCTCACCGGTCAAGTCCTCGCCGGTCGAGTCCTCGCCGGTCAAGTCCTCGTTCGTTTCGCTTTCGGCGGTCGCGGTCTCGACGGCGGCATCCTCGGCAGCAACGCCTTCGACGGGAGCCTCGTCCGGAACGGCCGTATCGACGGCACCGGCCAAGTCGGCCATTTGTGCGTCGTCGACCAAGCCTTCTTGGCGAACTTCCGCCGGATCCGCGAACGGATCGCGTCCGATTTCAAACATGGTTGTTGTGGCTGCTATCCGATCGTGGGATGAATCCAGTTAAATAGGGCGCCGAAGAGCTGATCCAAGAGGAACGTGAAAAGCCCAACGCCGACCACCAGGCCGATCGTCAGCACGGTTGCGGAAACCCACTCATCGCGGGTCGGCCACGTGACGCGGCGCATTTCGGCGATGACGCCCCGTACGAAGTCTTGGCCGGCAACGCGCGAGGCCGCTTTTCTTTGATCGTTCACGTATGGATGTCTCCCGAATACTTGGCAGGGCGGACAGGACTCGAACCTGCAACCGGCGATTTTGGAGACCGCTGCGCTACCAATTGCGCCACCGCCCTAGAAGCCGCTAACGCTACTTGGTCTCGCGATGCGCGCGGTGGCACCGGCACCAGCGGCAGTATTTGCTGCGTTCGAGCCGGTCGGTCGTTTTTTGTTTGTTCTTCTGCGTGTTGTAGTTCCGGCGTTTGCACTCCGTGCAGGCCATCACGATCATAACGCGGGTTTCTTTTTTCGCCATCTGCCTATCTCAAAACAGAACAAAACGGACCGCGTGGCCCGTCCGAAACAACATGCTACCACAGCGACGACGTTGCCGCAATGGTGCGCCCGGCCAGAATCGAACTGGCAGCCTTGGGCTTAGGAGTCCCCTGCTCTATCCAAATTGAGCTACGGGCGCATGCGCCAGCCTCTTCTTAGAACCCGACCGGCGCGCCTTGCACCACGCCTCCACGAACGCGTCGAACGACTCCAGGGTATCGACGGCACAGACGCCGGACAAGCCGAGCCGCGAGGCCGTGCGCACGCCCAGAGAACCTCCCAACACGACCGTTGCGCTCGAACCGAGCAGCGATGCGACTTCCGTCACGTACAGCCGGGCTTGCGAGGGGCTACCGGCTGCCCCCAACATGCTGCACACCAAGAGATCGGCTTTCAGCGCGGCGGTGGCGGCGGCGGCCTCGGCAGCCGGAACTTGCGTTCCGAGGTTGACCGCTCGAACGCCCCGTGCTGACGCCAACATCGCCGCAAAGACGTTCCCGAACCCGTGCGATTCGAACGGCGGCGTGACGAACACCATGGCGGGGGCACCCGGCGCGAGCACCGCAACCTCGGTTGCGTCGCGCACCAACGTAGAGAGCAGGTGCTCTTGCCACAG
>DASXXU010000225.1:0-16838 GCA_036502885.1 Candidatus Tumulicola sp.
TGCGGAACGCGTAAAAAGCGCGCGCCTAGGTTCGCAACGACGCCGCAGAAGAAGGCCGCCAGGAACGCCGAGACCGCGTGTGCGGACGTCGCTCCCAACACGTGGGTCATGAGCAGCGCGACGAAGCTCGACGCGAACACCCAGACGACGTCGCGTAAACGTGCGTCGAGGTTGATCGATATGCCGATCGCCATCGCGATCGAGGCCGCGAACCACCATGTGGCCGCGACCGGATGCGTCGCTGCCGTGTCCATGCGCGCGACCCACGGGACGCAGGCTAATCCGAGAAATGCTCCGCATCCCAACGCCAGCAATACGGAGAGAACGCGTCCCAAACGGGCAACGCCGGCCACCAGAAAGTCATTAGCCAGCTCGTGTAACGCCAAGGTGAGCGTGTAACCGGGCAACAGCACAACGATGCCGGCGATGAGCGAGATGAACATGTTGGTCTCGCCGATGAATTTACTGTAAAGTGCAACGATTAGGGTCGCGGCAAACGCCGCCGCGACCGCAAACAGGCGCGCGACCAACGCACTACGCCGCGCCAACGTGCTAAGAATGCCGGTACAAATGCCGATCGACGTTGCAACCACGATCTCGTGCGGGCCGCCGCCTAAAATCAGCGCAACGGCAATTGCGATGAGCGCCATCGACGGAATTTCGAGCCACGCAGGTAGCCCCGGCCAACGCCGGTCGACGTCCAAGAGAAGGCGCGTCGCACCATCGAAGTCGACCAGGCCTTTACGTAACGAATCGTAGATGTGCGTGAGCAACGCGATCTTGCGCAGGCTCACGCGTCCGGGTTCGAGGCGCATCATCAACGTGCGCTGTTGCCAGTTCGGTCCGATTGCGATCGTAATGTACGTCGGCAGCGCGAAAATCTGCGCGTCTAAGCCAATAGACGCTGCCGTTTCGGTCAGCGTCTCTTCAATAGCATCGGTTGCAATGCCGGCGCGATGCAGTTCGCGCCCGAGGGTTGCGAGGAAGACCTCGCGAGGATCCGTAGCGCCCGAAGCGCTCGCGGCGGCTACTTCTTGGCGGTTTTCCGTCCGGTAGTCGATTTCGTGCCCTTCGCCTTCACCGGTTTGGCCGGAGCGGCAGCGGCGCGTGCGATCGCCTTGATTAAGCGCGATTTCTTGCGCGCGGCCTTGTTCGGATGGATTACGCCTTTGGAGGCTGCCTTGTCGAAGGCGCCCTCAACCACCGCCGTCGTCTGCGCGTCGGACGCACCCACTGCCTTTTTGAAGAGGGTCTTCAATCGGGTGTTGGCTTCGCGATTGCGAAGCGTGCGCGTCTCGGATTGACGCATCCATTTTTCGGCGGCTTTGATATTTGGCACGGCGTGAAGTATACCAGCCCCTTCAAAATGTGTCTACCGCTCTTCCTTAGCTAGAATGGCCCGGAAGCTATCGTAGCGGCTTTGGGCGATGCGGCCGGCTTCGACCGCGTCGCGAACGGCGCAGCCGGGCTCCTGGAGGTGGCGGCAATCGGTGAACCGGCAATGCTGTTGCGGCTCGACCATCTCGCGGAAGCCGAGCGCGAGCTCGCGCGGCTCGAGCGACCCCAGGCCGAACTCGTTGACCCCGGGGCTATCGATTAAAAAACCGCCTGCGGTCCGGTACAGACGCGCGGCCGTGGTCGTCTGGCGGCCCATACCATACCTGGAAACGCTCCCTACGGCTGCCTCGCCCCCGAGGGCACGGAAGATGGTACTCTTGCCGACGCCCGAGTTGCCGGCCAAGAGAGCGCGTCTACCCGCAATGAGGTCGCGCAGCCCCTCAACGTTCTCGCCCCGTTTCGGATTGGTTACCAGGGCCGGGTAGCCGATTTTCCGGTACATCTCGGCCAAAGCATCGGCTTCGGCAACGGCGGTAAGGTCGGGCTTGGTTAGAACGACGGCCGCGTTCAGATCTTGTAACTCGGCAAAGGCCAGCAGCTGGTCGAGGGTCGGTAGCCGCGGCGCCGGATGCGCTAGCGCCGTGACCGTCACTAACAGATCGACGTTGGCGGCCATCGTCTTGGAACGACCTTCGAGCGTGCGGCGTTCGAGGGTCGTGGTCCGCGGCTCCACCGAGTCGACCACGACCTGCCCGTCTTCGAGAAACCGAACGCGCAAAACGTCGCCTGGAACCGGCATCGACCGTTTGCCGGTCATACGGCGTAGTTGCGCCATACGTGGTTCGTCTTCGCCTTCGATCGAAACCCACGCGGAGTTTTTGCCCGTCGAAACGACGAGTGCTTCGCGCCGGTCTCCTACGCGCAAGATTGCGCTGCGTTCGCGCCTAACGAACCGATGGTGCAATATCGCATGCTACGGGGTAATTCATCCGGCGTGGCACGACGTTCCGAAATCGACGCCAATATCGCCGCGCGCGGCGGCGTCGCGCGCTGGCGCGTCACGCCGAAGTACGACCGCACGTATGCGTTGATTGAATTCCCCGACGGCGCCGATCCGGATGGGCTGGTCTTGGATGCGGCGATATCTATGGGTGCGCCCACCATCGCTCTGGCTGTTTCCCCCAGCGTCCCCGAAGCCTTGCCGGTGCTCGCGGGCGTATTGGGAGGGCCCGGACGGCCGGCCGGCGTGGTGGCCTGCGAACGCTCCGGCGACGCGTTGCTGGTGGAATGGGACCTCGACCGGACCTCGTCGGCGCTGATGCTCGATTTGATCGACACCGAACTCGACCGTTTTCACAGCGGACGCGTTACCGAACTGCTGACGCCGCTGTCCGATGCGTGGATGTCGCGGGTCGCTGCCGAGGGTTTGCAATGTCCGGAGATAGCGCCGGACCGCATATTGGAGACGCTGGTCGCGCGGGCCGGCTTCGATAACGCCGATGTTTGAGTCACTGCTTTCGTACGTCGGCATCACCGACGTGCTCGACATCGTGCTCACGTCGGTGCTGGCGTACTACCTGCTGCTGCTGATCCGCGGCACGCGGGCGGTGCAGATTCTCATGGGCATCATCGTGCTGCTGGCGATCCTCGGGGTCGCTAACGTGCTGCACCTGTATTTGCTGGTTACGATTCTGCAGTTGGTCGTTGTCGGCGCAGCGGTCACCATCCCGATCGTGTTTCAGCCCGAGCTGCGTCGAGCGCTCGAGCAGATCGGCCGCGGCGGCGTCTTTCGCATCGATGCCGACGACCCGCTGTCGCGCGTGCTAACCCGGCCCGAGGACCGCGCCCTCGCTACGATCGCGCGTGCGGCATTCTTGCTGTCGCGAAATAAGATCGGCGCGCTGGTCGCCATCGAGCAGCAGAGCGGGCTTAAAGAATTTCATGAAACGGGCACCCAACTCGACGCTCAACTCTCGGTCGAGTTGTTGCTGACGATCTTCACGCCTCGCTCGCCGCTGCACGATGGCGCGGTGATCGTACACGATAATCGGGTCGTCGCCGCCGGCTGTTTTTTGCCGCTAGCCGAGCACTCGTTTACCGCACGTGTCGGAACGCGCCACCGTGCCGCTATCGGGTTAAGCGAGCAGACCGACGCGGTGGTCGTTGTGGTTTCGGAGGAGAGTGGCGGCGTTTCGATCGCACGCGACGGCAAACTCACCCGTCCGGTTGAAGAAGAACAACGTCTCACCAAGATGTTGATGGCCGTTACGCGGCCGTCGCGTCACGAACGGCGCTCGCCTAACGACCTCGTTTCCCACTTGCGTTCGCGCTTGTCATCGCGCAAACCGCGCGAGGACGCCCATGCAGATCATCCGCAAGAACTTCACACTTAAAGTTCTCGCGATAACGCTCGCGATCGTCGGATGGGCGTACGTACGGTTCGCCACCAATCCGGTCGTAGCCACCGCGCGTTTCGACCAGCAGATTTCGGTTCCGATCACGTCGGTCAATCTGACGGCCGGCTACGTCGCGCATTTTATCGATCGTGAGGCCGTGGTTACGGTCGCCCCTAAACGCGGCGAAGCTGCTATAAAACCCGACGAAATCAAGGCTGTTCTCGATCTGGCCGGTAAAGGCGCGGGGGTGTATAACGTCCCGGTCGCGCTCGTAGCGCCGCAAATCGTGGTGCAAAGTTTGAGCCCGGCTTCCGTAACCTTAACGATCGAAAAGATCGAAACGCGCGAATTCCCCCTCGTCGTGCACTATGCGGAAGACACTAAGAACGTGGTCGTCGCCGGAACGCAACTGCGTCCGGCCGTTGTCACGATTCAGGGCACCACCACCGCGCTCGAACAGGTTGCCGCGGTGCATGCCGACGTCACGTTACCGGACCAAGCACATATCGTCGACGAAATGGTGCGGCCGGTTCCGATTAACGCCGCCGGCCTCGAGGTCATCGGATTACAGGTGTCGCCCGATCTGGTACGCGTGCGCCTCCGCTTGACCGCCGGTACGGGACAGGCGCAACCACGATGAGCCGTTTGTTTGGAACCGATGGGATCCGTGGCGTCGCCAACGAGGATCTCACGCCCGAGTTGGCCTTCGCGGTCGGGCGCGCCGCAGCCGGGGTGCTGGTCGCCGAAAGCGACCCGCGGCCCATCGTTGTGGGACGCGATACCCGATGCTCCGGAACGATGTTGGAGGCTGCGATCGTGGCCGGCATGACGTCGGCGGGGCGCGATACCGTCTCGCTTGGAATCGTCCCAACGCCGGCGGTCGCGTGCGTTACGCGGCGGGAGAATGCCGCCGCCGGTGTGATGATTAGCGCTTCACACAACCCCGTGCCAGATAACGGCATCAAGTTTTTCGGCGCCGACGGGTTCAAGTTAAGCGACGCGCTCGAGGATCACATCGAGGCGGCGATGGCTGCCGGCAACGATCCGCGTCCTACCGGAACGGCCGTCGGCGTCGCGCGAACCGCGAACAATCTGTCTCACTGGTACTACGAAGAACTGTATAGTGGCGCCGCCGACCTTAGCGGCCTGCACGTGATCGTCGACAGCGCGTACGGCGCGGCCTACGCGATCGCACCGTACGTGTTGCGTAAACTGGGTGCCGATGTGATCGAGCTGCATTGTGAAAACGATGGCTCGCGTATCAACGTCGGGTGCGGCGCGACGCATTTGGAATCGCTCGAAAACGCGGTGCGCGAGCGCATTACTGCAGGCGAGCGCAACGTGATCGGCGTTGCTTTCGACGGTGACGCGGATCGTGCGCTGTTTATCGATGAGGAGGGCGCGCGATTTACCGGCGACCACGTCATGTATGCGATGGCCACGGCCCTGCACGATGCCGGCGAACTAACGCACGATACGATCGTCGGCACGGTGATGAGCAACATTGGTTTCGAGCGCGCGTTGCGGCATCGCGGCATTACTCTCGAGCGAACCGCCGTGGGCGACCGCTACGTTTTGGAGCGTATGCTGTCGGGCGGATTCGTGTTAGGTGGCGAGCAGTCCGGACACATCATCGACTTACGTAATAATACGACCGGGGATGGTCCTATGACGGCCGTGACCCTCTTGGGAATCGCGGCGCGCACTGGTTCCCGGCTGCACGATTTGGCGCGCACGGTTGAGATTGCCCCGCAAATTCTGGTGAACGTACGCACGCGTTCGAAGGACGTGCTGAATCGCGAAGCGGTCCGCGATGCGATTGCGCGGGCGGAAGAAGAGCTTGGCGACGCGGGACGGCTGCTGGTACGGCCATCAGGAACCGAGCCTTTGGTTCGTGTGATGGCGGAAGGAACCGAGCGAACTCGGGTAGCGGAAGTAGCTCAGCGGGTGGCTGCCGTGATTGAAAGGGAGATTGCGGACTAGTCAGAAAACCAACCATCGTCAATTACCTGACCATGATCACTGAATCGAGTCCCAGCGAGGATTCGAACGGGGGACTTCCTGGTAGGGGTGAATGAGCCGGTCGGCTCTAGGGCGACTCTTTCCGTCCGAACCCGTCAACTAACCTCGTAAGTGTCGCTAAAGAGGAGCATCTGTTTCTTGCGCCACGCGTTAGCTGCCGGAGTGTTTGCCCTTTCGATTTTGGGCACTGTCACCTGCGCACAAGCACGTACCCAGCAGTCTTCACCGACAATCGCGTACACGTCGTCATCGCTGTCCAGCCAGCACGCCGTGAGTCCGGACGTTGCCGAATGGACCTCGCGATTGATCGTTACCACCCCATCCCGCCATCAAGCCAGTTTCGGACGTTTCGCCGGCGGCATTCTCGCCCGTACGTCCAAGATCGCCGAACTGCTCACGCATAGCGCCCTCCGGTTCCTCGGAACGCCTTACGTGTTCGGTGGAACGACGCCGGCCGGCTTCGACTGCTCGGCGTTCGTGCAACACGTTTTTGCGATTGCCGGCATTTCTTTGCCGCGCACCGCGGACGCCCAATACGACGTTGGCAAACCGGCCACCGGAGGCCCGCGCCCGGGCGATTTGGTGTTCTTCCAAACGTACGAAAGCGGCGCATCGCACGTCGGGATCTACTTGGGCCGCGGGAAGTTCGTCCACGCGAGCTCCAGTCATGGCGTGATGGTCAGCCAGTTGTCGGAATCGTACTGGGCGTCGCGCTATCTCGGCGCCAAACGCCTCATCGCGACGCGCTAGATCCTCGACCCTCCCAAGGGGGTCGGTGCTGCATTCGCTAAATTGTGCCGCTGCCGATGGGGTGTAGCCAAGCGGTAAGGCAGTGGACTTTGACTCCGCCATGCGTTGGTTCGAATCCAGCCACCCCAGCACTACGCTTTGCGCACGCGACAATTCTCGCGTGCGCTTTCGTTTTTGAGCCGCTCGGTCTTACTCCTGACAGGCACGCATGAAAGCGGGCGCGAAGCCGCCCGGCCTTGGAGCGCCCTACCGACACGTAGAATGCTGGAGAGTATGTCTCACGACGAACTGACGATCGACGTCAAATCCGAAAAACATGGCGAAGCGCTGGTGTTCAAGCTGCGCGGAAGCCTCGACCTCGCGACCGCGCCGACCGTGCGCGCTGCGCTAACCGACGCGGCGGGCGACGCAAATCGCGACCTGATCGTCGACCTCACGCAGATTGAATTTCTCGATTCGACCGGCCTCGGTGCGCTGATCGGCGCACATCGTCGCGCGACCGAACACAACGGGTCGCTGCGGTTGGTCGTTACCGAGGGCCCGATCGCACGGCTGCTCAACATCACCGGATTGCTGCGCGTATTTTCGGTCTATCACAGCCTCGCCGATGCGCTCGCCGATCAGTCGCGGGTAATCGCCGCCCCATAGGCTGCATAAGCGTCGTCGAGCAGCTCGACGACGTGGCGAACGCCGGCTGAATAGCCGGCTTCGCGCAATCCCGCTGCAACCTGAATCGCACACCCTGGATTTGCCGTCGCCACCATTACCGCGCCGGTTGCTTCGATGTTCGCGCTTTTTCTGGCGCGCAACTTGGCCGACATGCGCGGCCGGGTGAGGTTGTATATACCGGCGCTACCGCAGCACAGGGCGCTCTCGTTCATCTCGATGAACCGAAGCCCCGGTATTCGCGCAAGAAGGCGCCGCGGTGCTGCGCTGACGCGCTGAGCGTGCACCAAGTGACACGGCTCCTGGTACGTAACGGTAACGTCGAGCTGGCCGATCTTCGAGTCCAACTCACTGGCGTCGAGCACTTCGCAAATATCGCGCACGCGCCGCGAAAACCGTGCCGCCCGATCGGCCCACTTGGCGTCATCGGCAAACAGCGTGCCGTACTCTTTAAGCGCCGCACCGCAACCGGCAGCGTCGACCACGTAGACGTCGGCACCGCTATTCTCGAACGCTACGATGTTCCGTTTGGCCAGTTCGCGGCCAAACTCCATCTCGCCGGCGTGCACGCCGATGGCGCCGCAACAGCCCTGATCGTTCGGGACGACTACCGATAGCCGCGCGCGCAACAGCATTCGAATCGACGCATCGTGTACTTGCGGGAAGGCAAATTGCATCACGCAACCGACGTGAAAGAATGCCGTGCCAACCGCATCGCCGGCTTCGAAGCGCCGCTGTTTGGGTTCGAAAAATGTGTCCGGCATCGACGGTGCTAACTCGGCCGCGTCGCGCAACCCAAGCGATGATGCAACCGCTATAACGCCGGTGCGTTGCGCCAAGCGGAGTGCCGAAGCTATCGCGCGCATGACGCCCAAACGCCGAAATGGTGCGCGTATTAGCAGCGTCCGCGCCCAGCGCCGCAGGACGGATTCTTGCTTTGCTTGCGCCGTGCGGATTTGGGTGCGAGCGGTCTCGATCAGTTGCCCGTACTCCACGCCCGACGGACACGCCGTTTCGCACGCCCGGCAATCCAAACACTCGTGCATTTGATTCACGAAGCCGGGGCTTAACAGGTCGATGTGTCCCTCATCGACACTCTTAATGAGCGCGATCCGTCCACGCGGGCCGGACGTTTCTACGAGCGTTTCGACGTACGTCGGACACGTTGGCAGACAAAAGCCGCAGCGAATGCACTTATCATAGACCTCGGCAGGCGGTCGATCCCTACCCGAAAAGCCCGACGCCCGCGGCTCTATCACCATCTAGCCGTTCGCCCTGCATGACCGCACCCTCCCCCACGCGAAGTAACATATGGGAGGCAGATTTTCTTTGTCGCAAACCGTTACTAACGATTATCATCTCGCGTCCGAAGAACGCCTGGGGCGTTTCGTTACCGATGCGCTCGTGAAGTCCGGCGTCGCGGCGGAGCAGGCGGCGGTGGTGGCCGATGTGCTGCTCGCAGCCGACCTTCGCGGAATCGAATCGCACGGCGTCGCTCGGCTCGAATCGTATTACGTCAGCCGTATTCGCAACGGTCATCTCAAACCGAAGCCAAATTACGAGATCGTTCGCGAAACCGAAACGACGGTGCTGTACGACGCCGATAACGGCCTCGGGCATCCGGTCGCTAAGATGGCGATGGAAAAAGTGCTCGAGAAAGCGGCGAAACATGGTTCCGCATTCGGCGGCGTTCGCAACTCGAATCATTTCGGCATCGCCGGTTACTACGCGATGATGGCGCTCGAGCGCGACATGATCGGCATGGCGTCGACCAACTCGGTGAAGTACGGCGCGCCGACGTTCGGACGTGAAGTGCTGCTCGGAACGAATCCATTGGCGTTTGCGGTGCCGACCGGTAAAGAGCCGGCGTTCGTTTTGGATTTCGCGACGACGACCGTTCCCAAAGGCAAGCTCGAAGTGTACAAGCGGAAGAGCCAAGACTTACTGCCAGGCTGGGCCATCGATAGCGAAGGCAATATGACGCACGATCCGGACGAAGCGCTGCGAGGCGCTTTGTTACCGCTTGGCGGTTTCGGAACCGAGGGTGGCGGCCACAAAGGCTACGGTCTCGGACTGCTCGTCGATATTCTTTGCGGCGTGCTCTCGGGTGGTGCCTTCGGCCCCACGCTGCCGGTCGTGACCGACGTTCGCGAGGGCGCGATCTCGCATTGGTTCGGCGCGTTTCGCGTGGATGGTTTCCGCGATGTGGATGCCTTCAAAGCCGATATGGATAAAGAACTGCGGTACTTCAAAGAAAGCCGGCGCGCGCCGGGCGCCGATCGCATCTACGTTGCCGGCGAGCCGGAACACGAAAAAACGCTGCACCATCGCGCCAACGGCGTTCCGGTGCATCAAGCGGTCTGGCGGAGTTTAGAGAAGCTCGGTACGGAGTTGGACCTGCCCTTCGAAATCGAGCACCGGCCCGCGTGAGCTTCGGCAACGGCGGATCCGAGATCGAACCGATTCATGTGAACGTGGCTTGCACGGCTGGCGCGCACACGATCGGGAGTTCCGCGTTTTTTCGGTATATCGTTCGGTTGATCGAGCTGGGGCTACCGCTCTCGCATCAAGATCAAGAAGCCGTCGATATACTGGCAGCAATTCCGCACGCCTTCGAAACGGAACATGCGCACCGCACGTCCGGACGCGGATGGCGCGTCGTTCCCGCGCAAGGAGATCTCGATTGGGCGGTGCTCGAGGCAACGCCCGAGCGGCTACGCAGCGCGCTCGAACGGGCGCAAGGTATTCTCTGGAAAAACGCGGCTCAGTTTCATGTGAGCGCTCGTGAGATAACGTCGATCGAAGACGAACTCGAGGCGGTGTACGGTTTGTTGATGCAAGCCAAAGCTGCGGGCGTTCCCGTCAACGTTTCGTACGTCGCATAGGTAACCAAACGGCGCACGTAGCCACGCTGCCACTGCGGGGCGCGGGCGGCGAGCCGATTTCCTTCGCGCGAACCGTGTACTCGCACGGTTGCGCGCGTTTAGCCCCAGCACGGATCGTCAAAGATCCGTTGACGTATCACCGCACGTTACGCTTTGGCGAATCGATCGTCGCGGTAACGCTCTGCGAGCGCGACGGGGCTCTCGATGTCCTGGCCGATCGGCGCGTTTCTCGTTCGGTGGCCACGTCTATCGAGGCCGCGGTCGCACGAATGTTTCGATTCGACGACAACCTAGCGCCGTTCTACGCGATGATTGCCGGTGACGAGCGTTTGGGTTGGGCCGTTTCGGGTGCCGGGCGCCTGCTAGCGAGCCCGTCCGTATTTGAGGATACGATTAAAACGGTCTGCACGACAAACTGCGCGTGGTCTTCGACCGTTAGAATGACGAATGCCCTGGTCGAACTCGGCGGGGGCGCCTTTCCCGAGCCGGACCTCGTTGCACGGACGCCGGATGTGTGGTTTAAGGACGCAGCGCGGATGGGATACCGGGGACCGTACATTAAGGCCATAGCGCGCGATGTCGCTCGGGGAGTGCTCGACCTCGAGTCGTTGCGCCCGCCGGCGGGGCGTAGCGACGACGAAGTCGAGGCCGCGCTGCTGGAGCTTCCGGGCATCGGCCCCTACGGCACGGCGCACGTGATGCAGTTGCTCGGACGACACCGGAATCTGGTACTCGACTCTTGGACGCGGCCGTCGTTTCTGAAGATCGAAAAGAAGAAGCAGGCGAAGGATTCGACGATCCGTCGCACCTTCGCAAAGTACGGGAACTACGCCGGTCTGGCATTTTGGTTAATGTTGACGCGGGGCTGGGTCGAGTGATTGCGAATACTACACACAAGCCATCTGATAACTCGAAGGGTTTTAATACTTGAACGTCACCTTCCGCCGCTGGACTAACGGGATCGGGCTCGCTTTCATCCACCTGGTCGCACTAGCGGCATTTCTCCCCGGCATGACACACTGGAGCTCCGTCGTTGTCGCTTTCGTCGCACTGTGGGTGACGGGCGGCTTGGGCGTTACGCTGTGCTATCATCGCGTGTTGACACACCGGTCGCTACGCCTTCGCAAGCCGGTCGAGTATGCACTTGCGGTGCTGGGGACGTTGGCGCTCCAAGGCGATCCGATTCGCTGGGTGGCGATTCACCGCAAACACCACGCGCACGCCGATCGCGACGGCGATCCGCACGGGCGCGATCGCGGGTTCAGCTGGTCGCACGTCAACTGGTTATACAAACCGAACGAGGCGCTAGAGGACGAAAGCGAACTCATACGGTTCGTTCCCGATCTGTACGCCGATCGGTTCTATCGCATGCTCCCGGGCCTTCAGTGGATCGCGCAGTTGGGCTTAGCCGCGCTGCTGTTCGCGTTCGGCGGTTGGAGCTGGATCATCTGGGGCATCTTTGTGCGGCTGGTCGTCAGCTATCACATCACGTGGCTCGTCAATAGCGCGGCCCATTCGGTCGGCTACAGAACCTACGCCACCCGCGACCGCTCGACCAACTGTTGGTGGGTCGCCCTGCTAGCTTGGGGCGAAGGCTGGCACAACAACCATCACGCGTTTCCGTACTCGGCTCGACACGGGCTGAAGTGGTTTGAATTCGACCTCACCTGGTTGAGCGTACGAATGCTCAAGCTTCTGCGTCTTGCCGACGCGATTAAGCTCCCGCCGAGGAGTGCGCTCGAGCGAAAGCCGGTCGTTTCATAGACCAACGGCGCAGCGAAGGAAAGGCGTTCCGAAAACAGGTTCCTCGAAGTCTACGCGGGCACTGGAAGCCCGCACCGGGGCGTCCCGATCCGATCGTCTGTCTCGAGGAGTCGAACGAAGGACGCCTCGCAAACCTTATCCCGGTCCGCTATGCGCGGATGAAGAAATCCGCTTTCGCGTTCCTCCGCGGTTTCGCCAGCATGATGGCCTACGATCTCGGTACGGACCGGCCGACGACCGGGATAACCGTTCAGGCTTGCGGCGATTGTCATCTCGAAAACTTCGGGATCTACGCGACGCCCGAACGCAACGTCATCTTCGATATCAACGACTTCGACGAGACCGCCCACGCGCCGTGGGAATGGGATGTCGAACGTTTGGCCGCGAGCATCGAGGTCGCTGGCCGCGCGAACAAATTCTCGGCCAAGCAAAACTTTAAAGCTGTTTTGGGCGCCGTGTCGGCTTACAGAAAGCAGATGCTGAATTGCGCGCAAATGACGCATCTCGAGGAGTGGTATTCGCGGATCGACGCGACCGAGTTCTTGAAGCAAACGCGCATGCTCGAGTTAGGCCGTTCCGGCGTTCCGAGCTCAGCCCCGGACGATAGCCACGAACTCGTCGCCGAACAATATACCGAAGGCCAGGGCGCGGGGACGCGAATCGTCGATAAACCACCCAAACTGTTTCACCCACCGCCGGATGGCGAAGTGATCGTCGACGCGCACGAGGTCTTCGAGCGATACAAACGATCGCTACGCGACGACTTGCAGGTGCTCTTTGGCGCCTATAGACTCATCGATCTGGCGATAAAGGTAGTCGGCACCGGCAGCGTCGGTACGCGTTGCGCCGCGGCGTTGTTAATGGCCGGCGACAACGACGCATTGATCCTACAAATTAAAGAGGCGCGTGCCTCGGTGCTCGAGCCGTATGGCGGCACTAGCAAGTATCGTAATAACGGCCGGCGCGTCGTTGCCGGACAATGGCTCATGCAATCGGCGAGCGATTTGTTTTTGGGGTGGAGCGATAGTGACGACGGGCATCAGTTCTACATTCGCCAGATCTCGGACATGAAGTGGACGGCCGACGTCAGCACGATGACCTTCACGGAAATGCAGTCGTACGCAATGCTGTGCGGTCAGGTTTTGGCAATAGCGCACTCCCGATCCGGAAACGCCGAGGCGATCGCGGGTTATCTGGGCGTGTCCTCGACGTTCGATGGAGCCATCGTGGAGTTCGCTCAAAGCTACGCCGACCAGGTTTTTAAAGACTACGAACTGTTCCTAAATGCACTCGAAAGCGGTCGCCTCGTGGATAAACCGAGCTCCCTAGACTAAATCCCAAATCAAGCGTATGATTATGGGGATATGACAGAAAAAATGACCGGCAGCGACGCCGCAGTCTCGCTTGCGCATTTCTGGCCGAAGCTCCCCGAGTTCTTAGAGCGCATCGGCACGAAATACGAGCTAAAGACTCAAACCGATGGTATATCGATTACGCGACCCGACGGCAAGGTAGCTACACTATTCGCCGAGCGAGAACCGTCCGGCAACGTCGTGCTCGTATGGCATTCGTTCTCGGGCAACGGCGACGTGTATAGAAGCGGCGGCGCGTCCGTTGGAAACGTGATCTATAACCTAGAAAGTTAATTGCAAACGCCGGCCGGCGTTTCGGCCCCGGCCTCTGGTACGATACGGCAGTTCGCAGCAAGTTCGAACGTCACGGTTCGGTTTTGGCCGTGTCGCCGCAATAGCAGCACGAACGAAGTTTCCTTTATTACGGATCCCGATGGCAAAACGCCGGTTAGCGGCAAGATGCGGCGCGACTCGTCCGGAAGCAACGTCTACGCGGCGTCCGTACATCCAGGATATTACACGATCGTAGCGGGCGTATTACCGTGCTCGGACAGCCGGAACGTTGCGATCCTTCCGGGCAAAGATCGCTCGATCGTGATGCGCGGACAAGACCAACTCATCATGGGATCGGCTTTGGCCGCACTCGATGGAACGCTTCCCGCGGGGCGCATACGAGTGACCGCAGACTGCGTGGGTTTGGATAATCAGTCGGTGCACTACGTCGCTGCCGTACAGAACGGTGCCTACTACTTCGAATCGATCCGGGGGCCGGCTAAATGCCATGTGCGCGCGTTTGCCGGAGGTTCGCAAGACCTACCAGTAGCCGGCTTTTGGGCTAATGCCGAACCGTTCAAAGCCCTTCGCCGGGACATTTCGTGGTGAGAATACAAGTGTGGCGGATATGAGCGAAATACCCGGTCGCATATCAAGCGTTATCGCACAGTTGCGAACGAACGACCTCGAGCGCACGATACGCTTCTACACCGAATTCTTAGGCTTTGACTTAGACTTTCGACACGAAGACTTTTACGCTGGTGTGAGCGCCGGGAATTCGATCGTTCACCTCAAGCTCGACGATAGCGACGATCCGTCGATCGATTACGTCAAACAAGGCGGCCATTTTCATCTATATATCGAGACGCCGGATGCGGCCGCCGTAGCGGAAGCCTTGGAGAAGAAGGGCATCGAGCTCACCGATAAAGTGCACGAGACGGCCTGGGGCACGAAAGAATTCGTCGTTGAGGACGACCAGGGCCACACGATCTATTTCGGCCAGCGTGTGACACAAAAATGAGGACCGACATCGTCGATCCCCATTTTCCCCGGCTCCCATATGAGCCACGACTTGTTCGCTACCACGACTTGTTCGCTACGACGACACACGCATCTCCTAGAATGCCCCTATTCCGTTCGGCGTTCCCCAGCCGGTGGGGCCGGAATACGTCGAATATTCGCCGGTTCCAGCGGTGCAAAGATACTTCTCTTTGCAGAGGCCGTTGCTACCCTGGCTTATGGTGTGCAGATATTTCTGTCGTTGTTGTGTCGTTAGCGTCCAGAACGCTTCGGCGCCAGGTTGCGACGCTGCGTTGCCGGCGAGCGCGTAGACGCTGGCGAGTATCGGCGTAGCGATGCTCGTTCCGCTTACGGTTATCCAACCGCCCTCGGAGTTGAACGTGTCGTATTCCGCCACGTCCCACGCCACGGCGGAAAGGTCGTTTGCGGTGCGGTTCTTACAGCCGGGATCGTGCTGCCACGAGGGCTTGTGAACGCCGTGAGCGCATCCTCCGGCCGTCCAGGGCCAAACTTGTTCTTTATATTTCGATCCGATTTTCTCGAGAATCGTACCGCCGACCGAAATAACTTTAGCTAGCCGCGCCGGCGGATACGAACCGTAGTGATTGTCGCCGGCTGCGGCTAAATACACCACGCCCGGACTTTGAAACGCGTGCGATTGCCACGTACAACCCGGTGTGTAACATCCCCAGCTGTTGCTGACGATGTGCGTTCCGAGCCTTGCCGCCTGTGCTTCGGCCGCGCCGAGGTCCTGGAGACTGCTGGTATTAGACTCAACGAGATCGATCGCGCACTTCGGACAGATTGCAGCGACCATCTCGACGTCGAGATCGATTTCAATGCACCAGTCGTCGTTGCCGGCGCAAGTGCCCGGGTAGTTACTCGTCTGACCCGTTTGATTGTATTTCGTGAAGCTCGCTGTCCCCAGGCCAAAATATGAACGATACATGGCGAGATCGGAAGCGACGTTCGGGTTGTCGTAGGCATCGACGATCGCAACGGTTTGCCCAGCACCTTGGGATGACGAAGGTAGATTATAGGCCGCCTGGAGATCGGAAGGGCCCCAGCCCGCCAGAGCCGGTTGGACGCCGGTTTTGAGGACCAAAACGTCACATTGCGCTTCGTTCGGCCGAACAACCGGACAAGCAGCCTTAGCTGACCGCATAAGGTTCTGTATCGATGTCAGTTCGGCGTTTCCGGCGGCCTGCGACGTCGTGGCTGGGACACCGCCGCCACCGCAACTTGCGAGAACAACCGCAGGTGCTATCGCCAGTAAAAAAGGTCGCAGGCATTTCATTGCAGGTGTTCCTCAGTGAAGCGTGATGAGTTCCGGCTCGGATATTTCTTTTGTGATCCTCGGTTTGGTTAATTGTCCGTCGGCTGTGTAGACGGTCACAGAGCCAAAACCGCCGCGCTTGCCTGGGCCGTTGACGTTTGAAACGTAAATGCTTCCGCCAGCGTCGACTGCTACGCCCCGCGCAGCGTCGATTCCGGCGGTTATCGTCGGCGTCGTCTGCGTTCCACCCGGCGTATATGTCGTCACGGACCCGTTGCCATGAGGGCCACCACCGGAGTTAGCGACGTAAATTTTTCCGTTTGGGTCGACGGCAACGCCGAGCGGCTGATCGAGCCCGGTTATCGTTGGTGTGGCCTGCGTTCCGTCCGGCTTGTAGGTCGTCACCGTACCGTTATAGATGTTCGCGACGTAGATTTTGCCGCTCGCATCGACGGTCATGCCGACGGGCCCGGCTATCCCGCTGGTGATGGTCGGTGTAGTCTGCGTTCCATCGGGCGCGTACGTCGTTATGAAGCCCTCACCACTGTAGTTGTTAAGGTTCGAGACGTATATCTTCCCGTTCGTATCGACGACGACGTCGAGGGGGAAAGATATGCCCGCGGTTATCGTTGGTTTCGTTCGCTTACCATCCGGAGTATAAGTCGTCACATTCCCTTTGAAGTTATGGTCGAACGTGTTTGCGACGTAGACTTTGCCGCTCGGGTCGACGGCGACACCGAAGGGCTCGTCTAACCCGGCCGCAATTGTGAGCTTTCGTTTCCCCATCGAGTCGTAAGCGACGACGTTATTATCGCCGAAGTTCGCGATATACAGCAGTGCAGTTGACGTCGCCGCAGGAAGTGCGTTCTCCCCGCCGTCCGCGATCTGCGGCAGCATCCGGGGGGCGGTAGTCGTCGTCGTTTGCCCTGGGCCGGAACACGCGGTTATTGGTATCGCGGCTGCCACGCAAAAGACTGCGATTAGGCGTGTACTCATAGGGTGGTTATAGCGCGAGCTGGCCTCCGGAGACCACTGACAAAGGCCGTACAATTGGTCGACCCGAAAGTGCCGGTAAACCGTGGCGATCGAGGGACGG
>DASXXU010000226.1:0-3822 GCA_036502885.1 Candidatus Tumulicola sp.
CGGGCGTCCGGCGGCGGCGGCAACGCGCGAGCCCAGGCGGGCGACGCATGCAGGGGCTGCGGGCCGATCTTCGTCGCTTTTTCTTCGCTCATGCCCACCATCGTAGCCAGCGACTCGGCGCCTTTTAAACTTCTGTCCTAGACGGGTGCATCCGCGGACGGATATCGAGGAGTTAACGCGTTTGGTTCGGCGCGCGTCGACCAAACTGGCCGTTGTAGGAGATACATGAACAAACTTTGGGATCCGGTGAACGTCGGATCATTGACGCTTCCAAATCGCTTGGTAATGGCGCCGATGACGCGGTCACGCGCGACGCCGGCTGGAGTGCCCACGCCGCTCAATGCGACGTACTACGCACAGCGTGCTTCCAACGGGCTCATTATTAGCGAGGGAACGCAGCCCTCCGACGTCGGCCAAGGATACGTGTTCACCCCCGGTATTTATACCAAGGAACAGATCGACGGTTGGCGGCTCGTGACCGACGCCGTGCACGCTGCGGGTGGCCGGATCTTCATTCAAATCATGCACGTCGGACGCATTTCGCACCCGTCCAACTCCCCAAAGGGCGGAGCCGTCGTTGCCCCGTCGGCGGTGCGAGCGCTAGGATAAATGTTCACGCTCGGCGGCATGCAAGACTTGCCCGAACCGCGCGAGCTGGAGTTCGGCGAGATCGCGACGACGATCGATGAATTTCGTCACGCCGCCGCCTGTGCTATCGAGGCCGGCGCCGATGGCGTCGAAATTCACGGGGCCAACGGCTATTTGATCCATCAATTTCTTTCGGAGAACGCCAATCGACGCTCGGATGCGTACGGTGGATCGTTCGAAAATCGCGCGCGATTCGCGGTCGAAGTTGCGCCAGGGCGATACGACGACGCTCTATAAGACGCTCGTGCCCAAGCTCGCTGGGTTACAACTTGCCTACCTACACGTCGTGCACGGCGGCGACGAAGAACTGTTACAGTGGTTTCGAGGCGCTTGGCCGACGAGTTTGTTCGTCAACCGTCCGGATCGGCCGCGAAATGAGATTTCCATCGACGTCGATGCGAACGTGGCCGACGTTGCGAGCATCGGAAGACCCGCGCTGGCGAATCCTGACCTGGTCGAGCGATTGAAGCGTGGCGAACCGCTGAACGAGCCTGACCCTGCTACGTTCTTCGGCGGTGACGAGCATGGTTACACCGACTACCCGACCCTACAGACCAGCTAGGTTAGCGAGGACGACGCGTCGCCCGTCCGGATCGAGGAACGTCATGCCGTGACGTTCCCAATACGGATTATTCGGTTGGACGAGCGGAACGTCGAACGCCGTTAAACGTCCCGAAAGCCGCTCGTATTCGGCGCGATCGGGAACGTACAGAACGAGCAGCGATTCCGCACTCCAACTTGAAATCTCGCACGATGTTGATGCGGTGAACTCAAGGTGAAACGCCCGTTGAGGGCAGGCAAACATGACGCCGTCGTAACCGGCATGGTCGACAAACGAACCGATCTCTTCGAGCCCTAAAAGATCGCCATAAAAGTGGCGCATGCGTTCTATGCTTGCGGTCGGGTGCGCGACGCGCACTTGATGAATTGCCGGTCGCGCCCTTGTCATGCCGGGCCCGCCGTGACGCAACGAGCGCTGCTTGTCACGCTACGGCTCACTCGACTCGATCGCGGCTTGGCTGATGCTGACGCCTCGATATTCGCGGGCGCGAACGTTTTCAGGGCCGCGGCACGTGAGCTGCGCTCCCTCGCGCACCTCGCTTTCCACCGCGACGATAAGCTGGCCGTGCGGTGCAACAATCGTTACCTCAGCGTGCTCCTCGTCAATTCGATGCACGGAGCGTACGTTTAACGCATCCCGCTCACAAATTCCGAGCTGTTGGTACGCGAAAATGAGCGCCGCTTGTGCTACCGCCGAAAGCCCGATTCGACCGCGCAGTTGCGTCGGAATGATCTCGCCCGCTTCGGCACAGCGCACCAATTCGGGCGCCAACTGTTGGGTTACGCGTCCGTAGAGTTCACCCGTCGGCAATACCAAAACGTTTGCGGCGAAACGGTCGCCGCCGAGATGCGTCGTTTCCCATACACGCCCGGGGCGGAGTTGTTGGATTGCTCGTGCGATCGGTCTGCCGCGCAGCGCACAACACGGATCGTGCTTTCCGTGCGCGCAAACCAAATATAAGGGTTCGGTATCGACCGCGACCGGGGCAAGGCGCGGCCAACCGCCCTCGAGCTCCTGAACGATCTCTGCTAAATCATCAACGCGCCACCATGTAATCTTCGCGGCACCGGGCTTCGTGTCGGCGATGCCGACGTCGTAGCCGCCGGCGGGAACGCCCGGCTCGTGTTTGCCGGGACGACGGGTCGCCTGAAGGCGCATGCCGTGCGCGGAAGCGGCTGCGTCAATTCTGCGCGCCACCTCCGGATCGCAACGGCTCTCGATCAGGCCGCGCGGCCCCCACGCACCCGGTTGATGAACGATCAGCACGCGCGTTTGCGGCGGCGCGGTGCCCACCATCGGGTCGCCGCGCACCTCGGCCGCGACGGAACAGCGAAACGAAGTACCAGCCGTCACGCCGGTACGACGACGCCTTCGCGCAAGAGTTGCGAAAGCAGGACGAGGCCGTGGTTCACGTCCAGGCCTGGTAGTGTGCCGGCGGTAATTGCATTGCCTGAGGTTGCGAACCGCACGGCATCGGCATGAGTTGCCGGAAGCCGAAATTCGCGATCCGGCAACACCACCACGATGCGTTCGCCTTCGATGCGCAACGTCAGGCGCAATCCCGGCCGCAATCGGACGCGGCGATCCGCCGCCAGCTGATCCGCAGCGGCGATTTGTTCGAACGGGGCCAGCGCGGCTGGGCGCGTCCCGGCCGAAAGATGACGACCGAGGGATCGCGCGATTGCGACTCGGTCGAAGCGCTCGATTGCAGCGTGCATGGCTGCGATCGTTTCGGAAAGATCCGCTGCGATCGCATCCTCGTTCGAAAGATCGACGCCGACCGGCAACGAGCGGCGCAACTCGACGTCGTCGGATAGCGTGGCGAGAATTTCGTCGGCGAGTAGGCGGCGCGTGAGCGGATGGACGCCGACGGTTAGATGGCCTGAGATTCCCTCGAGCGATGTTGCCGCGTGTATATATCCGCGCGGTAAGTACATGGTATCGCCGGTCTCGAGCACACGATCGATAACCGGTGTTTCGGCCGCGCGCGCGTCGACCGCCGATTTGCGATTTTGATACGGTTGGTCGCGTAGCGGTGACGGCAAGACCGGCCCGTGAATGCGCCAGTGCTTGCGGCCCGCGAACTGCAAGACGAAAACGTCGTGAACGTCGTAGTGCGGAGAGAAGCCGGTATTTTGGGGCGGCGTTACGTAGGCATTGACTTGCACCGGATGTCCGAGTTGCGCCGCGAGATCCCGGGCGAACGACTGAATAGGCGCCCAAGTGCGATGCAAGCCCTGCAATACGAGCGTCGCGCCGTTAGCGAACTCCGTTAGGACTTTTTCGTCGGCAACTTGATCCGCGATCTCGGCGCCCGCACCTCCGGGGCGCGTAAAGCGGGACGGCGACAGAAGATCGCCGTCCCGGCTCATCCGAACGAAGGGCGTCCGTAGGCCTCGTCGCGAGACTAATTCGTCGAGCGCGGCGAGCGACAGCAAATCGCCAAAGCCGCCTTTGGGAAGGTGCGCCCCACTCCGAAACAGTGGCGCAACGCCCCAATACTGCATCGCGAACTCATCAAGCGCGAGCCCCGTGATGCGGAATAACGGATCGGTCAGCGATTACGCCCCGCCGTCCGCTCCCCCATCGCCGTCGGCGCCGCCATCGGCTCC
>DASXXU010000227.1:0-12284 GCA_036502885.1 Candidatus Tumulicola sp.
GACTGTTATCAGGTGCAAGTGCTGTACAGCGAAGCATCGCAAGCAATCAACGTTGGCCTGAGCTTACTGGCATTCCCGACTCAAACTGCGACGTTCGCTATCGGGCAACCGGGACAGATTATCCCCTCGACGTTCAACTACTAGGCGCGAACGTTAATCTTCGTCGCACGGGGGATGGCCGCACGCGCACGTGTCGGATTCGATCGTCGCGACTTCAGCGTCACGGCAATCCTCGGAGCAGTAGGCTTCCCCGCCGACCGCCCCTTTTACCGTGCAGTTGCACGGCGCGTGACTACATTCGAGAGGCTGCATGCCGTGTTACCCCATCTGCGGTAGTGTCGCCCGAACAAGGCACTGCGGCGCTCGGAACCGGGCTGGGATTGTTAGCGATTTCGGTGCTGACGATCTGCGCCGGCGGATCTATTATCAGGCCACTCGAAAGCGCGTACAACGGATTCGTGTCAAAACACTGATACGTCGGCAACGTTGGCGACACGTACTGCGGCTGATTCGGGCCGCCGGCACCCATCGAATCGACGAAGGTCATGTTGTTGAACGAGTTGCCCTGCGTCGTGAAGGCATTGAACGTCCAATTCCGAGCCAGCGGCGGCGGGCTCGATTGGCCGGCGAGAAAAATCGAGCGTTGAAAAATCACGTTGAACTCGGTTCCGGTGCCGTTACTATTAAAGAAATATTGCAGCTGCTGCGGGGTTACGCCGGTCAGGTAGAACGGCACCGGCGGAATTTTAGGGTTCGTAGAACTTCTGATGAACCGAATGGCTCTGGCAGAAGTAGCGCCCCCACCACCGGTAACTTCGATTGCCGCCGAGTACCCAGCATAGTTATTGTTAAAGGGTTGCGTGCTAGGGGTTTGCCCATCTCCGGTTGTGTCGAAGATAATCCAGTATTGGTAGTTCGAAAAGTTGAACGGCGCCGAAACGTCAAAGAAGACGCTCATGAACCCTTCGGGAGCGCCGCCCGGACCGAGCCCCACAGGATTGGGCGTCACTTGCCGGCCGCATGCAACGATCGTAACCGCCGTTAGTACTACGAGTCCGAAACCGAGTTTGCGTATCATCCGTTCCTCATGGCTGCGCGATGCCGGCGTGGCGGCGTGTGCCGCACTCGCGCTGGCTGCGGCGTTCCCGAAGTTTAACGCAGCGTGGCTGGCGCCGTTCGGGACGGCGGCGCTTTTCTTGACGTGGCAAGGAGCATCCTGGAAACGCGCCGCGATTTTAGCGTGGTTTTCAGGAATGATCTTTTTCACGATCGGCCTTTCTTGGATCGGCCATACGGTCGGCAGCTATATTGGGGTTTTTGGCCCGGTATTGCCGTTGGCGGCCGCCGCAATCCAAGCACCGTTTTTCGTGCTCGCCGCTGTTCTTGCCGCGCTCGCATACCGTCACGTCCGTCCGGTGTTGGCGCCGCTAGCCGCAGCCGGAATTTTTACCGGGTGCGAATGGATTCGCAGCATCGGCGCCTTGGGCTCGCCGTTCGGTCAACTCGGATACACGCAAGCCGATACGCCGTTGCGTGCGCTCGCTGCGTTCGCGGGAACCTTTGGCATAACGTTCGTGCTGTGCTGTGCCGGCGCATATTTCGCCGACGCGATCGTTCGCAGAACGTGGAAGCCGTTCGCGATCGTCGCGCTCGCTACGGTCGTCGCAACCGCGTCGGCTTGGTGGTTTTGGCCGGCACGCCAGACACCGAAGCCGCATATCCCGGTTGCCGCGGTACAAGCCAACATCGCGCAATCACTCAAATGGAGTTCGCTCTATTTAGCGGTGGACCGTTACACCAGCATGTCGTATCAAACCGTGCCCCATCAGCCCAAACTCATCGTCTGGCCCGAAACAGCAATCCCCACCTGGCTCGATCGCGATCCGTATCTGATGAACCAATTTCGCATGTTGGCGATGTCGACGCGCGCTACGATCGTGGTTGGGAGCCAGAGTTGGCGCAAACGAAAACTCTACGACTCGTTGTTCGTCTTTTCGCCCAAGGGCGGGCACACGCTCTACGATAAACGCCAACTCGTTCCGTTCGCCGAATCGTTCCCGGGACGCGCGTTTCTGTCGTGGTTACCGTACGTCGGCAAGTTGAACGGAGGCTACGGCACGGGTCACGTCGACGGCGTGTACGAAACCGAAGCGTTGCCGATCGCACCGTTGATCTGTTGGGAATCCGGCTTTTCCGATCTGGCGTTCGCTCAGGTGCGCCGCGGCGCGCAACTGTTGGTGGTGAGCACCGACGACGCGTGGTTCGGAACCACCTCGGGGCCGTACATGCACGCCCAAATCGCACAACTGCGCGCAATCGAGAGCGGCGCCTACGTCGTTCGCGCGGCCGCGACCGGAATCAGCGGCATCATCAATCCCGACGGCTCGTGGCAACGGCGCAGCGCCATGGAGAAACGGGTCGTCATCTACGGCAACGTCGGCCCGCGCCTCGATACGGTGTTCTCGCACATCGGGCCGGCCGCCGTCGGGCTGGCGATGTGGATCCTCTACGGCATCTTGATGCTAACGCCGGCGCGGAGAACGCGCGGTGGCTAGCACGGCCTTGCGCAAGCGCTGGTACAAACGCATCGGCGTAATCGCCGGCGTCGTTTTCATGTTGTGGGTCGTGATCGAGATCCTCATTGCGGATAACGGAAAAGTGCCTCCGCCGCCGTCCACGGTGAGCATGGACCTGCACGGCGGGCACGTGATCGGCAATCGTATCGCGACCAAATCGTGGGCGTTCGATTACACCAAAGCGCATCTCTCACCCGACGGTTTGACAGGCAGTGTGGACGGCGTGCGCAACGGCGTGATCTTTCGGAAAGGGAAGCCGTACCTGCGAATATCGGCGCGGCACATTCAAGTCGACGTGCAGTCGCTCAACTTCACCGCGATCGGCGCCATGCACATCGAACGCTTGAACGACCCGCAGCATCTAGCGTTCGATACCGATCACGTCGTATGGACCAACGATGCGAAGCTGTTAAAGATCGACCATCCGGCGTTTATTCACACCAACGGGGAAACGCTTCGAGCCGACCATATAACGGTCGACTTCGACGCGAACACCGTGCATATCGGAAAGCTTGGCGGACAGGTCGACGTCCGCACTGGAAAGGTGGCGCCGGAGATCTAGCGCTGCTGGATCCCCGGACTACCCTTTCTCTTCGAGAATTTTTTTCTTCGCTTCGGCGATGAGCTTCTTGACTTTCTGGCCGCCTTTGTGGCCGATCTCCTCGTAGAAGTCCGAGCCGTACTTTTCTTTGACGACCTTCCCGCCTTTTTGACCGATCGACTCGTAGAACTCCACGCCGTGACGGTCACGCGTCGCCTTACCGCCCTTGCGGCCTATGTCTTCGTAGAACGTCGAACCGTACCGGTCCCGGACGGTGTCGCCGCCTTTTTTGCCGGCCTCACGGACCGACATTTCGCGTTTCGCCGCGACGTCGTTTGATTTTTCAGCCATGAATCCTTAAAAGTCGAGCGGACGAGAAAAAATTAGGAAGACGTGCCGGACTTTTTCTTCGGGCGCTGACCGCCTTTTTGTCCGATCACTTCGTAGAACGACGGACCGTACTTGGTTTTCGTCGCCTGGCCGCCCTTACGACCGATCTCCTCGTAAAATTCCGACCCGTATTTGGCCTTGACGCGTTCGCCTCCGCGACGTCCCGCTTCGCGAACGCTCATGCCGCCGGACGATCCCGATTCTTGCGTGGTCATGCCGTGTGCCTCGTATCTGTAGAAGAGTGGTACCGTTGGTTTTTCCCAAGCCAGCGCCCGGCAAACTAAGAAAACTCACAGGAACGAGGCGCTCGCTCGCGAGTCGGGGAGCAAACCGCCATTTCCACGAACGATCTTCTCACGGGAGAATGTGTGAAAGATGAAGCACGCGGTTAGAAGGGGCACGATCTTGGCCGTCGCGGTGGCGCTCGCGTCTTGCGGGGGGTCACCCGGTCAAACGTCGCAGTCCTACGGCGGCACAGCATTTTCCACGTTGCCGGACAGCTGCTACGTCGCGAAAATCGATCCGGCGACGGTGAACGCGACGATCACCTTTTACGGATGGCCCGACAACAGTCCACCCGGAGCGAAGATCGCGCATCCGGTGCTCCATAAAGTAGCGTCCGGCGACGGCACGTATTGCAACCCGACGACGTTTGCCACCGAACCAAAGAACGACAGCAAAATTCCGTATGGCATAAAAATCTACGTGCCGTTCTTAGAACAGTACTTCATACGCGAAGACGACTGCACGCATTCGGGACCGCATCGCGGGCATGGAAGCAACGGGTGCACGGGCTTATGGTTCGATCTCTGGATTGGCGGCGACAAAGCATCCGTGCCGCACGCCGTTTTCTGGTGCGAAGACCATTTGACGCCGAACGCTAAGGTGCAAGTCATCTTGAATCCGCAAGATAACTTGCCGGTTGAAAACTCCGGGCCGATCTATCAAGACGCACCGCCGCCGCGAGGAACTTGCTTCGGCGTACCCGAGAAAACTACGTAACGATAGCGTCGTAGACGGCGCGCGAGCGAGCCCGCAGTTCGCCCACCGATGCGTCGTTGCGAACCACGTAATCCGCGCGCTCGGCGGCATCTGCAGGTAAAATTTGTGCCGCCATGCGCGCTCGAATGGCGTCTTCCGACAGGCCGTCGCGCGATTCCACTCGATGGATGCGCTCGGCGTCCGGCGCGACCACTACGATCGTGCGATCGACGAGTTCGTTGTAGCCGGTTTCGAACAGCAACGGCACGACGTGGACCACCAGCTGGCCCGGCATCGCGGCGGCGCTTCGCTCGGCTGCGATCCGCCGGACCAACGGATGAACGATCGCGTTGAGCCGCTCGCGTTGCGCGGGATCCGCGAAAACGATGTCGGCGAGAGCGCCTCGATCGAGCTCGCCATCGCGGATCGTCTGCGGCCACGAGCGCGCAATTTGAAAGAAGCCGTCGCTGTTCGGCGCGACGGCTTCTCGTGCTATCAGGTCGGTGTCGACGATCAACGCTCCAAATTCACGGAACATCGTCGCGACGGTCGACTTCCCCGAACCAATGCCTCCGGTCAGGCCGGCGCGCATCGTCGTTTCGTTACGGGGCCGCTTCTTCGGGCGAAGCCGAATCGGGCGGCGCCATGACGTCGATTTCGGGAACGACGATCTGTTCGATCTCTTCGGGTGGGACGTCGGCCACGTGCTGGATCGACGCCGTGATGCGCCGGGTCGCGTGGTTGATCGTGAGCAACGTTACTTCGACATCTTGTCCGGGACTGTACTGAGCCGCACCGTCAAACTCGCCCTTCGGAACCATCGCCAGGATGCCCGGGATGATTTCTACCAGGAGATAGTTCGGCGTCACCTTGACGACTTGCGCCGTCAGCTTGTTGGTTTCGTACAGCTTATCGGCGTGCTCGTCCCACGGATCGGGCAGCGCGTGCTTGAGCGACAGGCTGACCTTCTTCGCATCCGGATCGAACTTCATGATCTCGACTTGAACGACATCGCCGATTCGCGCAACTTCCGACGGATGCTTGATGCGCGCGTAGGACAACTCGCTGTTGTGAATCAGGCCGTCGATGCCGCCGAGGTCGACGAACGCGCCGAAATCGGCCAATCGAACGACGACGCCTTCGCGAATCTGTCCGACTTCCAACGTGTCGAGCAGCTCTTGCTTTTTGGCTTGCAGTTCTTCTTCGAGAACGAGCCGTTGAGACAGCACCACGCGATGGCGCTTGTGGTCGAGGTCGATGACCTTCAGCCGCAAGCGCTGGCCGACGAGCTCGTCGAGATTTCCGACGGGCTGACGGCGGATTTGCGAAGCCGGAACGAATCCGCGCATTCCCAGATCGACCAGAACGCCGCCTTTGACAACTTGCGTCACGGTCGCTTCGATGACTTCATCGCGCTCGTGGGCTTCGATAACCTTTTCCCACGTCTTGAGCGCGCGCGCGCGGCGCTCGGACAGGAACAAGGTTCCGTCGAGATCGTCGATGCGATGGATCATTACTTCGAGCGTGTCGCCGACGCGAAGAACCTTCGGATCGACGGCGAGCGATAGCTCGCGGAACGGAAGAACGCCTTCGGATTTACCGCCGACGTCGACGAGCAGTTCGTCTTTGTCTTTTTGGACGATCGTGCCGGTGAGAACCTGGCCTTCGTCGAGTACTTTGAGCGACTCTTCGTAGAGCTGCTGTTCTAGCGCGAGTTGATCTTCTTCGGGTTGAACGGGAGCGATTTGCGTCGTAGAGATGTTGCGGTTCCTACCTTCGTTATTTTTATTTTGCGAACTTACCGTTGACACGAGCGGCACCACCAGGTTCCGCGTTGACCGAGCACCGTTCGGACGACCGGTTTCCCGCAACGTACGCACGGTTCACCGAGCCGGCCGTAGACCGACAGAACGTTTTGAAAGCCCCCGCGCAATCCGGCGGCATCGACATAGTCGTCGATACTCGAGCCGCGCATCCGAACCGCCCGGTCGAGCACCTCGACGATGGCGCGATGCAACCGCGCTATCCGTGGCTTTGTCAACGTTTTGGCCGGACGGCTCGGACGGATGCCGGCTTCCCATAGCGCCTCACTGGCGTAGATGTTGCCGATACCCGCGATGCGCCGTTGGTCTAATAAAAAGACCTTTATCGGCGTCGTCCGCCCCGACAGCATACTCGCTAGAGCTTCGGCTGTAAAGGCCGCCGAAAGGGGCTCGACGCCGAGGTCGCGATCCCAGGCTTCCCCTGGTTCGACCAGC
Organism: Candidatus Tumulicola sp.; assembly: GCA_036502885.1. Classification (GTDB taxonomy): domain Bacteria; phylum Vulcanimicrobiota; class Vulcanimicrobiia; order Vulcanimicrobiales; family Vulcanimicrobiaceae; genus Tumulicola. The sequence goes on from DASXXU010000227.1 coordinate 6,747, forward strand.
CGCATGCGCCCAAACGTGCGAACGTCGGCGAAGCTCAGGCGCCTACCACCGGCCAAATGGAGCACGACGTGGGTACCCGGGAAATCCGCTTCCCTAGCCCGCTGGACGACCAGGCGCCCGGTCATTCGCAGGCTTGTGACCAGGCTGCGGCCTGACGAAAGGTCGAGTACGGCGTATTTCCCTCGCCGGTGGGCCCCCACGAAACGTTCACCGGGCAGCTCTCGCTCGAAGGCACCCTGGACGGTCGAGACGGCGATTTTGGGCAGCCGGACCTCGACGCGGTCGATGCGCTTGCCAACGATGTTCGAAGCCAGGCCGCGGACGATCGTTTCGACCTCGGGGAGTTCGGGCAACCCGCGGTTCCTTAGATATGCGAGAGGTCGGGTATCGTCAGGCGCAGGCCCGGCTTGAGCCCATCGACATACGCCTCGCCGGTCGGAAGCTCGATTACGTATTTTGCCCTACCGGGCTCGAGCGGGATGGACGCGTCGGCCGCTTTCGGGATAGCTGGCGGAACCGCCGGATCGATCGACCGAATCGTCCCGTCGGACGCGACGAAAACCATGTCGAGCGGTATCAGGGTGTCCTTCATCCAGAACGTCACCGGGCCGTCGTTATCGAACACGAACAGCATGCCGGTATGCGCCTGCAGCGAGGTGCGATCCATCAACCCGTGCTCGCGTTCGGGATCGTTCTTGGCGACCTCCAGCCGAAGGTTCGCTTGTGGCGCATGAATGACGACGACCGGTAAATGGCTGGGGGCCGGCGTGGCCGTTGCGACGATTGCCGCCAAGATCGCGTCAAACATTCGGTTCCTCCTCTTCGTGGAGCGGTTCCACATCGTACCAGTTGCGACCGGTCTTTACCGTGACCTCGAGCGGTACGCTCAGCTCGATCGCGTGTTCCATATTCTCTCGGACTAGCGCGGCCAAACGATCGCGCTGCGAAGCGCGCACTTCGAAAATTAACTCGTCGTGTATTTGCAGCAGCATACGTGTGTCGAGACCGGCTCGCGTTAGGGCTCCGTCGATGCGTACCATCGCCAGCTTCATAAGGTCGGCGGCGCTGCCTTGCAACGGCGCGTTGGTCGCCTCGCGTTCGGCGGCAGCGCGCAACATATAGTTTCCCGACGTCAATCCGGGCATATACCGGCGGCGTCCCAACATCGTCGTTACGTAACCGTTGCGGCGCCCTTCGGCGATCGTACCATCGATATACGCCCGCACCGATGGAAAGCGCGCGAAGTACGCTGCCGTTATTTCCCTGGCTTCGGCCCGCCCGATCTCCAAGCGTTGCGCTAGCCCGAAATCCGACATCCCGTAAAGCAAACCGAAGTTGACGCTCTTGGCCATCCTGCGCTGATTCGCATCGACTTCGTCGCCGGCGCGAACGTTGAAGATCTGCCGGGCCGTAAAGTCGTGAATGTCTTGCCCTTCATCGAAGGCCGCGCGCATCGCAGCATCGCCGGAAAGGTGCGCCATCAGCCGTAACTCGATCTGACTGTAATCGGCGGCGAGCAAAACGTTGTCGTCGCCGCCGGCTACGAAAGCGCGACGAATACGACGGCCCAGTTCGCCGCGCACCGGAACGTTTTGTAGATTCGGATTCGTCGACGACAATCGCCCGGTGGCGGTCGCGGTTTGGTTGAAGATCGTGTGCAGCCGTCCGTCCGACGGATCGACCGAGGATGCGATCACTTCGACGTACGTATTCTTCAGTTTGGTAACCTCGCGCCATTCCAGCACGAGCGCGCAGATCGGATACTCGCGCGAAAGCCCTTGCAGCACTTCCACGCCGGTCGCCCAACCGGTCTTGCCCTTTTTCCCGTTCGGAATCTGCAGTTTGTCGAAAAGAATCTTTCCAAGTTGCATGGGCGAGCCGATGTTAAACTCTTCGCCGGCGAAATCGAAGATATGCCGCTGCAGGCGGGCGGCGGCGGTTTCGACCTCGCGGCCTACGATCGCCAGCTCGCTCAAGTCGATTGCGACGCCGGCGGCCTCCATCCGAGCCAATACCGGCGCTAACGGAAGCTCGACGTCGCGATAGAGATCGAGTTGCTCGCGTTCGCGTAAGGATTCGCGTTGCGGCTCGAGCATGCGGAACGTCGCGTCGGCGACGGCCGCCGCGATCGGTTCGGTTGCCGCGCCGAGAATTGCCGCCGCGGCATCCTGCGGATCCGCGTACCCGCGGCCGGGATCGAGCAGGTGGGCGGCGATCATTGCATCGTCATCGAACGCTGCCACTTCGATTCCGCGCAACGCCAGCGCTCGAGCGATGCGTTTTGCATCGTACGCTGCTTTCGACGCGTCCGAGCGCAGCAGCGTTTGCAACGCATCGCGTACTTCGTCGTGCGCCAACGCCGCGAGCGGAAAATCGAAACCGCTTTCGGGCGCGGCGCTTATGCCGAGGTCCTCGCCGGCCAACGCGAACGCGACGCGCGGTCGTTCGACCAGCGCCGAGAGATCGGCGGCAAGCCGCGAAAACTCAGGCGGATCGACCGCGGCGGAATACGAGCGATACGTTCCGCTCAAGCCGGTGCGCGCGTCGAGCAACGGCAAGTCGGCGGGAGCCTGCAGCTTGGCGACCAGCGATTTGAACTCCAGATCGCTGTATAGTTTGTAGAGATCGGATTGGTCGGGCGTACGATAGAGGCTGTCGTTCCAATCGACCGAGACGGGCAGGTCGCGCCGCACGATCGAGACGGTGCGGCACAAACACGCCTGATCGCCGTATACCTCGATCAGTTTCTGTAATTTCGGCGTACCGGCGAGTTCGGGATTGGCAACCAGCGCGTCGAGCGTTCCGGCAGCCTGCAACAGTTTCGTCGCCGTTTTTTCGCCCACGCCCGGGATTCCGGGGAGATTATCGGACGGGTCGCCTTTGAGGCCGCGATAGTCGGGTAGTTGCGCCGGCTCTAGCCCGAAACGAGCGCGCACCGCTTCGGGATCGTACCGCCCCAGTTCGGTAATTCCGCGGCGCGTCGCAAGGACCGTGGTGCGTTCGTCGACGACTTGCAGCAAATCGAGATCGCCGGTAACGATCAGCGTCTGTTCGCCGGCTTCTTCGGCTTGTCGCGCGAGCGTCGCGATGACATCGTCGGCCTCTTGACCCTCGATTTCGACGATCGGGATACCGTGTACGGCTAGGATGCGACGGACCAGCGCAAACTGACTGCGCAGCTCGTCGGGCATGGTTTCGCGCTGCGCCTTGTACTCTTTGTACAGCGCCACGCGATGCTCGGGTTTACCTTTATCGAATGCAGCGATGACGTGCGTCGGATGCTCGTCGGCGATGATCTTGTTGAGCATCATGGTAAAACCGTAGGCTGCGTTTATCGGCACGCCCTTGCTCGTCGTCAATCCGGGCAACGCGAAAAACGCGCGATACACCAAACCGTAGGTATCGAGCAACATTAAGCTCACGAGTGCACGACCAGCGTGGCGGTGCCCGCGCCGACGCTGCCGTCGTTCGCGATGCGCAGCACGGAGAGCGTGTAGCGCCCGCTTTGCGCGGGCACCGGGACCGTCACGCCGCCGCGCGCCGACTGCACGATCTTCCAGTACACCGGCTGCGTGTCGGACTGCGCTAACGATAGATCCGGCGGTTGCTGCGTGCGGCGAACGAAGCCCAACACTTGTGCGTGATCTCCGGTGGAATCGACCCACGGATGCCACGACTGGTCGGCCGGCGCGCTATTTTGCGTTGCCGCGACATCGATAGCCAACACGTCCGGCGCGGAATCGAACAACGCGCTACCCGACGGCAGCTCTTTGCTAATGCGAATCGCCAGCGTCGCAGCCGAGGACGCGCCGGGAATCGTAACGGCGGCGATCTGCGAGGGCGCAAACGTGGACGCATCCAGCGTCGGGTTGGCCGAATCCGGCCGGCCGGGTGCATCCACTTGAAGCGGCAAGATCGCCCACTCGATCGCACCGTCGCGCACGAAGCTCGAACCGGCGCGTAACTCGCCCGGAGCCCCGCTAGCGTGGAAGCTCGCGCCGGCGTTTCCACCGTTCGCGTCCACGACCTCGGTATCGACGCCCAGCGCGCTCTCGAGCGTCAACAGCGCTTGCCCTTGCCCACCGGCGAGGTTGGCGCTGACGCGAATGGCGTCGCCCGAGCGATAGCTTTGGTGATCGACCGATAACTTGACGTTGCCGCTGCCCTCATCGACAACTTCTTTCGACGACTCGGCGTCGATTTGCACGGCCGCCGCGTCGGTCGCGCGACCGCCGAGGTCGACGCTGGCGAACACCAGATTCGTTCCCAGCAACGGCGATGAGAACGAGCCGCGCGCGCGGCCGTTCGCATCCAGTTGTATCGTCTGCACGTTGGCCGAGGCGCCGTGCACCAAACGAACCGCAACCGCCGCGCCATTGAGCGGCTTGCCGGTCGCGAGCTCGCGTGCCTCGACCGTAAACCCAAGCGGGGTTCCGACACGTTGTTCGTCGCGATCGACCGTAACCCGAATCGCGGCCTGTGACGTCGGAACGACGATGCGCGTATCGGCGGTCGCCGCACCCGACTCGACGTGCACGCCGTAGGTCGACGGGAGTTCGTCGGTTGGATGCGGGATCGAAACGGTCACGTCGCCTTGACCGTCGGCCTGCACCTGTTGGTCGGCCCAGATGCTAGTGGCCCACGGCGTTGCATCCGTGTTCGTTCCAAAGAAGACGTGCGGCGAGCGAACGACGACGACTCGCACCGTCGCGCCGCCGCGCGATGCGTGGATGCGCAACGGTACGTCGCGGTTCGGATCGCAACTATCGCCACATTCGGCGGCAGCCGTCAACGACAAGCCGGCAACATCGGCGTCGACGTGCACGGTCACGCCGCCGGCGCCGGAGCCATTCTGCGCCAGCAGCGTATACTCGCCCGCACGCGCGCTCGACGGGATTGCAAACTGCGTGCTAAACGCACCGGCTGCGTCCAACGGAACCCGTTGTTCGCCAACGAGCGTCGCGCCCGAGCGTAGCGACACCGAGATCGAACCGCCGGCCGGACGAAACGACGTTCCGCTACGCGTACGTGCAAAGCCCACGGCGCGCACAACGTCGCCGGCGTGCACCACGGCTGAGTCGGTGCGCACCGCGACGATCGCCTGCGGAAGCGGCGCTTGCGGCAACGGGCTCAAAAACGCGTAACTCGATCCCCATTGCGCCAACGCGAATACCGGCCGTGGAAATCGCTTCCAACGTACGATGCCGCTGCCATCGGTTTGTTCTGTCACGAATCGATTGCCGACCACAAACTGGATGCGCATGCGCGGCATCGACCGTCCGGTTCCGAGATCGGTTCCGTACAAGACCAACTCGCCCGGCGTTTCCTTCGACACCAGCCCGACGCGCGTGCGATTGATCCAAACCTGCTCGCCGACATCACCGCGACGGGCTTCGACGACGAAGAATCCCTCGCGCGATCCCAAGTGCACGTCGATGAAGTTCGATTGAAACTGATAGCCGCCGGGCGGAGAGAACGAAAACGATGCGATCGCCCGGCGACCGCGCGCGACGATGGCGCGCGGACGAGCGTTCGAAC
>DASXXU010000228.1:0-4884 GCA_036502885.1 Candidatus Tumulicola sp.
CGAGCGCGGCGATTTCACCCGTCGTCCTACGAGGCTGGGCATCGCGGTTCCGCCAAAAGCGTGAAATGCACGATTCTATTTCGATCGTTTCGTCCCGGCGCGCGTTCGAAGGGCGCGTCTTCGACGTTCGCGTCGACGAAATTCGCTACGGGCAAGAGGCCCCACATCGAATCGACGTCATCGAGTTGGGACACACCGTCGCCGTTCTAGCGGTCGACGATAGCCAGCGCGTCGCGCTCGTCCGTCAATATCGCCACGCCGCCGGCGCCTATGTCTGGGAGATTCCGGCCGGTCACGTCGACCGAGGTGAAGGGATACTCGATGCTGCGGTTCGAGAGCTTCGTGAAGAAACCGGGTATTCGGCCGGGCGCATCGAGCCGTTGCTGACGGTCTATACGACGCCGGGCGTTTGCGATGAAACCCAGCATATATTCTTCGCGACCGATCTGCGAGCGGGCGAACAGGCGCTCGACCAGGACGAGCGGATCGATGTGAAACTGGTTTCGCCGGACGACGCTTGGCGCTTGGTTACCGGGCAAGTATCCGACGCAAAAACCGCACTCGCATTGCTGTGGTTGAAGGCGCAAGGCGGCCAAATGCGAAGCGAAAGCGGTCGGTCGTAGACCCTAGTTATCATTTCGCGTCGCGTTGCTACGTCGCGAACGCTTGCGTTGGAGGAAGTCCGTGGAAATACCCAACGACATCGACGCCGTCCTCAAACGATTGCTCGATCCAGATCGAGCGGATGGCGATACCGCGCTCGCGCCGGAAGACGAGGCGTATCTTACGTCGCTGATTGCCGCCGTTCGCACCGGACGCCGTGCCGTGCTCGTCGTCGAGGATGCCGACGAACGCTTACGCTATATGTTCAGCAATGCAACGCGTGCCGAAGCGGTCACCATGTTGGGCAAAGTCGTCGAAGCAACGGGGCGTCGTTTAGCCGAAGGCGACGACTAAGAGACCAGATATAATCCGTCGATCTTTCCGTCGGCGGTCAACGTAAAACGGTAGTGGTATTGCCCCTTCGCGAAGCGCACTAAGAACACGTACAACGTATCGCCGTTGGGTTGCGGCGAGCTCGAGACCGGAACGATGCTTACAAGTTTTCCGTAGGCCGCGACGTTCGCGCGCGAAACCACCTGGTCGCTTAAATAACGGCTGAACGAAGGCGTTAGCTGGGTACGATCGATGCGTTTGTCGGCCAAGCGCTGCAGCCAATCGCGGGCGCGCATGACGACGGCGTTATCGAGATTTGAGGTTTGCTCGGGATCGAGCGCATCCAGCACGCCGGCCGCGACCTCGAGCGAGGTGGGAACGTGTCCCGAGTCCAGCGAGTCGGCGTTGGTCAAAACGATGACCGCATCGTGCTTATCCGGCAGCAACGCATTGAACGTCGCGTATCCGGGGATTTGATCGGCGTACCAAACGTATCGTTCGCCGCCGCGCGCGTCGATCACCCAACCCATACCGTATTGTGTCGCCTGCGACGTCACCGCAGCCGTAAAGATCGTGCGAACCGCATCGTCGCGGAGCAAGATCGGCATCTCGATATCCCACTTGGCTAAATCGCTGACGGTGGTTACCAAGCCGCGGTCGCCGGCGAGCCACGCCGGATCCCACGTTCTCGCCATTACGAACGGTCCGCCGCGAGCGGGTCGCGTGTAACCGGTCGCGACCGACGATGCGATCCCGGTATCGCCCGCCAGGAACGTGTGCTCCATCACGAGCGGCACGAAGATGCGTTGTTGCAAAAAGTCGGAGAGCGGCTCGCCGGAAACGCTTTCGACGATCGCCCCGGCGAGCAGATAATTCAACGGATTGTCGGCGTAGACGCTGCCCGGCGGCGCGGCCGGTTTGAGGTTTGCAATCGCGGCCATCAGGTCGGCCGCGCGAATCGATTTCGTAAAATCGTTCAACGGTGCGGATAATCCGCCGGGCGACGGAAGGCCGGACGTTTGCGTCAACAACTGCGCGACGGTCACGCCCGAAGCGACTTGCAGATCGGGGTAGAAGCGCGTCACCCGGTCGTCGAGCCGAAGTTTGCCGTCTTGAACGAGCAGCAGCACCGCGGCTGCCGTGAACTGCCGCGTGATCCCGGCCGCAAAAAATTCCGTATCGGGCGTGACGCCTTCGTGGCGCGCGATATTGGCGTATCCGAAACCCCGGGCGTAGACCAGGGTTCCGTCGTGGACCACCCCGATCGCTAGTCCGGGAGCCCGCGCCTCGGAGACGGCGGCCTGCGCGCTAGCGGTGATGCGCGACTCGAACGTGGCCGCGTGCGCCGGCCGAGCCGGGGCCGCGGCTTGCGCGGGTAGCAAAATAGCGCTGGCCAGCCATGCTAAAAGCGCACAAGCTCCAAGCTTCATGCGCGCAATCATTAGATACGAAGCAGCGCATCGCCTCGGGGCGACGCGCTGCTCTAATCGTCGGCTAGAGAACTATTTGCCCGCGGCTTGTTTTGCTAAGTTCATCAGGGAACCGAACGCCGCTCTGTCCGACACGGCTAGCTCGGCCAGCGCCTTGCGATTGACCGTGACGCCCGATTTCTTGAGCCCGTTCATGAAAACGGAGTACGAAAGGCCCTCGCTGCGCACGGCCGCATTGATGCGGCTGATCCACAACGAACGGAACTCACGCTTGCGGACGCGCCGGTCGCGGAAGGCATACGCCAACGACTTGAGCAGCGCTTCGTTCGCAACGCGATAGTTGCGCCGGCGGGCGGCGCGAAAACCCTTGACGAGTTTCATCACCTTGCGGCGATGCTTGAGACCGTGTACTCCTCGCTTGATACGTGCCACGACGCAGCCCCCTTATACCAGGTACGGGATCGTCGGCGCTAAGCGCTTGAGATCGCCCTTGAAGGTCGGTTGGTCTTTGCGGAAGTTGCGCTTACGCTTGCGCGTCTTCTTGCTGAGGATGTGACCGCAGCCGCTAAATTGATGGCGATGGAGAACTTTGCCGGTCCCCGTCACTTTGACGCGTTTGGCCGTTCCCCGGTGTGTTCGTATCTTGGGCACTGGTCTGTTCCTCCAATTGATCTTCGTCTTGATCTTCGTTGTCTAGGTGGGCGTCGTCGGCTAGGGCCTCCGGCTCCGCTTCTTTCTCGCGTCCTTGCGAGAATTTCGGGGGGCCGGTGGGCGTCGCACGTGGCGCCAGAATCATAAACATGTTACGGCCTTCGAGCCGTGGTTCGCGTTCGACCGTCGCGAGCGGTGCCATATCTTCGGCCATGCGATCGAGCAGACGCCGTCCGAAGCTCGTGTACGTGATCTCGCGTCCACGGAACATGATCGTTACCTTGATCTTGCTTCCGTCGACCAGCAGGCGTTCGGCCATGCGGGCCTTCGTCTCGTAGTCGTGCGTCTCGATCTTCGGACGCAACTTTACTTCCTTGAGCTCGAAGTGCCGCTGCTTCTTGCGAGCGTCCTTATCTTTTTTCGATTGCTCGTACTTCAATCGTCCGTAGTCGGCGATCTTACACACCGGCGGCTGGGCGTTGGGCGAAACTTCGATGAGGTCTAAGCCGGCCGCGCGAGCGCGGGCGAGAGCGTCCTCGGTCGCCATGATTCCAAGCTGTTCGCCGTTTTCGTCGATCACGCGGACCGAGCGAATGCGGATCTGATCGTTGATGCGGAGCGGTCGTGCTATGGCATATCTCCAAAAAGAAAAAGATGGGCGTCGCCTCGGCAACCCCACCACGCGAAAGCCGGCCGGCGACCTCCTCGAGTGAAGACCGGATCGCCCGTAGGCATCCGGTGAGCGATTCGGCGTGAGCCATACCGCTGCTTCGGCTCGCCGAGCATATCACGCCGCCCCAGGGTGATGTCAACGTCGCGCGTGAGGCGCCCGCCGTGAAATTAGGGGTCGCCTCCCCATGCTCGCGTCGCGCCCGTACTTCTATACTGCGGGCATGAACGCTCGAATTCGAATCGCAGCAGCCCTCTTGGTTTGCGGATTCTTCGCGCCCGGTTTGGCGCTTCCAGCCCCGGCTGCGCCGGGTGGGATCTTTCAGACCTCGGCCAACCCAGGCGGGGGCACGATCCTTACCGGCACGGTCGGCGGCTCCTCGCTGACGGCCGGAACCGCGGCGCTGTTGCGACGGGTTCACGCCGACCTGGGTTCCCGGCCGGTCATCGCGCAGGTTGCCCGGGATGACCGGGACGGTTCGCTGGCCTTTCTTTTCACCGCCGACCGAGACGGAAAGGCATATACCGGCATCGGGATCGTTCGGACGAGCGCCGGCGCGCAGACGGCGGCCGTAGCGTTGTACGATACCAGCGCTCGCTTTCACACGACGGTCGCGCCGATGATGCGCCGGCTCGGGGCGATGACCGTGCCGGGAAGTGCGGCCGGAGGGCGTGCGGTGAAGCTCGCGCCGGCCCAACCGCTGATTTCCCATCCGTTTTCGGACGGTACCGGGAGCATCGGCATTCCGGCGGGTTGGACGCTGGCGGTTGGTGGCGGCGGTAGCGCGATGGCGAGCGCGCCCGCAAAGAGCGCTCAAGTTTCGTACAACATGCATTTCATGGGGCTCGACCCCTCGAATCCGCGCGGGGAAATGTTCTTGCGCACGGCGTCGCCGCTGGCGCGTCAGAATTTCCACGGTGCGGTGTTGCCGTACACCAACGATCCGGTGAAGGCTTGGGTGGCGATGTACGAAGCCATCGGGCGGCAGAATGGATTTACTCCACAGATTCACATTACCAGCTCGACGTCGGCCGGTTCGTCGGCAGCCGATTTTACCGGAACCCTCGGTTCGGGTTCGAAGATGGTGCGTTTCATGGCGCACGTATTCGTGCTGCCGCCAAATCCGAATGGTTTGTGGTCGATTTCCGATAGCCACGTGTTCGTGAACGATTCGGAGATTTCGCAACAGGCTACGAC
>DASXXU010000229.1:0-11818 GCA_036502885.1 Candidatus Tumulicola sp.
AGCGTACGCCGCGCTCTCGCGCCCACGCTTCGGCGGCACGCACCAGCGCAGCCCCGGTTCCATTACCACGTTCTGCCTGGTCGACCACCAGCGCTTCGATTTCGGCCATCGCACCGGTGAGCAGATGTTCGGCGATTTGCATGGCGATAAAGCCTACAGCGCCTTCATCGCGTTCGGCGAGCACAACGGCCGACTCACCCTCGCGAGAACGTAAACGGCGCTCGATCGTCGTCGCACCGTTCGGATAACCGAGTTGCGCGAACAGCGAAACGAGCGCCGGAGCATCGGCCGGCAATGCCGGCCGTATGCGAACGCTAGCGCGCGGGGACGGTTGCGCTGACGCCGTTGGAAACGACCGCGATGTTGTCGTTCGGCTTGGCTCCCGGATTAGGTGGAACGAGTTGGAACTCGTACGTTTTCACACCGCTTTCCGGGGGCGTGAACGTCACCTTACCCGGCGAGCAAAGACGATCGGCGCAGAACGACGCGACCCAGCCGGGGGCGAGATTTTGCGCGGTGAGCGTGACCGGCTGGCCGCCTTTTGCGACCACGATCAAACGGTACTTGTACGTCGAGCTAACGCTGCCGGGAAGATCCGCTCCGGTCCACTTCGTCACCGAAATGGCCAGATTCGAACCTTGCTTAACGGCGACCGCGACGGTGCCTTCGGCCGCGCGTTCCGACACGCGGTCGCGAATCTCGCCGGCCGGGCTCTTCGGATCGACCATGTCGGCGTATTGCTTTGCGGTGGCGTAGGCTTTTTGCGCCTGGTCGCCGTCGCCCAACGTTACGTACGCATCGCCGAGCGACAGCAACTCGTCGGCCGCGTTAGCGGCATTATCGCTACGATCTTTCGTTGACGACGTTTTTACGGCCGCTTCCAAAAGCGACGTGCTCTTTAGGAACGGCGCGATGGCCTGCTGTGGTTGTCCCGAACGCTTATAGAAGATCGCGAGCCAGCTAAAACCGTCGGGATCGCTGGGACGCATATTGGTGTACTTGGTCGCATATGGGATCGCCGCGGTGTAATCGCCGGCCGCACCCAACGCGCGAGCCATGCGGAAGATCGTGGTGGGATCGCTCGGCTTGAGCGCAAGAGCGCTACGCGTGGAGCGAACCGCGCCCGCCGAGTCGCCGAGGTTCGTATACCCTTTGGCTTGCAGAACGTAAGCGTCGTATTTTTGCTGCGGCGTATTTTGTAAGCCCAGCAACGCCGTTGCGGCTGCGTATTGCAGCGCACCTTGCTCGCGACTCGTTCGAGCGTAGTCGTACGAATCGGATTGCGACGACGGCAGCGCGTTGAGATAGTCATCCGACGCGGCGACCTGCTTGATGGCGGCGGCCGCACCCGCGCGCACTTGCGTGTGCGAACCGGTCAGTGTGAACTGGCCACCGGCTAACATCGAATCCAAATGTTTCTGCACGGGCGACACATAGTAGACGTTCCGCCCCTGACGCGCCCCGTCGATGAACTCGGCGAGTTGCGCCGGCGTTACGCCGCCGGTCCAACGCGCGCGAACGATACCGTTCTTGTCGACCACGATCGTGGTCGGTATCGCGGCAACGCTGATCAGTTGGCGAAGGTGCGTGCTCACCAAAATCGTCGAATATGGAACGCCGTGCTCCGAAATGAAGCTTTTAACCACCGGCACCGTTTCGTTGTCGTCTAAGCCGACGAACATCACGTCCGAAGCGTGCAGCTTGTTATATGCCTTCACCATGTCGGGCGTTTCGTGACGGCACGGCGGGCACCACGTCGCCCAGTCGTTCAACACCACGACCTTACCGCGGAACTGCGACGACGACACCGTTTTGCCGTCGAGCGATTGTCCTTCGAACGATGGAAGGGCGGTTCCGACCGCCGCGGGCGCCGTTGGGGTCGCGGCTGGTGCTACACCATTGCTTGCGACGACGGCGAAGAGCAAGGCGATCGATGCGATCGTGGTCTTCATGCGTATCTCCCGAAATTATTGATTACGGTCGTTATTCTGCGACCTCTCGGCGAAAGACTTCCGCGGACAAAGCGATTTCCCGGCCGAGCGCCTACGAAACGCCCCGTTAATCGCTCGCATTGCTCATAAGACGTAACGCCGTTCTACCGCTATCTTGCATTCCGGCGTCAGCTTCCCGGACACCATATTCCAATTCTAGAATTGCGTGATATATCGCTCGGTATCGTGCTGCAGTCCACGTTCGATCGTCGATTGGGCCATATGCGGCGCGAAACGCCGCGTGTGCGGTCGATGGTAAAACCAAATGCGCGATCGCGATGTCCAATGCCGGATCGCCGAGATGAACGTCGCCCCAATCGATAACGCCCCGCTATCATCGATCAGGATGTGGCGCGCGTACAAGTCACCGTGCACGAGCCTGCGCTTCTCATCGTGTAGCGGCACCGGCGGATGCGCCTCAAGCCACGACGCAAAATGGTCGCCGCTCGCAATCTGGCCGAGCGCCGCGAGCCCCGAGATGCGTTCGCGCGTGACCCGTAGCCGCTTCTCATGGTCGAGCCGGCCGATATCGTCCGGCGGCAATCCTCGCGCGACGAGTCCGGCCGGTTCGACGTGGTGTAGCGCCTTCAAAAATTCGGCGATTGGCTCTGCGAGGGCGGTGCGTGCGGTATCCGATAGCGCCATCGAGCAGAGCGTCGACCCGGCGATCGACGTATAGCCCGCAAACACCCACGGGTACTCTGTTGTCTTTGCTCCGATAAACTGGGGCGCCGAAATTGCGAGTGGAACGTGTTTTGCGACGAGCGGCAGCAGGGCGATCTCTCGTTCGATGAGAGTCGAGGCGATTTTGCGGCGTGGGAATCGGAATACGATGCGGCGATCGATGAGGAATGCCGCGTTATCCCAGCCGAAGCCGAATGGCTGGACGCTCGAGCACGCGAGTTCGGGAAACTGGCCGGCAACGAGTCTTGCAGCTAGGGCCGCATCGATGTCGATGTCGGCGGTCCATTGGGGCACCTCCCGAGCTTCGCCCAGGAGCCTGCCGTCACTTTGACTGGAGCCGACGGTCAGGATTGAACTGACGACCTATTGTTTACGAAACAATTGCTCTACCACTGAGCTACGTCGGCGAATGCGGCCTCGAACCGCGGCAACCTGGTTTGGCCCGCCCCGCGCCGTCCCCCTGCCGAAGGGAGGTTCGGGTTTGACCGGTCTTTGATGGGCGCTCGCGCTCGACTGCCGTACAATCTCGGCATGACCAAACATTTCGTTGGGCTGCTCCTTGCAGCTGCCGTGCTGGCGGCGCCGCTTCGCGTTCTGGCCGACCAAAACGCCACATATCACGGTACGATGAGCGCCTCGGAAAAAGCGTTCGTCGCAGCCATTCAAGCCGACCTCATGAAGCGGTATCCGACCGCGGCAGATGCCGAGAAAGCCGGATACGTTCGCTACACCGACGAAGACGACTCGGGCTCGATCAGCTACGCCAACTTGCATTGGCAGTCGTCCGATATCAAGCATCCCAGCCAGCTATGGTACGACAAGAACGGCAATCTGCTCGGGGCGGATTTTTCGGTCCTCTATGATGGAAGCCCGAATCGCCCGGCCCTTTGGGGCATCAACCCGGGCCGATGGGTTGAGTTCGACGGGCACGTTCACTACGTCGAGCGCGACCCGGCCACCGGCAAGCTGACGTACGACCACTGGGTGATGAATCCGAAGTTCCTGGCTGCCGGCGGCAGCATCACGCAACCCAGCGCGACGACGCTCGTAGCCCTAAAAAAAGTTCCGAACGCATCGAACGTTCCGACGATCTTCGAGTTCCCGTCGATTTGGGATTTGATCGTTTGGGTGAAACCGAACCCGAGCGGCGCCTTCGCCGATAAGAACCCGGCGGTTACCCCGTAGCGTCCGGTTTATCGTCCGCGTCGTGAAACGTGCCGCGTTTCGCGCGTTGGTCGAGCTCCAGGTCGTCGAGTAGGTAGTACACGATCTTGCGGTCGGTATATCCGACTTTGGCCAGCGATCGGCCGCCGATCTCGACGACCTCGTGAATATGCCCCTCGCGTCCGGCGTATTCGTAGTTGACCGCGGTGTAGTTCGGATCGTCCGGTTTGGGATGCGCGATCGCGCGAACGCCGCGCAGCGGCGTGCGATGCCTGTGCATGCGTCCGAGGTTCGCCGCAACCGGCTGCGAAGCATCGCTCAATGTTGATTCCGTTTAACGGTAAAGCTCCGCGCGTCGATCCGTCGGCCTTCGTCGCGCCGACCGCGGTATTGATCGGCGACGTCGTCGTCGGCCCCGAAGCCAGCATTTGGTTCGGCGCGGTGCTGCGCGGCGATAACGGGCCGATCCGCATCGGCGCGCGGACGTCGATTCAAGACAACGCGGTGGTGCACGTTAGCGAGCACGGCGGAACGTACGTGGGCGACGACGTTACGGTCGGTCACGCCGCAGTCATGGAAGATTGCACGATCGAACCGCACGCCTTGATCGGCAGCAATGCCACCTTGCTGAACGGCTGTCGCATCGGCGCTGGAAGCCTAATCGCGGCGGGAAGTGTCGTCGGCGAACGCGCTGAGATTCCACCGCACGTGCTGGCCGCCGGCGCGCCCGCTTCCGTTAAAAAGAAGATCGAAGGCGAAGCCGCCCACTGGATCGATATTTCGGCAGCCGAATACGTCAAGCTGTCGCGTACCTATCTCGCGCAGAGTATCGGAACGGTCGAGGACCAAACGACGCTGGTGTAGCGCCTCCGGGATTTTACGCGGCCGGGTAGTGCGAGTCGTCGCCGTACGGAACGAACAACGTGAACTCGCGCTGAAACCGCAGTTTGACCGTCCCGGTCGGGCCGTTACGGTGTTTAGCGATGATGAACTCGGTCAGCTCCGGATCGGGACATTCGGGTTTGTAGTAACCCTCGCGGAAAAGAAATGCGACGACGTCGGATTCTTGTTCGATCGAGCCCGAATCGCGCAGGTCCGACAGCATCGGACGCTTGCCGGTGTCGGAACGGCTTTCCACGGCACGGTTCAGCTGCGCCAGCGCAACGATCGGAACCTTGAGTTCTTTTGCGGTAACCTTCAACGTGCGACAGATATCCGACAACTCTTCGTTGCGGTTGACGCCGCGCGAGGTAATCGCCGGACGCACCAGTTGCAAGTAATCCACGAAGATGGCGCCCAGCGCGCCGTCGGCCGATTTCTTTAGGATCCGGCAACGATTGCGCAGATCGCTGACGCTGAGCGCGCCCATGTCGTCGAGAAAGATCGGCAGTTGATCGAGCGTCTCCATCGCGCGGGAAATCGATTCCCACTGATGCGGTTTGATGTTGCCGCGACGCATGTCGTTCATCGAAATTCGCGCTTCGGAACAAATCAAACGCTGGATCAGTTCGTTGTTCGACATCTCCAACGAGAAAAAGGCCACCGGTTGCCCGCAGTCGCGCGCCGCCGCGACCGCCATGTTGAGCGCGAACGACGTTTTGCCCATGCCCGGGCGGGCCGCCACGATCACGAAGTTGCCGGGCTGAAAACCGGTCGTCATCGCATCGATATCGGCATAACCGGAGGTTAGCCCGATACGGTCGCCGCGCCGGTGATACAGGTTATCGATGCTGTCGAAGGCTTCTTTGAGCAGGCTGCGCACCGGCTTGAAATCTTTCGAGCCGCGCTCTTCGCCGATCGCGTAGACGATCTGCTGCGCCCGGTCGAGCGAAGCGGCAACATCTTCTTCGCCTTCGTAACCGAGCTTCGTGACCTGCGTGCCCGCGCCGATCAGCGCGCGCAGCGCCGCCTTTTCGTGAACGATCGTCGCGTAGTAGCGCGCCGATCCGGCCGACTGCACCGTGTCCATCAACGAGCTGATGTACGAAACGCCGCCGACGCGTTCGAGCACGCCGCGCGTACGCAACTCTTCGCTTACGGTAATTGTATCGACGGGTTCGTCGCGTTCGTAGAGATGCGAGAGCACCGCGTAGATCGTCTCGTGCACGTGCGCGTAGAAATCGCCGGGACGAACGAGTTGTCCGACTTCGCCCATCATCGCCTTATCGACGAGAATCGATCCGAGCACCGCCATCTCCGCCTCAATATTATGTGGCGGAATGCGATCGATCGGGGTTGGAGACGGTTGCGCGGTCATGAACGTCGTGCGCCCTTGCGGCGCGCCGCCGGTGGACGCCTTGTGGAATGTCTGTGCATATGCAGCTCTCGCAAAACGCTTTCGACGTCGACCACCGGCACGACGTCGATTCCGGTCATGCTCTTGTCGACTTCGCGAATGTTTTCGCGCGGGATCAATACCGAACGCATCCCGGCTTGACGTGCGGCGTACAACTTCTCCACGATGCCGCCAACGCCGCGCACCTTGCCTTGGATCGAAAGCTCGCCGGTAACCGCGACGTCCTGCGGCAGCGGCGCCTTCGTAACAGCCGAATACAGCGCGAGAAAAATTGCTAAGCCCGCCGAGGGACCGTCGATATTGCCGCCACCAACGATGTTGATGTGCAGATCGAAGTTGCTCGCATCGATGCCGGCGACGGTGCGCAGCACGCTGGCGGCGTTGAACACCGAATCTTTGGCCATCGAACCGGCGGTGTCGTTGAAACGCACCGAACCTTTGCCGGGACCGGATGCGGGAAACGCGACCGCTTCGATTTCGATCAAGCTCCCCAAATAGTGCAAGACGCCCAAACCGAACGTCTTACCGACCTCACGCGCGGAGCGCGCTTTGACCGGTGTGTGCTGTAACAAGCGGCTGGTTTGCGCGACGGTCGTCACGTCGTCTTCGGAGATCACCGGCATTTGCGTTTTTCCGTCGTCCGAATTCTTGGCGGGCCGCGAACGGTAGAGCGCCTGCCCGTAAGCGTCCGCCACGATCTGCACCGCTTTGCGGCCCTCGATCGAATACGAAGCGATCGCGCGCGGCACGCGGGGGCCGGCGCGAACGCCCAACCGCTTGATGGCGCCTTGCACGATCGAAACGACTTGATGCTGCGTCAACGGCGAAAAGAACACTTCGGCACAACGCGAGCGGATCGCGGGATCGATGTCTTCGGGCTCGCGCGTCGTCGCCCCGATCAGAATGAAATCGGCCGGCGCGCCTTCGCGGAACAAGCGCTTGACATATTCCGGAACGTTGGAGGCAGCCTCGTCGTAATATGAAGATTCGAACGTCACGCGACGATCTTCCAACACTTTGAGCAAGCGCAGCTGCAGGGCCGAATCCATTTCACCGATCTCGTCGATAAACAGCACGCCGCCGTGCGCGCGCGTGACCAGACCGAGCTTGGGTTCGGGGATGCCGCCTTCGGCGAACTCGCGCCGGCTGCCCTGGTAGATCGGATCGTGCACGCTGCCCAACAACGGGTTGATCGTTTCGCGCGGATCCCAGCGCAACGTCGTGCCGCTAGCCTCGACGAACGGTGCATTTTTGCCGAACGGCGTTTGCGGGCGGCTCTTGGCCGCTTCGAGCGCTAAACGCGCGACGGTCGTTTTGCCGACGCCCGGCGGCCCGTAGAGCAATACGTGCTGCGGATAGGGCGAACTAATTTTTGCAAGCAGTGCGCGTATGGCCGCTTCTTGTCCGATGATATCGCGCAGATTTTGCGGACGCAGCTGGCGCAATGCCGAAGCCGCTAAGCCGCGTTGCGAAAGCGCATCCAGCTCGGCAAGCTTGGCTTGCGTCGACGGCGTTTCCGGACCGCCGCTCTCGCGCAGCGCTTCGAGCTTGAGATCCTTGACGTACTCTTCGTGGCGTTGCGCCATTTTTTCGTTGACGCGCTTCTCCAGCGCGTCTTCCGCGTTGCGCTGCGCCATCGTTTCGGCCATCGCATCTTCGATCTCGGCGATGGCCTTGCGCTGCTGAGCGCGCGTCGTCGCACGCTCGAGCGTCGGATCTTCGAACACCAGGCGTTGCAGCGCGCACAAACGGTCGGCCAAGTTGGCCGAGCGCATCATGCGTAGGGCGTTGACTTTGCCGGCGCGCAGCACGACCTTATCCGGCCCGAGTACCGACCCGAGCATATCGTATAAGGCGGTTACGTAGCGGCCTAGCTCGTCTTCAACGCCGAACTTGCGGCGGAAGCGCGACGCGTACTGCGATGCGTCCGGCACGGCGCCGAGTTACATTGAAACGACGTCGACCGTCGCTTTAGCGATCACGTTTTTATGCAGACGGATTTCGACCGGGTAGGAGCCGAGCGCTTTGATCGAGTTGTTGAACTC
Organism: Candidatus Tumulicola sp.; assembly: GCA_036502885.1. Classification (GTDB taxonomy): domain Bacteria; phylum Vulcanimicrobiota; class Vulcanimicrobiia; order Vulcanimicrobiales; family Vulcanimicrobiaceae; genus Tumulicola. Next base: position 8,181 of record DASXXU010000229.1, read on the forward strand.
GATCTTGTGCTTATCGATGGCAACGTCCAGCGATTCGGAGATCGCCGTCGCCACGTCGGCGTTGGTGACCGTACCGAATAAACGTCCGTTGCCGCCGGCCTTGGCTTTTACCGAGACCTTGGCGGTCTCGAGCCGTTTGGCGAGCTCTTTGGCTTCGGTCAGCGTCTGCTCTTCGCGACGTTTTTGGGCTTGTTGCTGCGATCCGAGTTTTGCCAACGCGCCTTTGTCGGCTTCGATGCCGAGTTTACGCGGCACCAAGTAGTTGCGTGCGTACCCCTCGGCGACGTCGACGATAGTGCCCTTTTTACCGAGCGCCGCAACGTCGGCCAGTAGAATTAGCTTCACGCGCTACTCCGAAACGTAGGGAAGAAAAGCGATGATACGCGCGCGCTTGATAGCGACGGTTAACATCCGTTGATGCTTGGCGCAGTTACCCGAAATCCGGCGCGGAACGATCTTGCCCCGCTCGGAAACGTACTTCTTTAAGCGATTGACCTCGCGGTATCCGATATCGATAACCCGGTCCGCGCAAAACGTGCACGGCTTACGCTTTGGGCGCCGGTCTTTGACGGCGCGTTTCGTCCTTGTAGCCACTGTTCGTCCTTTCGACTAGGTGGTTTGTGGTCGCCGGCTTATCGTCGGGACCCTAGCCAGGTGACACCTATGCCACCACCGGCCGCAGCCGGATTTTGGAGGTTGCCCGCGGACAACAGCGCTCATCCTACCACGTCGGTCACGACCGCGCTAGTCGCCGCTATACCGAACGTGTGTTCGACGCGAACGAGGGTTCCCCCGCCGGCTGCTAGTGCGAGCGGCGGGCCTCACCGGCGCGATACCGGTACACGATGCGGGCTTTGGTGAGGTCGTACGGCGACATCTCTAGCTCGACCCGATCGCCAAGCAACAGCTTGATGCGATGGCGTCGGAGGCGGCCGGCGATGTGGGCAAGGACGGTGTGGCCGTTCTCGAGTTCGACCGCAAACGTGGTGCTGGGATACACTTGTTTAATGGTGCCGAAAAGCTCTAAAGGAGCTTCTTTTGATGTGTCGGGCGCTGCCGGAGTCGATGCTCCGTTTGATGCGGCCGGGCGGGATCGGGCTTTTCTTCGGGCTGGACGGGCCAAACGTTCTCCTTCTGCTTGGCAGGAAGCGCCCGTAGTATCTCACAGACCGGGCGTCGCAAACAAGGGAAAGCGGACGGCCAGGCTTGCCTGCCTAAAAAAAGTTACAGTGCCCGCAACGATTCGGCTCCGGATGGTGTATAGTGTTGTGGTCGATAGGTTTCGAAGTTCGTAAAGTTCACGTTCCACGTACTAGCGAGTCGGACCCGGACACACATTCACTTCTCTGAGGAGACTCGTTAGTTTCAATGTATACCACCGAAATGCTGACCTGCATGGATTGCGGTCGTCAGTTCCCCTTTACCGCCGGCGAGCAAGAGTTCTACGCGATGAAGGGCTTCACCAATAAGCCGAACCGTTGCACCGATTGCCGTGCGGCCCGCAAGGCCGGACGCAGTGGTGGCGGCGGCGCCGGAGCCGGCGGCGGCGGCGGACATCGTGAGATGTTCAAAGCCACGTGCAGCCAGTGCGGCGGCGTAGCCGAAGTGCCGTTCCAACCGCGAGGCGACAAGCCGGTGTACTGCCGCGATTGTTTCTCGTCGCGCAGCGGCAGCTACCGCTAGATAGCGGCTACCAACCAGAACCGTTGATGAAGGCAGAGGGTCAGCAACCCGCCGGCTCTCTGTCGCGTCGCCTTACCGGCGCCGCATTAATCGGTATCCACATCGGAGCCCTGGCCATTTTTTGGCCGGGGTTCTTTGCTTGGCCGGCGGTCGCAACCGGCGCGGTGATCGCGTATTGCACCGGAGCGCTGGGCATCACGCTGTGTTTCCACCGCACCTTGACGCATCGCAGCCTTCGGTTGAGCAAACCGGTCGAATATCTGCTTGCGGTTTTCGGTACGCTTTCGCTCCAAGGCGATCCGATTCGTTGGGTCGCGATCCATCGCAAACATCACGCGCACGCCGATCACGACGGCGATCCGCACACCATTCAGCGCGGTTTCTGGTGGGCGCACTTCGACTGGCTGTACCGCAACAACGTCGCGATGCCGACCGAAGAAGAAATCAAGCGTTACGCACCCGACCTGTACGCCGAGCCGTTCTATCGCGCGCTCGCGTGGCTCGCTTTGCCGTTACAAGTCGCGCTGGGCGTTACCTTATTTGTGGTTGGCGGATGGGCGTTTGTCGTATGGGGCGTGTTCGCGCGCTTGGTTTTCGCGTACCACTCGACGTGGCTCGTGAACAGCGCCGCTCACATGCTGGGTTACCGAACCTTCCGCACCAACGACGAATCGACCAACTGTTGGTGGGTGGCGTTGTTGTCGTTCGGTGAAGGCTGGCACAACAACCACCACGCGTTTCCGTTCTCGGCCCGCCACGGTTTGAAATGGTACGAACTCGATTTAACATGGTGGCACATCCGGATGCTGCAGTTCGTCCGGCTGGCCGATCGCATCAAGGTTCCCACCGAAGCGATGCAGCGCAAGCTCGAAGCGACGCCGATGCAACGCGACCTGAGGAATGCCGGCTGACGAAACGAAACGCGCACCCCGGAAATCCGGCGGCGCGCGCTCGTGCTTCAATAAAACGGGTTCGCCAAAAGCTTCTTTCGCAACCAGAAAACTAGCCGAACGTGCGGTCCCGAAACAGAGCGTCGGGTTGGCCCCATACGCGTGCTCCGAGCACGGTTGGCATCTGGGCCACCGTTAGCCGAATCGCTTCAGAACAATCCCCACAAGTATTGGTTGTACACCTCGTGATGGAACTGCACTTCCTGCGACTTCACGACGGTTCCGAGTAACCGTGGACAACGATCCGCCGACGCTTGTTTGAGCTCGGCGTATCGATTCTTGATGTCGGCGCCCATGATCTCGTCCGCCCACGCGGACTCGCGAAAGGCGGCCAGCGCATCGTAGATGTTGTCGGGCAGATAGCGATCGTTTGCGCAGCCGTTCGGATCACCGGTCGCTTCGAGCCCGGTGGCAAATACCGCCAGCAACGCGAGGTACGGATTCGAATCCGGAGCGACCGAACGAACCTCGACGCGCGAGCTGCGCTCGTTGCCGATCGGTACCCGAACCATCGAACCGCGATCGACCGCCGACGCCTTGATCTGGTTCGGCGCCTCAAAGTGCGGATCGAGCCGCCGATAGGCGTTGACGCTGGCGTTGAACATCAAACACAGTGCCGGAGCGTGCGTCAGAATTCGATTAACGAATTCCCATGCAAACGGGCTTATGCGCTCTTTGCCTTGCGGATCCCAGAATAAGTTTTTTCCGTCGCGGCTCACCGATACGTTGGTGTGCATGCCGCTGCCGTTCACCCCAACGACTGGCTTCGGCAGGAACGACGCGGTCAGGCCCATGCGCGTCGCCACCTGGCGGCAGATCAGCTTGTAGAGCTGTATCTGGTCGGCCGCGTTCACCACTTCCGAATAGCTGTAGTTGATCTCGAACTGCGAGGGCGCGACCTCCGGATGGTCCTTCTCGTTCTGGAAGCCCATGGCCCGTTGCACTTCAGCGGTCGTATCGATAAACGTTCGCAGCGGATCGCCCGGCAACGAGTGGTAATCGCCG
>DASXXU010000230.1:0-20920 GCA_036502885.1 Candidatus Tumulicola sp.
CGGTATTCAGCAGCCGATCGACGAGGTAGTGAGCGCTCCCGGCGGCGATCCGACCGAGGCGGCCGCTAAGGTGTACGCAGCGCTCGCGAAAACACCGGGCGCGGTCGATCCCACGACCTCGGATAACCCGCCGTCACCGCAGGTGGAGATCGCGTTCGATCGAGATCGCGCGCGGGCGCTGGGCGTCGAGGTAGGTACCGCGGCCGATGCGATTCGCGCGGCTTTCGGCGGAACGCTGGCAACACAGTTCCCCACATCCGATGGGCTCAAAGACGTTCAAGTCATCTATCCGCAAGAAGACCAGACGAATCTGTCGGCGATCGCAGCGATTCCCGTTCGATCGAGCGGCGGCTCGATCGTCAACGTCGGCGACGTCTCGCGTATTCAGCGCGAACCCGCACCGCCGTTGATCACACGCATCAACCGTCAGTCCGTCGTGTACGTCGGCGCGAACGTCGGTGCCGGACGCGAGCTCTCGAACGTGCAAGGCGATTTCAATCGTCTCGTTGCCGGCCTGCATCTCGGCTCGGGGATTATCGTCGCTCCGGTCAGCGGCGGCAATCAAGAATTCGTTACGGATACCGTCGTTGGGATGTCGATTTCGTTGGCGCTTTCCGTGCTGCTGGTGTATCTCCTGATGGTCGCGCTATACAACGGATATCGAACCCCGTTGGTGGTAATGTTCAGCGTCCCGGTCGCGGTCGTCGGCGCGTTGGGCGCACTAGCCATCACGCATCAAACGCTCAACCTGTTCTCGTTCATCGGATCCGTGCTGCTCGTAGGATTGGTCAGCAAGAACGGCATTTTGCTGGTAGACTTCGCGAACAGATTGCGGTTGACGCAGAACAACTCGCGCGCCGCAATGATCGAAGCCGCCTACGAGCGGTTCCGCCCGATCGTCATGACGACCGTCGCGATGATCGCCGGCATGTTGCCGCTAGCGCTCGCTATCGAGCCCGGCGCCGAAGCGCAACGTTCGCTCGGAACCGTGGTTATCGGCGGACTGACGAGCTCGTTGATCTTGACGTTGTTGCTCGTGCCGGTCGTATACTTGCGGTTGGCTCCGTCACGAGCCGAAATCGTTCAGGAGGAACCGGCCACCTAAACCGCAGGAAATCGCTCCGCTTCGTCAGGTTTTTCGAGGAAGGGTCGCACGCACGGTGGTGCCGGGCTCGGCATCGTTGAGCTCGACGTTCGTAGCGTACTTCGAAACCAAATACAAGCCGCGGCCGCCTTCGCTGAGAACGTCGGGTGGAAGCGCGGGCGCGAAGCGAAAACCGCTACCGCGATCGGTGACGTTCAAGACGATGTTCCGGTTGTCGCACTCGAGTACGATTTCGATCGGCCCGGGCGAGTGCGTGGCGACGTTGCCCACGAGCTCGCTATACACGACCGAAGCAGCATATTCATCGATCGCCCAGCCGCTATGCTGCCGCAAGCTGCTAACGAACCGGCCACGATGACCGATTGCAGCCAGAGCCTCGTCGGCAGAAAATCGCCAGAGGACACCTTCGCGACACATAATTTTTTAGATTCCCAGGGCATCCTCAGCCAAACCTGGCGGCGCAAGCAGCCGCACGCGTTCGTGCTTAAAATAATCCGGTAAACGACGTCGCGAAGGCCGGGCGGCGCTGCCGGCTTACGCATGTAGCGTCCAACGTTCGGACGTCGTACGACCGTAGGAAGTCGCTTTCGATCCGTTCCGTACATGCCGATGCCGTATCGTGTCCGGCTCCTGGAATGAGGATTTGCCGGCCGTTCGCTAGACCGGCCAGTACGCGAGCGCCGAACTGCGGTGGCGTGGCCGGATCGTCGGTGCCGCTGATCATCAGCACCGGAACGCCGGAACGAATCGGCGACAAAAACGTGGCGTCGACCGGACGCACGTTCCAGATGTTGCAGGCCGTGCGTTGCGCGTCGTATCGTGACGTGCCCATAAACGTGTCTCGCGAGGCGAGCGCGGCTTGCTGTGGCGAGATGAACGGCATCGATTCAGCGCACGTGATCGACAGATTCATTCCCATGTCGAGGGAGCCACCAATGCCTTGCGACGTGAGCGTCACGATTTTCGCCAACGGTACGGAATCGCCGGCCGCCCAGCGCCGAACGATCAGCGGAAGATACGATGAAGTATAGGCATCGTACATGACGTGGCGCATTGCGTCGGCGAGAACTTCGAACGAAATGCGACCGCCGGCTACCGCGATCCCGCCGTTTTTCGAGCCCTCGATCATTCGCGAGAATTCCGCCGCAAAGTTTGGAAAGTTGCGTTTGCAAGCCGTATCGGTATCGCACGCTGCGATCAGGTCGTTCAACGCGTGCTGGGCTCCGCTTGGAAATGGGAGCGGCAATAACAACGACGGTGGCGCGACGCCGAGCAGCACCGCGGCCGCGACGGAGGTTCCGTGACGTCGTAAGTACACCAGCGACGCATCCGTCCCATACGATCCGCCGTACAATACGATCTTGGAATAGCCCAACGATCGTCGCAGCGCGTCGAGGTCGTCGACCGCCGCATCGGTTCCGTAAGCGTTCAGATCGTGCGTCGCCGCCAAGCTGCGACGACAGCCTTCGACGATCGAGGGGGCGAACAGGTGGGTAAACATGGTAGCGCGCTCGCCGGTGAGATCGCACGGCATCGGGCTCGAAGCGCCCGCCCCGCGCTGGTCGAGCAGCACGATCGCGCGGTCGTCGTGGGCTGCTCGCAGAAAGCCATCGTCGGCTAGCCCGCCGCGATATACATCGATCGCACTTTGCCCCGGGCCGCCGGCAATCGCGAAGACGGGCTCGCGCTCCAGGCTCTTGCGCGGCGGGACCACCACGAAGTGGAGCACGATCGACCGGCCGTTTGGGTTCGTCCGGGTTTCGGGAACGGCGAGCGTCCCGCAGCGTGCCGCCTGCCCCGAATAGGAGCAAGGGTTGGCAAACAGCGCGGCCGCAACCAGCGTCGCAATCATACCGCCCGTTTTCTCGCGTGCGGCCATTTTCCGCTGGTAAGACCTTACCAGCTTTTAAGATTGTGCGGCGGGACGCAAAGCGCGGCCCGTCGTAGACTAACGCCCGTGCCCACGTCACGGACGCGAACGCCGTTTCGCGGTTGGCTAGCTTCGCTTCTAGCGATCGTCTTTTTCGCATTGCCGTTGCGCTCGCCGGCGCTCGAACTGCATTCGATCGAGCAGGCCGCGGCGGATTACCGAAACGGCAACGAGCAGCTTCAAGAAATGTTCCGCGCGGCGTTGCTCGATACGAGCAAGTTGGCCGAGTACGCTCCCGACGGAACCGCCTACGTCAAGACGGGCGACATTCCGGCCGAGTGGTTGCGGGATGCCAGCGCACAGTCCCGTCCGTACTTATTCTTTGCCAAAAGCGACCCGGACGTGCGCAAGTTGATGATCGCGATCATGGCGCGCATGGTCCGCTACGTGCACACCGATCCGTATGCCAACGCGTACACGCTCGATTATCGCGTGTGGGAGCAAAAGTTCGAGCTCGATTCGCTGGCATACCCGACGGCGCTGGCCTGGAGCTACTGGAAGACGACCGGCGACACGTCGATGTTTACGTCCGACTTCTCGACCATGCTCGACGACGTTCTGGCCACCATGCAACGCGAACAGGATCACCCGCGCAACTCTCGCTACACCCACAAAGAACTCCCGAATAACGGAACCGGCAGGCCGGTGGGTTATACCGGGATGATTTGGACCGGGTTCCGTCCGTCGGACGACGCTTGCTACTACAACTTTTTGATACCGTCCGAAATGTTTGCGGTGGTCGCACTAGGCGATATGGCCGAAATCGAACGCGACGTCTACCACAACATCGTCAAGGCGCGCGAAGCCAAGGCTTTGCGCGACGAGGTCCAGCGCGGAATCCAAACGTACGGGCTGGTGCTGGTGCCGAAGTACGGTTACATCTACGCGTACGAAGTCGATGGTTTGGGACACGCGATCCTCACCGACGACGCAAACATCCCGTCGCTGCTTTCCGCCCCGTATATCGGCTACACGTCGGCCAGCGACCGCTACTATCAAAATACCCGCCATTTCTTACTGTCGCAGGACAATCCGTCGTTCTATCAAGGTCAGAAAGCACGCGGAATCGGCAGCTATCACACCCCGGATCACTGGGTCTGGCCGCTCGCACTGATCGTGCAAGGGATGACGGCCACCAGTTCGACCGAGAAGCAAGACGTGCTGACGCAGCTGCTGGCCAGCGATCCCGGCGATCACTTACTGCACGAATCGTTCAACCCGGATAACCCGAATCAGTTCACCCGTCAGGATTTTGGCTGGCCGAACGCGTTGTTTTCGGAGTTCGTGATGACGCAGTTCCAGGGCGTCAACGAAATACCGATGGGTGACACCAGCGATTTGGAGTTCCGGACTGAGTAAGCCGTCGCGCGGCGTCGACGTCATCGTCGGCATTCAATGGGGCGATGAGGGCAAGGGCCGGATCGTCGACTTGTACGCGCAAGACTACGACGTGATCGCGCGTTTTGGCGGCGGCGATAATGCCGGCCACTCGATCGTTGTTGGAAACACGGAGCTCGCGTTACGAATCGTTCCGTCGGGAGCGTTGGTACCGCACGCCGAGTTATTCGTCGGTAGCGGCACCGTCGTCAACCCGGCGACGTTGGTGCAAGAACTCGACCGGCTCGCCGATCTCGGCGTCGACATTTCGCGTTTAAAGGTTTCGGATCGCGCACACGTCGTGTTGGAACGGCACGCGGTGGCCGACCGCGCCGCCGAAGAAGCGCGCGGCGCGGGCGCGATCGGTACGACCGGGCGAGGCATCGGGCCGGCCTACGTGGATAAAGTCGCGCGCGCCGGCACCTTAATGCGCGACTACGTACGACACGACGATCCACTGGCGCGACGCCTGGCGGGGCACGTGGTCGACGGGGTTGCGTTCATTGCCGACCGGATACGGGCCGGAAAACGAATTCTCGCCGAGGGCGCGCAAGGAACGCTGCTGGACGTCGGATTCGGAACGTATCCCTACGTTACCAGTTCGCATACGATCGCGGGTGCTGCGTGCATCGGGTTGGGAATCGGTCCGACGGCCATCGGGCGCGTCATCGGCGTCGTGAAAGCGTACTGCACGCGCGTGGGCGCGGGCCCGTTTCCAACCGAGTTGCACGACGAACGCGGCGAGCGTTTGCGCCGCCAGGGCGACGAGTTCGGCACGGTCACCGGGCGTCCGCGGCGCTGCGGGTGGTTCGACGCTGTGGCCGGAGCGTATGCGGCAGATCTCAATGGCTTGACCGAAGCGGTCGTCACCAAACTCGACGTTTTGTCTGGATTCGAACGCTTGTCGATCGGAACGCACTACGCGGTCGATGGCGATGCGGCCGGTTTCGGGGAAGCTTCGGATTCGCGATTGCAAGTGCGCTACGAAGAAGTCGCTGGATGGTCCGAACCGATCGACGCTTGCCGCCGCTTTGAGGAACTGCCGGCAGCCGCGCGCACTTACGTAGGGCGCATCGGTGACGCGCTCGGCGTGCCGGTCGCGCTCGTCTCGGTCGGGCGCGAACGTTCGCAGTTAGCCCGGCCGTAGCGCCCTAGCGCCCCACCCGCTCGGCGTGAACGTACGACGTGCCTCGCCGTTGCTTTGCATTGCAGCCCCTACTGGAACGAAGCCGCCGGATCGAGGAGGCCTGCCTGCGCGATTGGCTTTCGTTGGAACGCGAACACGCGCGTTGCATTCGAATGCTGGACAGCGCGGAGGGCGCGTCGTTCGAACCTTGCGGCCTCCACGCGACGAGCGATTGGTGGCAGACGCGAACGGCGCAGATCGCGCGGGCGATGGGCGAATCGGTTCGCGATCTACAAGCGCGCAAAAGCGTGGCGAGCGTGGCCCTGCGAACGGCGAAACTGCAGCGCGGCGTGTACGAAAAGCTCGAGGAACGATTCTTGCACGCGGAGCGATGCCGGCGCGAGCGCCGCGAGCGGTACGAATACGAAGAATCCAACGCCGCGGCATACCGCAGCCGAGCGGGTGCTATGCCGGCGCCACGATGACCGCGGGGTTTTGGGAACGATATATCGCGGCGATCGTAACGGTGTGTGTCGCGCTTTGGATCTTGGCGAGGGTCGCCCGCAGCCTTCGATTGCGAAGCGCAAGACACGGCGGTGAATGCCTACAGCAGGTCGCCTCGTTGACGTTGGCACCAAATGTATCGGTCCACGTTGTGAGTGCGGCCGGGCGGGAGTTTCTGGTCGTTGGGGGCGCTACGATCAGCGCGTTAGAGCCTAAGGTTAGTGCAATAGACCCGAAACGATGTTGACGACCAGGGCTAAAATCGCCGTGCTATATCCGAACGATACCAAGCCGTGCACCAACACCAAGCGCCGAATCCTGCGCGACGTGATCTGAACGTCGGAAACTTGGAACGTCATGCCGACGACGAACGCAAAATATGCGAAATCGAGAAAGTCGGGCGGTTGGTTTCCCGGAAAGGTGAGCCCGCCATCGATCTTGTTGTCCCGATCCAGATCGCGATAGTACATGTGCGCGTAACGGAACAAGAACGTCGTGTGGATCAGAAACCAGCCGGCGATGACGGCGCCGAAGCCCAGCATCAGCATAACGAAGTCGTGACGCGGCGGTTGGCCTTGTGGGCCACGCGCGAGAATCGTCAACGCCGAGACAAAGCCAAAAACAACGCCGGTGACGACGATCAGCGCTGCGAGATTTCTTCCCGGATCTTCGGCAGCTGCGTGGCGTCTGGTTTGCGAGGCGTCGGCCCTGGAGATCTTCGACCAGTACGTTAAAAGCAGCGCCAGGGCTGCAGCATCGTAGATCGCGACGACGCGTACCGTGTCGCTTAACCAATGCGGCCCGAAGGCCGCTAAACCACATCCGACCGCAACGGCGACGACGATCGCGATAACGACCGGGCGTAACGCGCCGCCGATAAAAACGCGCATATGATTGTGAGAAGGGCCCGCGGTAGCGAGCCCTTCGGTGGTTTACTCGAGCCTAGAAGGCGCCTAACCCGTTGGGCGTTCCCCAGCCGGTAGGTCCGTCGTAGCCAACTTCGCCGGTGCAAAGGTAATCCGGCGAGCAAGTTCCGTTCGATCCGCTGGTGATGTCGTTGAGATCTCCGGTGTTCTCCCACGCTTTTTCAGCCGGGATTTTGAACTTCGACGCGTCTCCAGCCAGCGCGTAAATGGCAGCGATCGCCGGCGCACCGGTGCTCGTGCCGCCCCAAACCTGCCAACCCGGCGGTAGTCCGTCGCCCGGCGTGGATTCGTAGACCGCCACTCCCGTATTGGGATTACCGATGTACGATACGTCGGCTGCCAGTTTATTGGAACAACCCCCGAGCTGTTGCTCGGTCGCCTTCTGCCATTTCGGAGTCTTGGAATAGGAACTGCAGCCGCTACCCGCGCCCGCCCACACGGATTCAGTGTATCCGCGCGAGTTCGTCGCCTTGAACAGGCTCGTGCCGCCGATCGCGGTGACGTTGGGTGAAGTCGAGGGGAATATCAAACCCGCCGAATACCCGTGGTCTCCCGTGGAAGCCGTGATGGCAACGCCGGGGTGATTGAAGATGCTGAGATCCGCGCGATACTGATTTGGATACTCGGCGCCGCCCCAGCTGTTCGAAATAGCGACCGGAGCCGGCGTCAGACGCGACGCGGCTTGAATTCCGGTGTAAAGATTCGTGCTGCATTGGATGACGACGATCTTACAGTTCGGACAATTGGCCGAAACCATGTCTACATCGAGCGACTGTTCGGCCAGCCACGAGTTTTCGACCGGCGGAAGCGGTCCCTTGCTGCCGCGTTGGTTGAGAATACGCAAGCACTTGTTCACGCTCGTGCACGGCGGTAATCCGAATTGCTTGCGATACACTTTCAGATCGCTTTCCAATTTCGGGTTGCCCCCGGCTTCGATCACGGCGACGGTGCCGCCCGGATTATTTTTCGCAGTGTTGACGATATTGTATGCGGCCTGCAAATCGGCCGGCCCAAAACCGCGGACGCTGGCGTCGGCCCCTTTGGCTTGCGGCGCGGCGGCGGTGTTGCGCAACCCGAGCGACATGCAGCGCGCCTGACCGAACGTCAGATTGTGGCATGGGTCGATGAGGCTACCGTTGTCGATTTGCTCTTGGACGGAGGCGGCGCTTTCTACGCTCGCGATCCCCTGCGGCGAAGACACAAAGCTTGCCGGTGACGATCCCTGTGGGCCGGCGCACCCGGCGGCGAGAACGGCGATAGCCACTGCGGTAAACGCAGCGCGCACGCCTGGTCCATAAAAACGCATGAGCGATCCTTATTTGAGAGAGGTGTTAGAAGTACTTAAACTGCCCGAGTTGGTCGGCAGCCGTTTCCACGAAGTAGATTTGCTCGTCCGGACCTAAGGTCAGCGCGGTCGGTTGTGCGTTTGCCGTGGGGATCTTGAATAGCCGAACCGCCTGATTTTTGTACTTGAACTGCCCCATCGTGTTGGAGCCCGGATCCGTGAAGTAGAAGTTTCCGTCGATTCCCTGGATCAAGGACTGCGGGGAGATCGCCGGTGCCAACGGGTACTCGTTGGTGACTTGCCCGGTAGTGGCGATCCGTCCTATTTTGTCGGACTTCTGCTCGGTGAACCACAATGCATTGTCCGTTCCAGGGGCGATCCCGGCCGGAAACGCATTCGCGGTCGGAATTTTTATTTCGGATAGCGTCTGGCACGGTAAGTTAACGCTAACGCGGCCGATACTGTTCGTTCCGGGCTCGGTGAACCAGATACCGCCGTCCGGGCCGCTGGTGATCGCGAGTGGCTGCGCGTTGGGCTGCAACTGACAGGGCGTGCTAACCCCTTGCTGCGTTACGCGCCAAATCGCGTTCGTGCCCGGATCCGTCACCCACATGTTGCCGTCCGAGCCGAGCGCGATGCCCACAGGCCGGGCCTTCGGGTTGGGCATTTGAAAGTCGAGAAAGGTGGGTCCGGTCAACTGGATCTGTCCGATTTTAGCGACGCTCTGTTCGGTAAACCACACGAGCCCGTTCGGTCCGGATGCAATTCCGGTCGGAGCAGCCTGGGCCGTCGGCGTGACGGTTTCGGTGAACTTAGCGCTCTCGTCTAATTCGCCGATCTTGCTGACGCCTTGCTCGGTGAACCAAATATTGCCGTCCGAGCCGAGCGTGATGCCCATTGGCTTGCTCGACGCCGTTGGAATGGAATATTGGCTGGTGACCTTCGGCGTGAAGGCCGGCCCCGGGGTAGCCGTTCCGCTCGTCAGTGGCGTGCCTTTACCACACGCGGCGAGCAAGGTCGCAGTCGCCACGGCGCAGATCGCCGAGCGTAATAAAACCGTCGTATTCATGAGCCAATCCTTATTGGCAGACGGCCGGGCCATTCCCGCGCGACGTGTCTCCTAAAATTTTAGTTGACAGCGGAAAGCGAACGGCGTAGTGTGTAACTAAATCGTTAAGAGTTCCATCCGAGGAGAACTTCATGGCCCGTGCCCGTTCGAAAACATTGACCGAAGCCGAGCTTCGTTTAATGGAGGTACTATGGATGCGGGGCAAGTCCACCGTCGCCGAGGTCACCGCAGCGCTGCCCCCGCCGCCGATCGCCTACAACAGTGTGCTGACGACGATGCGCATCCTCGAGCAGAAGGGGTTCGTCGCACACGAAGAACTCGGACGCGCGTTCGTTTACCACCCCCTGGTCGAGCGCGACGCCGCCGCGAGTACCGCGGTGGGCCAAATCATTTCACGGTTCTTTGAGAACAGCTCGAGTTCGCTGGCGTTACGCTTAATCGAGTCGGAACGACCTTCCGATGATGAGTTGGCCCGGCTCAAGGCGCTGATCGAGCGATACGAGGAACGCTAATGATGTACGCATCGCACGTGCTCGCCGGCATCGCCGTCAACGTCACGGCAATAGGGTTGAACTCGCTGTGGGAAGACGCGATCGTGATCGCGTGCGTCTGGATGCTCGTGCGCGCGTATCCGCGCATCAACGCTGCGACGCGGTATCTGATTTGGGGCGCAGCGTTGGCCGCGGCGGTTATCGTGCCGATTGCGACAACGGTGCCGTTCCTCTCGACGTCGCCGCCGGCAGCGGCGACCCCGGCGGTGAAGGCGCCCGTGCAATCCGTGACGCGCGCCTTTACCGCTAGTGCGCGCGATGCGCGCCCATACGACGCGGCTAAAACCCAGCCCGCCATTTCAGACGGTCGCCGGGTGAACCGCCCGGCATTCCGGCGCCTCCATTTCGCACTTCCGGTTTGGTTGGCGGTCGTTGCGGCATCGGCGTGGGCGTTGATCGCGTTTGCCGGGCTGCTGCAACTTGGCGCCGGGTTGTTCCGTTTGGAGCGGCTGAAACGCGACGCGCTTCCGCTTCCGATTGAATACCGCGACGAAATGTCGCGCTGGAACGCCGCGCTCAAAGGACATCGCGACGTGCGCTTGTGCGTGAGCGACCAGATCGACGTGCCGGTGGCCGTCGGCCTGTTCGACTCGATGATTTTGATTCCGCGGGAACTGCTGGCACGGCTATCACCCGAAGAGATCGACCAGATCGCCTTGCACGAGCTGGCGCACCTTCGTCGCGCCGACGATTGGACCAATGGCGTGCAACGCGTCGTTCTGGCCGTCTTAGGATGGAATCCGAGCGTTCGCTTCGCGACCGCGCAACTCGATCTCGAACGCGAGGTGGCGTGCGACGATCACGTGCTCTCGTCTTCCACGGTGGTCCGTCCGTATGCGATGTGCCTTGCGAAGATGGCCGAGTCGTCGTCGTGGCCGCGGCGCTCGATGGCCGCACCGGCGGTATTCGCAACGCGTAAACACCTGTCGTTGCGTATCGAGCGGCTCTTGTTCGCCGGCCGCGCGACCGGAACTCGAGCCTCGTTCGGCGCGGCGGCGTTAGCGCTCGCCGCGGTCTGCGCGATCGGCGTCGCGATTGGGACGATCGCACCCTCGGTCGCGGCAACCACCGCGCTTCCGAACGTTCCGGCCACGGCAGCGGTGTTGGTCCAGCACCCGGCGCAAGCCGTACGGCAGATCGTTCGTTACGTTAACGTCCCTCGTACTACACAGGTCGCTGTGGTCACCGCCTCGCCGCAGCCGAGCGTAGCAACGCACGCGGTAGTGCCGATGCACGCGGTAACCACGACACAGCCGCACGCGACGACGCGTCCGGCTGCAGCGATGCACTTGCCGGTAACGACGCACTCGGTCGCAGATACCGGCGTCGCAACGGTTGGCGCGAACGGCACCATTTCGATCCGGATTCCGGCGATCAATGTCGCCGTTCCGAAGATCGCGCTGGCCATAGGCGGCACGCCCGGCGCGCGCTCGTGCATGGGTTGTGACGAAAGCGGGGCGGATCTCCGCGGCAAGAACCTGCGCGGCGCGAACTACGTCGGCGTCAACCTCAGCCGCGCGAACCTCGATGGCGCGGATCTTTCGGGCGGGTCGTTTCAAGGGGTCGACTTCTCGCACGCGAGCTTGCGCGGCGCGTCGCTTCGAAACGCTCGTCTCAGCGGCTGCGATTTTTCGGATGCCGACCTCTCGAACGCCGATTTTACCGGCGCAACGGTCGCGAGCTGCGATTTCACACATGCTAAGCTGCTAGCGACCCTCGTACGATCGATAGTATCGACGTGTTCGGGTTGTGATTTCTCGGGCAGTACGCTGGGCGCGGTCGATCTTTCAAACCTCCACGCCACGCGGATCGATTTTTCCGGAGCGGATCTCGCACATGCGAATCTATCCGGCTCGTCGTTCACCGCCGTGGACTTCAGCGGGGCGCGCCTAGCGGGAGCAAATGTCGCCGGCGCCACGTTCACCGATTGCGATTTGAGCGGCAGCGGATTGCGACGATCGGATTTATCGCGCGCGCGACTCATCGACACCGATTACCCGGACGATCGGTGACGCCGTGAACCCCACGACCACCTAACCCCGTATATTTACCGAGCAATCTGGACGAACCGGCAACGGTCTGGTTCGTCACGCCCAAACACAAGAAAGAAAGGACGAAATCGCATGAAACGTACGTCCATTGCATCGTTGATCATCGCGGCAACGGTCGCCGTTGCGTTCGCACCGCGCGAAGCCCGAAGCGCATCCGGAGGGCTGCCGTCGAGTTGTATCGGCTGCTCCTACACTGGGAGCGACCTTCACGGTGCCGATCTGACGAACGTCAGCTACGTCGGGGCCAACTTTAGTGGCGCGAACCTGCGCGACGCGCGAGCTACCGGCGCCAAAATGGTCGGCGCAAACTTCCGCGACGCCGACGTCAGCGGCGCCAACTTCAGCGCTGCAAAACTCGTCGGCGTTAACTTCCAAACCGCGACGATGATCGACACGCGCTTCGATGGCGCCAGTTTGATCGGCGCGAAGTTCGCCAACGCTCGAGCCCGCAATCTGCATATGGCCAACGCGAATTTGATCGGCGTCGATTTCACGGGCGCGGATCTGCGCCAAGCCGATCTCCACGATTCCAAGCTGTGCACGCGCGACGACCGCGGTCGCATCGACTGCGCTGACTTTTCCAATGCTAACGTTACGGGTGCGGATCTACATGGCGCGCTTATATGCGGCAACAACGATTCGTGCGTCCCGGTCGACGCGGCGACCCTGCGCGATCGCGGTCACTCGCCGTTGAACGGAGCCCGGTTGTAATGTTTCGCGTCGCGGCGCTCGGGCTCGGGCTGCTGGCCGCGTTGGCGGCCCCAGCCTTGGCGTTGGGCGTCGGCCACCTGACCGTTCCCGAGTTCGTTCCGCCGCTCGACCCGGCGTTGCCGGTCTCGGGATGGGCGCAGGCCGCGCGCGTGCAGATGTCGTGGAACGTCCCCGCGTCACGTCCGGCGTCTGAGCCGTCGCAGGCGGCCATCGCGACCGATGGCACGTCGTTATACGTGCGCTTCGATGCTACACAGCACGAGCCGGTGAACGCGTTGCAGCACACCGACAACGTCGGACAAGGCAACGACGATGCGGTCTGGGTCGACTTGTGGCCGGACGGCACCAATGGTTACAGCTACCAGTTCCAAGCAACGCCGAATGGGACGCACTATCAATCGTCCTCCGAAAACACGACCTACACGCCCACGTGGCAGTCGTTCGGCAGCATGAATAACGGCGGCTACACCGTGACGATGAAGATTCCGCTCAACGTCATGCGCGGCATCGCTGCCGGCGTCAACTGGCGCGCGCAGTTCGTTCGCTACATTCATGCTACCGGCGAAATCGAAGTGTGGTCCTACGATCCGGCGCAAACGAACGCCGACGACGTCACGCGTGCGGGCATTCTGGTGATGCCCCCGCTCCACGTTTCCGCTCCGCGCCCGAAGCCGCGCCTCGCAACCTACGCGCTCGGCGAAGCGGCCTCCAAAACGATCGGCGGCTCCACCAGCCGCGTCGGCGCCGACCTGTCGATTCCGATCACGCCCACCGCGGCATTTTATGCGACCTTTCATCCGGACTACTCGAACGTCGAACTGGATCAACAGTCGATCGCGCCGACGGTGTTCGCGCGTTACTATAGCGAGGTGCGCCCGTTCTTCACGCAGGGTGCGAACTTCTACAACCAGTTCAACTGCGACGCGTGTCCGAGCATTCAAGAGTTGTATACGCCGGCGATTCCAACGCCGCGCGACGGCTACGCGGTGGAAGGGCGGCAGGGGCCGTTTTCGTTCGCGACGTTCGACGCACTCGGCGACGACGGCCGCAACGATATCGCGAGCGCGATCGACTATTCATCGGCCGACGGCCGGTGGGGCGCGACGGTACAGCGCGTATCGGTGGACTATCCGGATTTCGTGGACGACGTGACCACGACCGGCATCACCTACTACGATCTCAAGCACATTTCGGCGTATTTTAACTATGGCAGCGATTCGGGAACGAACGTGCTCGTACCCGACCAAGCACAACGCTACGATTTCGGCGGCGGCTGGGCCAACTCGACCTTCGGATTCTTTGGGTCGGTGCGCAAACTGGGGGAATATTACGACCCGGCCGACGGATTCGTATCGCATCCCGGTATTGCCGGATACGCACTGTACAGCGCCAAGATCTGGACGTTCGCACCCAACGATAAGCTCGCCGCGGTCGGCGTCGCGGGCTTTCTCGACCGGTATCAGGGGCCGCAACAAGGTATCGCGCAGAGCGACAACTCGCTATTGCTCGACGTGTTAACGAAGAGCGCTTGGGATTTCCAGTTGTTTACGGGTTCGAACTATTGGCGCTTCAACGATCCGTTGACCGGTACGGGAATTCTCACGCCGGTTTCGCAGAACGGCGGCTTTCAGATTACGTATCACAGTGGGCTGCAAACCAACAACCCTGGAAACTTCCCGTACCACGGTTCGTCCTCGGACCCGACGTCGATCAACTTCAGCTCGGGAGCATATGGTAACGGCCGTCTGGATACATGGTTCCGTTCGTCCACACTACGCGTCGGATCGCGCGGCGCGTTAACGCTCGCGCTCGACGATACCGCTCAATGGTTTCCGCACGCGACGCCCAACATTCAATGGTTTGAAAACGCAAGCTTCTCATTTCAAATCACGCGCAACTCGTCGTTTGCGGTCGGCGTCCGCCGCGTCATCGGCGACCCTCCGCAGCCCAACGGTGGCGGCGACTGCATCGGCACATGCTCGAACATTACCGTGGCATATCACTTGCTGACGCCGCATACCGAATACTACGTTGCGTACGGAAATCCCAACGCACTCACCACCGTGCCGCAGGCGATCTTCAAAGTGATTTTCTACGCCGGTGCCGAGAAGGGGACGTGAGCGGCCGCTCGGCGGCTAAAGCGTTTCGATAAAAGGCCGCCGAGATTGCGAGGCGTATAATAACGAGTGATGGTACGAGCTGTTTCCGCTCTCGCAATCTTGACCTTCGCGGCGTTGGCTTCATCGCCCCCGATGACGGAGGTGAGCGTCGCCGCAACCGCCGCGCCCGCCAAGAACGGCACGCCGCCGCCCGAAATTTATCATATCGTGACGCGTCCGCTGTGCGCGGAGCTGCACCAGCATATCGGGCCCGCGATCGCGATGATGCTGCAGAACGATCGAACCATCAAGAAGAGCCCGGCATTGTTCACGCAGTACAATCGCAGCGCGCTGTACGGCATCAACAACTCGGTCAGCAATTCCGCCGGCGATTCCGGCGGTGGGTCGTCGGTCACGCCCGGTGACGCTTCCGGCGGTACGCTGAACGCGGATCAAAATATGGCGCTGCTCGGGATGGAAAACCTGGTGAGCCCGATCGCCAACAACATCATCGCGACGCAAAAAATGCTCGACTCCCCGGCGCTGACACAAGGCACTGGGAATCCCGAGGACGACAAACAGTTAACGGAGATCCGGGCCAAACTGTTACAAGCGCTCGCGTACCAAAGCGCGACGCTCGACATCGTCAACGGTTTCGTCACGACCCAGCAGATGGGTGATTTACAGCACGCCGGGCAAGAGTTCATCAGCTCGATCACCACGCCCGATGCGACTAGCGCCCGCGGCGGCATGGGAACGCCGACGCCCAATCCATTGATGCAGGACCCCAATCAGGCCGGCTTGCCGCCCAATCCGTATTCCATCGACTTAGCCACCGTGCCGGGATTGACGCTGGGCTACAACCCCGTGACGCGGCTCCTCGAGGCGTTACGCTGGACGATCGACGAGACGCAGAAACGCGAAAACACCGCCTCGGTCGCGGTTATGAACGGCGCGCAAACGTGTGCCGCCGCAGCCCCGCAACCGTTGCCTTCGCCTAAACCGCAGTAACCATCAGTAGGGGCATCGACCCGACGATGCCCGCAACGTTAGGCTATTGTGCGAACTGACTGACCGCTGCCGCGAACGGTTTGGAGATATTGTTATTGAAAACCGAGTACGGTTTGCCTTGCGGGAAGGTGAAGATCGTAACGTCGTTGGTGGTTTCGTCGGGTGCGATCAATCGATTACCGCGCCGTGTGAACCCATTGACGTTAATGGTCCCTTTGAACGGAAACTTTCCGACGACGTCGGCTTGCGTTCCGTACACGTTGAGTTTATAGGCACCCGAGATGCCCTTATTTTGGAAGTCCTGGTCGCCGATCATGAGCGTCGGGTTGATCCAAACCAGTGCCGTCGGAGTAGAAATGCTGGCACCGTGGACCGCGATTTCGCCGAAGCTGCCACCGCGTCTCGGTAATGAGAACAGCGCCGGAATACCGTAGTTATCGAATCCATCGACGTACAGGTTGCCGCTATTATCGTAAGCTGAAAAGAGCAGGTCGCCGCTGTTATCGAAACCTTCGTATCCGGTTCCGCCGCCCGAAGCGTTTGCATACACGCGGACGTTCGGATCGAGGTGGCGCTTTTTATCGACCCCGTTGACGACCGCTAAATCTCCGGACTTTTGTATATCGATAGCACAAGAATACGGAACGCCGTATGCGCGTTCGGAAATGGATTGGAGGCGCTGCGTTTGGCCGTGTGCGTATTCGTAGACGTTATATGCTCCGCTATCGACCACGAACACGTCTCCGGATTTGTCGACGCATAAGCCCGCGGGTTGTTGGAAGCCCTTTAGGGTTCCGACGAGTTCGTGCGCGTTGCCGTCATCCCAACTGTAAATCGTGACGGATTTGCTGCCGGTATTGGATACGTAAAGTAAGCTCGACGCGGCCCGCGCTTGCGGGGCCACCCACGACCCTAATTGGTCGTGTACGTACGATGCGGTAGAAAGCACCGGCGGTGCACTTGCTGGAGCGGCTGAGTTTCCTTGACAAGCCGTCAGCAATGCCGCCGCAGCCCCTACAGATACTGCAAGAGAGGCTCGGTTCACCATGGCATCCTTTCCCAAATGTGAAGATTGCTCCGTCGCTTGGCGTTGTTTCCCGGCCGGGAGGACTCCTGGTAATTTGGCCGCCTGAAAGCCCTTGACATACGAACAGGTGTTCGATACGCTGTGCTCCCATGGCATCGGAACAAACGAATTTCAGTGAGGATCCGGGCCGCCGCGAAGCCTTTTCCGCCCTTAAATCGAGCCTGGCCGGACGGCCGGCCGGGCCCCAATCGCGGATCGTCGATAGCACGCCGACATCGATTGAAGCCTTGGATCGAGCGCTGGGTGGTGGTCTGCCGGGCAGCGGGCTGATCGCGCTCGAAGGCCGCAGCGGCCGTTGGAGCATCCTCGCCAAGACGCTCGCCAACGTCACGCGCAGGGCGCTCGCGGCCATCATCGATGACGGCAGCTTATATCCGCCCGGCTTGGCGCGGGCCGGCGTCCGGCTCGATCGCGTCATGATCGTGCAAGCCGCTACGCCCAAAGGCATCGCTAGGGCAGCCGACATTTTGATTCGGTCGCGCGCGTGCCGGCTGGTGCTGATGGGCGCACCCGAGTTGCGTGCGGCGGCGTGGATGCGCCTGGCCGCGGTAGCGCACCGCGCCGGGGTTTTATTGGTTGCGATTTCCGAGCGCGCCGGCGCCGCATTGGCGGCAGCCGCATCGATGCGCTTGCGTTGCGAACTCGAACGCGTCGTTCTGCACGGCTCGCGCGGTCCGTGGTGCACCGTCGAAGGCTACGACGTGCGCGCGTCGATCGGAAAAGATAAGCGCGCCGCAAGCGGAGCGTGGGCGCGGGTGCGCGCCATCGATACGGCGATGGGCACCGAGTTGCGCGAACGCCTGTTGGCCGGCGACCGTCCCATTCATCGCGAGCGCGTGAGCCGTGCTGCTGTGCGTTGAGGCGACCCCGGTCGAAGTTGCGACGTGGGAAGATGCGCTCGATGCGCTCGACGCCGTCTCACCGCTCATCGACGACGTCCGCCCGGGGTTAGCATTTTTGGAAATGCGCGGCATGCCCGGCAGGCCACCGCAATGGATCGAACACGCCCGGAAGATACTCGGCGCCGCGTGTTTGCGCGTACGTTTCGGCGTCGGCGTAAATCGAATCGCCGCGCGCGGTGCGGCGTTTACCAAAGATGGAACGATTTTTCCGGCGGGTCGCGAGCGTGCGCTGCTCGCACCGCTGCCGTTGAGCGTGCTGGAGATCGATGAAGACGTTATCGAGCGCTTGCGCTTGTTAGGAATCGAACGGCTTGGCGATCTGGCTCGATTGCCGCACGGACCGTTCGTGCGCCGTTTTGGAGCGCGAGCCGCTCGCTGGCACGCGTTGGCGCGGGGCCAAGACACCAGGCCGTTCGTTCCGCGCGCGCACGTCGCGGTTATCGAAGCCGCGTTATTAGGCGAAGGTCGCGCCGAAGACGAAGCGCAGGTGTTTTTCGCATTGCGCATGCTGTTGGCTCGGATTGCATCGGATCTCGAACGCAGCGGCCGCCGCGCCGGCGCGCTGGAACTCGCAATCGAATTGGAAGACGCGCAAACGCATCGCTTCGATATCGTACTCGCCGCACCGACGGCCCAAGAACGCGCCATGTTCGATGTCGTGCGAGCGAAGCTCGAGGGCGTAACGTTTCCGGCGGCGATCGTCGGTTTACGCGTGCGAGCCGCCGGGTTAGAAGAAGGCGGGGAAACGCTCGCGTTGTTGGCCGGCGACGACTTCGACCCGCAGGCCGTAGCGGTCACCATCGCACGGCTCGAATCGGTGCTCGGAACGCCGGTGCAGCGCGCTCGCACGAAGGAAGCGCACGCGCTCGAGGATCGCTTTTCGTACGAACGTTTCGAACTGCCCAAACGCACCGTTTTGCGAGATGGGGCTCAGACGCAGGCCGAAGCGGTCGTTCCGCAACTACGCTTGCTCACCGTGGCAGAAATTTCGGTACGATTACGAGCCGGCGAGCCGGCGGTGGTGGGCGATCCGCCGCGCGCCGTGCTCGAATGTGCCGGCCCATGGCGCATCGACACCGGCTGGCCCGATCACGACGTCGTGCGCGACGAATACGACGTGTTGTTGGAAGACGGCGAGCTGTATCGGATCTATCGGCAAGGAACGCACTGGTATGTGCGAGGAGCATACGATTAAGTCACGTTCCTTCGTCGGCACCGGCATGAAAGACGTATTTAACGATGAGGCGGTCGAGCGTGGCGCCGGCCGCAGGGCTACCGTAGTTGACGTAGAGCTCGTCGCCGCTGCGCAGACGCTGATGAAACGCGACGGCAAGATTGTTTCCAACTTGGGTTGCGAACCCGCCCAAACCGTTGATGTCGCGCAACTCCAACGTGAACGTACTCTCGCTGGAAATGCCGTAGGATAGCGATACGCGGCGCAGCCATTGCGAGTCGATCGCACCGTTAGAGAATGCTTGCTCCAACGTTCCGTCATACTCCAAACCGACGCTCAATCGCCGCGTTAGCGGCCGGCTCGTCGAGATCGTGAACAAATGGATGTAGTTGTCGCCGAACGGTCCCCACGAATACGACGCATCGACCGGCGTCGGCGTTCCATCGTGATAGCCGATCGGGATTTGCGTGAGGTCGAACGGCTGCGTGAAACCGTCGCGATAACACGGCGCGCCGCTAAAGCTGGAGGTGTACAGGATCGGTCCGCTGCAGTCGGGGCCCGCAGGAATGCCGTACGAGCGTAACTCGCCGACCGCTTGTCCGACGCCATCGAGCGAAAACCCGTTGGGAAAGGTCGCGTTAACGAATATCTGCGCGTCGGCTTGATGGACGGCGCCCGAATCGTCGAGAAATCGATCGCCGGCGATAAAGATGCCGTAATTTTTGATCGCGGGGCTCGCGCCGGTAAACTGCATGAATCCTTGCAGACCGTGAATGTCGGCGTTCGATGTGTAGCCATCGATCGGGTCGTAGTTGGGCGAGAC
The DNA here is from genome assembly GCA_036502885.1 of Candidatus Tumulicola sp. Classification (GTDB taxonomy): domain Bacteria; phylum Vulcanimicrobiota; class Vulcanimicrobiia; order Vulcanimicrobiales; family Vulcanimicrobiaceae; genus Tumulicola. The sequence continues at coordinate 19,732 of DASXXU010000230.1, forward strand.
GTCGAGGTAGCCAACGTTAAATTCGGTATCGCCTTTGTGCCGGTCGATAAACGCATCGGTAAGATCGCCGTGGCCGGCCCAGGATCCGTTCTCGAACGCATGATCGAAGTAATAAATCATGCCATTTTGGAGATCGCGCGCTTCAACGCCGCCTTCCAACGTGTCGTCGGTTCCGGAGATACTGTGATTTGCGAGCACCCCATCGCTCCAGTAAATGAACGATCCGCCTTGAATGGCGTGTTCGTATCCGTAGGCTTGATCGCTGAACGTGTTGCCCGTGGTTTGATCGTATCCGTGAAAGGTGAGCGCGCCGAAACTTTGATTTCCGAACGTTCCCTCGACCTTCGCCCCGCTATCGAACGGACCGACCGATGGTGAATAGAAAATGAGATCGGGCGCGTTGACGTCGGTGCCGGTCGGCGAGCGAGGCCCGGATGCGGCGTTGATGAACGCGGCGCCTTGGGCGAAGAACGGACGGTACTCGACCAACTGCCGTTGGAACTCTTGCGGCACGATCGTTTGTTGATCGATCTCGACGTTTGAAAAATCGGGGTTGAGCGTTCCGACGAACCGGATCGTAGGCGTGATCGGAATGCTCGCATCGCCGCCGATAAGACGCACGTTCATGGGCAGAAACGTTCCATTGGCCTGTTGGAACAAATTACGGTCGCGTCCCACGCTTCCCAAGGCGTAGATATCGGCGCGCGGCTTGGGACGCGCGGCAGCACCGGGGGGAACGTCGATCGAGACGGCCGCCCAAAAGCGCGTATCTTGGAACAGCGGCCAAGTGCCCGCGCCGGCGTCTTGCATGATCGGATTCCAAACCCACGATATGTGCTCGCCGCGGCCCGCGACGCCGCGCACGAACTGGATTCGCCAGGTCTGCTCGCCCGCGCGCGGCACGCGCAGAACGTTGAGCGGTACGATCATTACCGCGCTCCAGGATCCGTCTGCGGAGGTTGCTGCGGCGCTCCAGCGCGGCCGGAAGCGAACGTTCTCATTGGCCTGTTGGTAGCGGACGCCGCGCGGCGTCGTTTCGAAGTAGTACGCTTGACTGCCCGCGCCGCTCGTGTCGATGCCGAATCCGACGAAATCGTCCAGCCCGAAGCCGCTGTCGTTGGTGGTTTGCGTTGCGACGATCGGGACGCCGTTCTGTTTGGCTTTGAAGCCGATGTACAAATTCTTGTCG
>DASXXU010000231.1:0-9674 GCA_036502885.1 Candidatus Tumulicola sp.
GTGAACCACAACCCAGCCAAACTGCCGCCCGGATCGAAGTTAAAGCCGTGTGGAGCTCGTTCGGAAACCTTATATGCGGTAAACGTTCCGCAAATCGTTTGCGGGGATGGCGCGCACCCTGCCGGCGCAGCGGACGAGACGACCGAACTGCTGCAACCGAGTGGCGCGATCGACAACACCATTGGGAACAGCCGTCCGAGAATCAAAGCTAAGGAGCGCGTGGCGGAGGTGTTAAACACGTAGCGATTCCAGCGCGTCGGGCGTGGCTTTCGTAAACCCATGATTCGGCCCGAGTACCTTCTCGCGAATCGCTAACGCCCGCTCGAGCAGTGCTTTCGACTCCGCTAGCCTTCCTCGATCGCGGTACACGCCGGCCAAGCCCTTCAGTGCCTCATCCCAAATTGCTAAAGCGCGCAGGTACAATCCCTCAGCCTCCTCGCCACGTCCGGAAACGACATACGTGTCGGCAAGATGCAGCGACGTCATGGCCACGTCGGGATGATCCGCACCCAGTGTTTTCTCGCGAATCGCACGCGCGCGAACGAGAAACGACTCGGATTCCGCGTAGCGACCTTCGCGCGGTCAGCATTGCGGCAACGGCATCGTGGGGGCGTTCGAACGCACTGCAAAACGCGTGGCCGACCGTCTTGAAAACGTGGCCGCCGTGCATGGCGATAGACCGGTGCAGGATCGCATCGTGCCGGCGCACGGCATCTCGCATGCCCGCGTCATCACGTTCCCAGCGTGCCGTACTGCCCTCGATGTCGGTGAAGGCAAAGGTGACGGCACCGGTGGGTACCGTTGCACTCGGCTGCATGCGGGAACGTTCAAAATCACATGCGGCTACGCCTGGAGCAACACCTCGACCTCGGGGCGGCAATTCACCAAGCATGCCATTTCCGTAAGGTTGTGCAAGCACCATCGGACTCGTTTTAAATATGGAGTGACGATGATTTCTCATATTCGCCGCGGCGTCGTGGCGCTTGCGGCGGTCGCATTGACCGGAACGAGCATTGTATTTGTGGGATGCAGCAGCCCGCGGGCGGCGCACCCGGCCGAGCAAGTCGACGCGGCGGCGGTGGATGCCGCTGTGGCTCCGTACGTCGGCACACAGGTGCCCGGGCTTTCGATCGCGGTCGGATATCACGGGCACGTCATTTTTGCGAAGGCGTACGGTAAAGCCGATCTGGCGAGTGGATCGCCGATGACGGCGCAGACTCGCCTCGGCGTCGGTTCGTTGATCAAACAAATGACATCGGGAGCACTGCTGACGCTCGAACGCGATAAACGTCTCTCCATCGACGACAAAGTTAGCGTCATTCTTCCGCGCTACGTCTACGGTAATCGGATGACCCTGCGACAGCTTGCGACAATGAGCGCCGGCCTGCAAGGCGCCCTCGCACATCCCATCGGTGATAAGACATTTGGAATCGTGGGCGCGCAAACCGGTAAGAGTACGGTTGCGCAGGTGTACGTGAAGCTCAATGTTCACCCACCGATTAGGCCGGCCGGTACGCAGTGGGATTATGCCAACATCGGCTATTGGTTGCTGGGACGTACGATCGAGGCGGCTGCAAAGCGTCCATATGCCGACGCAATGCAGGCCCGAGTATTCGGGCCGCTGGGGATGAAAAGCGCGTATATCCGCGGCAAACGACCCGACACGAATTTCGCAACCGGATACTCACGCTTTGAAGATGGCACGTTCCACAAATGCCCGGAACTTAATTTCTCTACGTCGGATGCTGCCGGCATGGGCGCCATGACCGCAAGCGATGTGATCGTCTGGGACGAGGCCGTGCGCGCGCAGCGTCTCGTTCGAGGCCCACTGGCGAAGGCGATGTTCACGCCAAACGGCCTCCCCCTTCCGAAAGGTGTCGGATTACCCGGCGATAGTTATGCGATGGGCTGGTACACTCGCAACAATTCGGTGATGGCCCGCGGCGTTTACGATCACGACGGAAATACGAACCTGTTCACGAGTGAGAACGTCTTATTCCCAGATGGCAGCGACGTGGTGCTGTTGAGCAACGCGCAGTACAACAAATTCGGAATCGACCGGCATACGATTGCCTATAAAGTGCACAACGCGATCGCGGGCCTTACGCCGGTAAAGGTGTTCGACATCACCGCGTCCGCAAACGTCACGGCCTGCCAGAACGAATGACCCGTTCTTTCCAGCCGCGGCCGGCTCAAATTCCGCCGCCGACGTCGGCGGCGACCAACTTGCCGTCGACGAATAAGAACCCTAGGTAGCCCGTGAATACGATGTTTGGCGTTTTCTTGACGTCTTGGTTGTACGAAAGCCACGTACGGTGGCCTTGCGAACGCAGCGTTCCGGCACCGTCGATTGCTCGAACTTGCGCAAGCGTCATTCCAAGCCGCACGCCGTTTTGCGTTTGACTGGGCACCTTGCCAACGGGGATTCCGGACGGCGCGTTCGAGATCGTCGTGATGGTTAGATCGGAGCCGGTACCGTATTCGGATAGAACGAGTGCGGTCTTGTGGTTCGGGTCGTAGAAGGCCGAGAAGCAACGCCCGCTGCCAACGCTCGTGCGGAAGTGCTTCATTGCTTTATACCAAGAGGTGCGGTCGTTCGACGACGGCATCGGCGAGTAATCGAGTATATTGTCCCGTTTGCGCGGGCTCGCGAATTTCTGATTGAAGTAGTTCGTCGAGCTGACGACCAATTGCGAACCCGGTTGTCCTGCGAACCAGGTCCGGAACGTGGCACATTCATCGGTGGCGGAGCGTGCAGACCCGGTCAAAACCGCCACAAAAACTAACGCGATCGGTGTCAGCAATCTTCGCATGTTACGCCTGCCCCCGTAGTGATTTAAAACCGGCTCGTAGTTCCTCCGCAAAAATTTGCGGCTGCTCCCAGGCTGCGAAATGACCGCCGGCGCTCGCAGTGTTGAAATAGATCAGGTTACGGAACGCCCGCTTCGCCCAGGTCCGTGGAGCTTCATAGATTTCGTTCGGGAACACCGTCACCGCCACGGGGATCGTAACGTTCGCAGCGTTGATTCCGCTGGTTTTATTTTCCCAGTACGAGCGGGCGGCGGATATTGCGGTGCCGGTTACCCAGTACAAGGTGATGTTATTTAGAACATCGTCGCGGGTTAAGGCGCCGGCACTAAATCCATCGACGGTGTGTCCGGAAACGGCCGAAACGACCGCGGATGCAGGCTGCCCGCTGCCGTCGCCGTGATCTAAAAGCCACGCCGCGAGACCAATCGGCGAATCCGCCAGACCATACAGCGTTTGTGGCCGTTGCCGCATGAAGGCGGCATAAGCGAAATGCCGGCCGTACAAGGATTGGAGCTGTTTGTACGCACGCAGTTCGTCGGCCGAAAGCGTGTCGGGCTTCGGATCGCCACATGTAAGCAACTTTGCAATGTCGGCCGGAACCACCGCGGGCAGGCTGGTGTGAATGCCGAGAAGTCCCGGCGGGGCCTGTTCCCCCATCAACGTCGTAACGACCGAACCGAGATCGCCGCCCTGCGCCACGTAACGCGTGTAGCCTAAGCGATTCATCAGGACTGCCCAGGCTCGCGCCATGTGGGCTGTATCCCAACCGGTGACGCGTGGTTTTTCGGTAAATCCATAGCCGGGCATGGATGGGATGACGATATGGAATGCGTCCGCGGCATCGCCACCGTATGCCGTTGGATTGGTTAGCGGTTCGATGATCTTCAACTGCTCGATGATCGACCCGGGCCAACCGTGCGTAACGATTAACGGCAACGCCGTCTCGTGTTTCGAGCGCACGTGAATGAAATGAATGTCGAGGCCGTCGATCTGTGTGAGGAATTGTGGCAACGCGTTGAGCGCGGCTTCGCATTTTCTCCAGTCGTAGTCGTTAGCCCAGTGGCTTGCAACGTCTTGAATCATCGCGAGCGGAACGCCCTGCGACGTATCCTGGACCGTCTCACGGTCGGGCCAATTTGTAGCGGTGATTCGTCTGCGCATGTCCGCTAGCGTTGCTTCCGGAATGTTGACGCTGAACGGGCGAATCGCGGTCGGATCGCCGCCAGTCTGTTGCGCCACTTCGGGCATCGCAATCGCCCTTTTTGCATTGCCGAGAAAAACTAACTGACCGGCAGTCGCAGCAGCCACTGCATTGCCGACGAAACGACCTCGGTTGATCATTGCGGCAATCATACGCTCGTCTGCTGCCGCTGTAAACACTAGGCGTCAGCAAATCGGCGGCTACGATCGCGTGAGGCGTTCGATTAAGGCTTTATGTTGGGGAAATGCAGCAACCAACTCTTCTCGGCGGCCCATCTCGAAATCCTCAAACTTGAATCCAGGCGCGACGTCGGCGCCCACAAGTGCGTAGCTTTCGGGATCGCTAAGCCTCGCGGCAAACCACGCGCCGGCGCCAATCGCAGCCTGCCAGCAATCGCCCGTTCCGATGACGATCTCGCGATGACGACCGTCGCTTTCGATGATCTCTATCGAGACCGGCGAGCCGCGATGATGGTGCCAGATCTCGTCGGATTTCAATCGATGGAACGCCGAATACATCTCGTCCGCGAGCAGGTAGTAAATGGATGTAATGGCATTTCGGGCGCCGTCAGATGTCGCGATTCGAATATCGCTTCGGTACGTTTCGCAGTAGAATCCGCCCTCAGGATGGGGTTTAAGTTCGAGCGCTCCGATCAGGCGCTCCGCCTCTGCGTGCATTTCGTATAAAGCGCGTTTTCGAGGCCAAAAGCCTTGTTCGACGTCCCGGCGAACCAATGCGGCAATGACGTGGCGCTTTTGGCTATTGTCGCTCTGCGCGTTGGGGTTGCTACTGACCTTCGCGAACGCCGTTACGGACTTCAGCGTTGCTGGTTTGCTGGGGCTTTCCGGCACTTCGATATCGATTCCGACCACCGAACGTCTCATCGTGCAGCCCGGGGAGGCGGCGGCCGAAAGCGGCATTCGCACCGGGGATACGCTCGATTGGAGCCGTCTCTCGCCGGCCGCTCGTTATCGCATCTATTACGGCCCGCGCGTTGGCGAGCCGCTCGTCCTGCCGATCGTTCGCGACGGCGTCAAACGCGACGTCGTCGTCGTGGCGCGCCGCGCGGCCGGTGAGAACTGGACCGGCTGGTTGTTTTTCTTGGGCGAGATTTGGATCGCGCTGTGTTGTGTCCTCATCGCGTGGCGAAGATCCGACGGAGCCGAGGCGCGCCTCCTCATTTTTTATCTGCTCGGAGTCTTCGTCGTAAGCCAGGGATTGGGCGACATCGTTACCCCTTGGCCGGGTGTCGATGAAATCTGCCTGATCGTGAAGGGCCTGATTTTCGCGCCCAGCTTTGCATTCTTGGCCCTCTATGCAAGCTGCTTTGCTCGACCCGTTTCGGCCGCGCGCGGCGCGCTCGTCGCACTGGCGATCGTGTTAACGGCGCTCGCCGCCGTTCGCGGAATCGTCGTACGCCTGGAACTGTGGGACGGTTCGTTGAGCCCGTTCACGCCGGCACTCCTGGTTCGGGCCGACCCTCCGGTCCGGCTCCTCGAGGGCGCTGGACTTCTTGCCGTAGTAGCGTCACTTTTCGCCGCGCTTCGCGCATCGCGACACGCGGAGCGCACGCGACTACTTTGGGGACTCGCCGGCGTACTGCCACCGCTAATTTGGATCTTCATCGTACTCGCGGCGGGCGAGTCGATATCGGCGACGGTCTTCGCAATCGTTTCGTCGTTATGGTGGTTCGCGACGCCGGCAATTCTCAGCTATTCGTTGCTAAACCGGCGCTTATTGGACATCGGGTTCGTCATCAATCGAGCCGCCGTTTTTACCGGCGTTTCCCTCGTGGTACTCGGAACGTTCGTGCTTGTCGAGTGGTTGCTCACCGACTGGCTTAGAAGCGCGGGACACACGACGAACGTGCTGGTCAGCGGCGGCGTTGCACTCGCGCTCGGCCTCTCAATTCGATTCGTGCATGGCCGCGTCGACCTTTTCGTGGACCGCGTCTTCTTTCGCCGTCGTCATGAAGACGAAGAAGCGCTGCGGACGTTTTCGCGCGAGATATCCTATGTGACGGATCGCGACAACCTGCTCGATCGCGCCGCACAAACGCTCGAGCGTCACACGGACGCAACATCGGTAGAGATCGCCCTTTACTTCGACGACAACGATCCGGCAATCGTGCGTCTGCGCGCAAATCCACAAGTGCTCGACCTGCACGGCGTCGAGACGAAGCTGCGCGGCGATATCGGATTCCCGATGACCGCGCGTGGTCAGTTGCTCGGCGTAATCCTGCTCGGCTCTCGCCGTTCCGGCGAAAGGTACGCGCCCGACGAAGTATCCGCCATATCGCAACTCGCAACGAGTCTGGGAGCGGCACTCGACATATTCACAACTCGAGAAGGCAGAGACGGCGCCTTCGAACGCCTCGTTGCGTCGGTAGATGCTCTACGTGAGGAGCTCATACGGCGATTCCCGGCAACCCATACGACGTAGTCGAACGCTCCTACCGGTCAGCCAGCATTCGTTGCGCGACACCGTCGACGAGGATGTCGACCATGTTCGAGACGATCGGTGCGGGGGCTTCGTTTGGCGATTGATACCGCCAGTCCATGGCGGCGCCGACCAACGCCGAAGCGATCACCATCGACGTGCAGTGCGGGAATCGCACTAATAGAAAATCTTTTAGTTCGGCTTCGAGGCTGCGCTGCATCTGCGGTTCGAACTCGCGGTCGATCTTGCAACGCCGGTGCGTGCCGACGAACGCAAAGACGTTCTTACCCACGCCGAGCAAAAGCGTTCGAGCGTCCGGATCGCTCAATGGATTCCCCTGCGCTAGATGTTTGGCGACGTCATCGCGGATCATCGAATCGAGAAGATCGAACTTATCCGTAAAATGCGCGTAGAACGTGGCGCGATTTACCGTAGCTTCGGCGGCGATATCTTGCACGCTGATCGACTCAAAGTTCTTGTCGGCCAGTAAGGAGGCCAGCGCCTCGCGCAAGAGCTTTCGCGTTCTGATAACACGGGGGTCGGTGCGGACGGGGTCTAGGGTCGCAATCGTCATTTTTCGTGTACTCGTCGGATAAGCAACATTTTCGTCATTTTGTCGGTTGACTCGGCAATCCCAACGACTGTACTATAGTCAACACAAGTTTAATATACGACAAGCGTTGCGAAAAGGCAACCGCCGAAAGGAGCTTCCGTGGAAACCCAGATTCAGGGGCAGACGTACGCCGTCGATCCCGCCCATAGCACGGTCGAGTTTATCGTCCGTCACCTCATGATCGCCAAGGTGCGTGGCCGATTTACAGCGTTTACCGGCCAGGTGCAGTTGCCGGCGATCGGCGACCTTCCGAGCTCCATTTCCGCCACCATCGAAGCTGGCTCGATCGACACGCGCGAGGAGCAACGCGACGCGCACTTGCGCTCCGCCGACTTTTTCGATGCGGAGAAGTTTCCCCAACTCACGTTCCAAAGCACGCGCATCCACGGCGAGCCGGACGATTTCGCGATCGACGGGGATCTCACAATTCATGGCGTTACGAAGCCCGTTACATTGAAGGGCACTTTCGAAGGCCGGGCCACGGACCCGTGGGGCAATCAGCGCGTCGGCTACGCCGCGCACGCCGCGATCAGCCGCAAAGATTTCGGCCTGACTTGGAACGCAGCGCTAGAAACCGGCGGCGTCGCCGTTAGCGACGAAGTCCGCATCGAGCTCAACGTCGAGGCACTTCTCCAGCAGAAAACCGACTCGTAAAATCTAAAAATCGTCCGATTTACATGCCGGGCGCCGGTTGGCGTCCCGGCATCGATCGTCGAGGTTCTACTGTAACGATTGCGCGCCGCGGTGCGCTTTGTTACGATTCGGTATGAACGGAGGACTTTTATGAAGTATTCACTTCTCGGCGTCTTTATTGCCGGGACGCTCCTCATGGCAACGCCTGCGTTATCGCAGTCTTCGCCGGGGGCCGCCCTACCAGCGGTCCGCCACCTCGTCTATCAGTTCGGTTACAATACGAAGGCGGCTAAACAAGGTAACGGAACCGGCACCACCACGATCGATATCGTCGGGTTGGGCGCCGACGGTGGCATGAAGGTGACGGCCACCGACCATTGGTGGAATACCGTGAATCCACGGCAGACGTCGAATTGCGAAGTGTACGCTAACGGCGGCATAACCTGTGCGCAGCGCCCGTACATACTATCGCCGATTCAAGTGACGATTCTATCGATGCTCGGCCAGCACTATTTTAGCGCGCTGTTGGGCGGAACGAACGTGAGCTGGACACAGACCTTCGCGGTGAAAGCTTCTATTTTTCCCAATGCACCGGGCGGCTTCTCTGGTCAGTTATATACGTGGAACTGTACCAACGCATTGCAAGCTAAAGGAACGACCCCGAACGAGGGTAAGCCGGTCGTCGTCGTTCACGGAACCGGCACGATGAAACAGCAAGGCGGGCGGGCTATAAACGTCAATCAGACTTCCACCATCCTCTTCGATCCACGTTTGAAGATGCCGGTGTACCTTTCCGAGGTTCTTCGATTCGTGCCCGCGCGAAACACGAATCGGTACGAAATAGAGCTCAAACTGATTAATTATTCGAGCACTCCAAGCAACTCGTAGCGTTACGATATCTTGAAGGAGAGGCGGCCTTTTCGCAAGGCCGCCTCTTTATTGCGTTCGCTAGGCTTCAGCGCCGGATAGGCGCGCGGGTCTGATCTCCGTCTTTGGAATCTCCCGGTCGCACTGACCGCAGCGGAAGCCTACTTCAACCGCACCGCCGCAGCCCTTGTGAATGATTTGGCTCGTGTCCGCCCCTTTGGTAAAGCGCTTTCCCCAGGCGCGCAGCGCGAGCACGGCGGGCGCCAGGGCGGTCCCCTTATCGGTGAGCAAATACTCGTAGCGATCCGGGTGAGTCTGATAACGCCGGCGTTTAAATATGCCCGCGGTCGTGAGTTTTTTCAGACGTGACGACAAGACGTTATCGGCGATTCCGGTGGCTTTGAAATCGTCGAATCGCCGAGCCCCGAGCAGCGCGTCGCGGACGATGAGCAGCGTCCACCACTCGCCCACGAGGTCGAGCGTACGGGCTATCGGACACGGTTGAGCGGCTAGGCTGGCGTGTGGCATGGACCCAGCATAGAAACTTGCATCAAGCAAGTCAATATGGTATGGTCACTTGCGTCACGCAAGTCACTTGAGAAAGCGAGTATCCCTCATGCTCGACATCCTTGGTACCGTAACCCTCGGCGGGACCGCCGGCACGCTGTTCGCAGCGGTGCTCGTCTCGCTACCTATCCGAATTGGTATGCGCCTGGTAATCGGCGCCGGTGTTGGCGCATGGATCGCGCTGGCCCTAGCGATCACCGCCTCAGGCGCGGTCGCTGCTTCACCGTTAGTTTTGCTTGCCTTCTTCTTACTGCCGCTGTTCGCAGCGATCCTCGCGACGACCGCGGCAACTTCTCGCTCGGCGATGATGGCAATTCCGGCGCCGTTGATCGTTTCGCTCAACGCCTTGCGCGTGCTCGGCGTGCTCTTTCTTCTTCTCGCCGTCGCCGGGCGTATGGCCGGACCGTTTCCGTACTTCGCCGGCATCGGCGACATCATCACCGGACTCTTCGCTATCTCCGTAGCGCGTGTGGTAGCGCGAAACCCGCGCGACGTCCGCGTGTTGTTGTGGAACGCCTTCGGTACGCTCGATCTCGTCGTAGC
>DASXXU010000232.1:0-3337 GCA_036502885.1 Candidatus Tumulicola sp.
TAATCGTTGGAGATGCGCTGAAATCAAGTCGTTGCGTGTTTGCAAGTCGGGCGCCGATAACACGGAGCGGATATCGGCAAGCGGCATGTCCAAGCTTCGAAATCGCCGGATGATCTGTGCGTTTGCGATCTGCTCGACGGCATAGCGACGGTAGCCGCTACCCGGATCCACCGATGCCGGTTCGAGTAGCCCGCTTTCATGATACTTCCGCAGGGTCCTAACGCTTAAATGGGTCGCGCGGGCGAAATCGCCGATCGTAAGTAAGGTCGCCATGCCGCAATCTTTCCAGCCTCTCCCTGGGAGAAGGTCAAGTGCGAGAAGCCGGCTTGACTCTCCCCTTAGGAGATGCCGGATCCTTAGTGTAGCCCGATTGAGGAGGAACATGAAGAAAACCGAGCTCGCTGGAGTCGTTAAAGAACATATCCGAGCGGTCAACGCGTCGGACGTCGATGCGATCGTTGCGACGTTCGCCGAGGACGCCTACGTGAACGACAACCGGCGAGAGATCGTAGGGAGCGACGCGATACGCCGCTGGGTGGAAAAGGAAATCGTCGGCGATAAGGTGTCGATCGAAGTACGCGAGGTGTTCGACCATTACGGCGACATCATCGTCCGCGGCGCATACGACGGGGAGTTCGATAAGACGGATCTGCCAGCCGAAGTGATCCTGACCAACTACTTCGCCGTTCGAAACGGCAAGATCGCCGGCCTATCGATCATTTTCAACCGGCCCTCGCCGTACTGAGGCGCAACGCGCCGATGCGCTCGCGTAACGACGCGATCAGCGTTTGCGCGCCGTCCGCGTGGTTCGTTATCTCGCCGAGCGTTGCGATCGTCCCCAGCACCTCATCGAGCGACGACGGCTCCAACGAAACGACGCGCGGATCGCCGCGCAGACGCCGGACGGCCGACGCAACCTGTTCGTACGACACCGAGCAGACTTTGCACAACTCTTGCGTAACGATGAGGTCGGGTTCGAGTTGCGCGAGCGCACGGTCGTCGAGCGAATACAAGCTCGATCCCGAATGTACGCCGGCGCGCACGTGCCGGTCGATTTCGGCCGGCGTGGCGCCCGAAGGGATTGCCGAGGCGGTCAGATGTGGAAGACCGATCGCGCCGGCCGGATAGTCGCATTCGTGCGTAACGCCTACGACCTCGGGGCCGGCGCCGATTCCGAAGAGAATCTCGGTCGCGCTCGGCAACAAACTGACGATACGCACGTTGCGATCTGTAGCCCGCTACTCCCCTTGGGCTAGCGAATAGCCGCGCTCGCCATCGAAGGTAAACAGTCCCTCGGTTTTGACCACGTCAAACCCGGCACGGTCGGCAGCGACGATAAGTTCCGATACCTGCTTGGCCCCGAAGGTACCGTTCGAACCTTCGAAACGACAGCTCCAATGATCGCTCCAAAATGTGTCGGGATTGCCGTTCGGCCACACCTTGGTCCCTCGGTTGCTGATGCCGGTAAGCTTCGCGCCCGCGACGTCCAACTTTTGCAACGCCGCTGCGATATCGTCGGGACTGCCCTCCGGGCGATCGACGAAGATGTCGACGCCGACCTGCACTTTGTTCGCTCGCTTGCCGGCAGGGCGCGCGGCGATGTTCATGGTTGCATCCCTCGCGTACGAAGCCGGGTGCAAGTGCGCCGGTCGTTGTCCGATGCGCTCGATAATCGCATCCGCGAACTCGCGGGTTCCGACTTTTTGCTTGGAGACGCCCTCGCTGTAGATATCGTAGGTATGAATGCCGTCTTCGATCGTCTTCAGCCACGCGTTGTGTGCGCGCTCGGCGGCCTCGGGTTGCCCGATATGCACGAGCATCAGCAACGCTCCGTGCAACAGACCCGATGGGTTCGCAAGGTTCTGTCCGGCGCGACGAGGTGCCGAACCATGGATCGCTTCGAACATCGAACAATGGTCGCCGATGTTTGCGGAACCGGCCAGCCCGACCGAACCGGTGATCTGCGCGGCCACGTCGGAAAGAACGTCGCCGTATAAGTTCGGCATGACGATCACGTCGAACGCTTCGGGCGTATCGGCGAGTTTGGCGGCACCGATGTCGACGATCCAATGTTCGTTTTCGATATCCGGGTACTCGCGCGCGATCTCATCGAACGTCTTGTGAAACAAGCCGTCGGTGATCTTCATGATGTTGTCTTTGGTGAAGCAGGTGACTTTCTTACGCTTGTTTGCGCGCGCGTATTCGAACGCGTAGCGGATGATGCGTTCGCAGCCGGGGCGCGAGATGAGCTTGAGGCACTGCGTGACCTGCTCGGTTTGACGGTGCTCGATGCCGCCGTATACGTCTTCCTCGTTTTCGCGAACGATGACGACGTCCATGTTCGGATGCTTCGTTGCGACGTACGGATGCAACGATGCGCACGGGCGAACGTTGGCGTACATGCCGAGCATTTTGCGAACGGTGACGTTGAGACTCTTGAATCCACCACCTTGCGGCGTCGTGATCGGCGCCTTGAGAAACACCTTCGTGCGCCGCAGCGAGTCCCACGACGACGGCTCGATGCCGTTGCTCAAGCCTCTGTTATAAACGCTTTCGCCGATCTCGATGCGCTCGAGATCCAGTTGCGCGCCGGCTGCCTGGATCACGCGCAACGTCGCATCCATAATTTCGGGGCCGATACCGTCGCCGTACGCGACCGTTACGGGAACTTTTTTCGCGGTCTCCGTGGGAGTCGTCAAAGTCGTCATTCGGGCGGCTTCGACGGCCGTCAGCGGGCCCACTCCTGGGCGTTCCAACCCTCGCTGACGCCGTTTGGAGCAAAGTTACGTAAGTCGGAGACGTGCGCGTAGCGCAGCGGCTGGTAGTAGAGAAACGCCGCGGGGGCGTCTTTGAGCAGCAGCGCCTGTATCTGCGCGTATGCTCGCGTTCGAACCGCGCGGTCGAAGTTCGTCGTCGCGACCCGTTGCAATGCATCCATCTGCTGCGAACAGTATCGCGCGACGTTGTTGCCCGCCGGCGGAATTGCGCCGCAGGTCCACTGCGACGAATCGTCCGGGTCTCCACCCGCAATCCACGAGTACATCGCGAGATCGAACTTCCCGCCGTTGATGATGCCCCCGCTTTCGGCGGCAGCGTAAAGGTTCGCGTAGTCATAGCCTTTGAGCTCGACCTCGACACCGAGTGGCTTAAACATCTGTTGCACCTCGGTGGAAATGTTGCGAACGAGTTGGCTGCCATTCCCGTACACGAACAATAGCGACAATCGTTGTCCGTCCTTCGCGCGAACGCCGTCGGGTCCGGGTCGCCATCCGGCGGCATCCAGCAGCGCTTTCGCGGCTTGCGGGTCGTACGGTACCGGCTTGAGCGAACGATCGAA
>DASXXU010000233.1:0-3301 GCA_036502885.1 Candidatus Tumulicola sp.
TAAATGGTGCCGAACGTTCCGAGGACGCGTTCGCGCGGCATAATGGCTCGCTGGTCGACGCGGTTTACGAGCGAAGTCGCGCCGATGTCATGTTGGACGTAACGACGGCGGCCTTGCAGCGCACCGCGCAGTCGCTGCAAAGTATCGTCAACATGCAGGTGTAGCGCGTGCAGTATCTCGCCATCGGCGTACAGCGTTGGAACGCGTTGTCGAAAGGCGTTCGCACCGTCGCGATCGCATGCGTCGCGCTCTCGTGCATCGTCGTGATCGCACTGGAGATCGTGGCGCATCCATCGCGCACCGCCTTGTTTGCGACGCCGTTGCATCCCGAGCAGGTTTCCGAGGTCGAAGAGCGGCTGGCCGCCTGGAACGTTGCGTTTTCGCCTTCGACCGATAACGTCGTCGTGGACGCATCGCGGCGCAGCGATCTGCTGCTGCGCCTTTCGTTATCGGGCGTGCCGCACGCGCATGTCGAAGGCAGCGGAGAGGCGCTGACAAACGTCGGCATGTTGACACCGCAGGCGGTGATCGACGCGCAAGCGCGCGCCGGTTTAGCCGGCGACATCGAAACCGGACTACGCGGGATCGATGGCGTCGAAGAGGCCAGCGTGATCGTGGCGCCGGCGAAGATCGCCGAGTTCGCGGATCAATCGTCGCGCGATGCGAGCGCCGGCGTGCGGTTGCGTCTGCGCAGCGGGGCCCGTCTATCGCAACAAGCGGTGCAGGGCATTCGCGCGTTCGTCGCGGCCGCTGTGCCCGGACTGGATCCATCGCGCGTAACGCTCCTGGACGATCGTGGCGTCGCACTCGACGGTCGCGACGCGGGATCCGACGATAACGACCTGCAGCGATCCTTGCAGTCCGCACTCGACGGAGCATTCGGCGAGGGGGCTGCCATCGTGCGCGTCCGCACCGAGCGCACTTCCGAGCGGAGCAGCGAACGAGACACGGATCGGCGCCCGCTGGGCGAGCCCGTATCGTATGCGACGCGCGCCGAAACGTTCGACGGGAGCGGGAAACGCTATCGTTTACGCGACGAATCGGGCGAACGCGGTGAATCGACGCGCGAACGGCAAAGCGATGCGGAACCCGGCGCCCTCGCGCGCATCTCGGCGGCCGTTTATGTCGATGCAACCAGACACATCGATGTAGCCGCGATTCGTGATTTGGCGGCCGCCACGATTGGGATCGACCCCAAACGCGGCGATTCGCTGGCCGTGCAAGCGATCGACTTTGGACGCGCCCCCGTTGCGCGCAAAGATTCGTGGTGGTTGTTGTACGGCGCCATCGTTCCGCTGCTTCCGGCTATCGTCGTCGCCGTCGCGGTGCTCCTCGTAACCCGGCTCGTGCTGCCGCCGGCGTTGGAGTTCGTACGTTGCGCATTGGAGCGTGCGTCGTTACGCCGAACGAGCTCGGCTGTTGCGGGCTTTGCGCCGTCGCGGGTACGAACCGTACTGGCGCAAGAACCACCGCACGCTGCTGCCGCAATCATTAGCGCGCTTCCGGCCGCCACCGCAGCCGCCGTCCTCGAGCTCTATCCACAGTTGGAACGCGATGCGATCGTACAACGTATGCAACGGCCGCATTCACCGCTGGTCGGCGACGCGCAGGAGTTGTTGCGCCGTCATGCATGAGGGTTTCGTCCCGCTACACAGCGCGTTGCGACCTCAACAGCTACGCGAAAATGAAGAAACCGGCGAAGTGCAACCGCCAAAACCCGTCCATGCGACCGTCTCGCAAGCTTCGTGCTCGCCTGGCGATGTCGGTCGTGCGATTGCTGCGGCGCGGCGCTTTGGGGCCGCGCTCGCCGATGCGCTCGCGCTTTCGCTCGAGCGGCTGCTTCGCGACATCGCGTACGACGTGTTGGCCCGAGAACTCGCGCTCGCGCCATGCGACGTCGCAACGATCGCCGCCCGCGCTCTCAACCGATACCTCGACGAAGAGCCGGTACGTGTTCGCGTCCACCCCGACGAGGTTACGGCGTGCGCCACCCTCGACGTGGGCATCGTCGGCGACCCATCGTTGCGAATAGGCGACGCCGTGCTCGAGGTGCGTTGCGGCAGCATCGATGCATCGCTGGAAGCGCGTCTAGAAGCGGTGTTGATGTGATCGCCTGCGGGAGCGTCATCGGAACCGATCGCGGGATGCTAAGGATCCGCATTCCGGGCGTGTCCATCGGGGACACCGTTCGCGCCGGCGTTCGTGGCGAGATCGTCGCGCGCGTCCACGAACTACACGACTCGTACGCGGTTGCCGTTCCGTCGCAATCGTGTACCGGCATCGCGGTTGGAGCAACGGTTCGCGCCGACCGCTCGGGCGATACGTTGGCGCTGGGTACGTGCGCGTTTGGTACCGCACTCGACGCATCGGGCGAGGTGTTGTGTGGCCGCCGGCTCGCGGGACCGCGCGTCGCGCTTCACGTTCGTCCTTGGCTTCCGCACGAACGGGCGCCGATCGCGCAACCATTTTGGACGGGTGTTCGCGCGATCGACGGTTTGCTGACGATCGGTCGTGGCGCTCGGGTTGGAATTTTTGGAGCGCCGGGTTGTGGTAAGAGCACCTTGATCGAGCGCATCTTGGCGGGGAGCGATGCGGATGCGGTTGTCGTCGCGTTAGTTGGAGAACGAGGCCGCGAAGCGCGGCACTGGATCGACTCGATCGATGCGCGCACGACGATCGTATGCGCGACCAGCGATCGATCGGCGGCTGAGCGCGTTCGCGCGGCCGGCGTCGCCGCCGCGCAAGCGTTTGCGTTGTGCCGGCGCGGGTTACACGTCGTGCTACTGATCGATAGTTTGGCCCGATATGCTGCGGCCTTACGCGAGATCGCGGTTGGCGCGATGGAACCGGCCGGTCGCGGCGGCTATCCCGCCAGCGTGTTCCCCGGCATTGCGCGGCTGGTGGAGGTGGCCGGCAACTTTCACGACGGCTCCATCACGTTGATCGCGAGCGTGCTCGACGACGGCGACGAACGCGATCCGGTCAGCGATGCGGCGCGCTCGCTGCTCGACGGTCACATCGCTTTGTCGACGCGGCTCGCCGGCGAAGGCCGCTTTCCGGCGATCGACGTCCTGAAGAGCGCGAGCCGCACGATGACGATGGTCGTGACCAGTCAACAATCGCTCGATGCCGCGACCGTTCGCCGCGCGCTTTCGGTGCTCGAGCGAACCGAGGATGCGCGCTCGCTCGGCATCGCCCCGGACGGCGAGCCCGCACGTGCGGCCATTGCTGCGCAAGAGCGGCTCGAGGCATTTCTGTATAACGACGATGCGGTTCAATGGCCGCAAGCGACGCTCCAGGG
>DASXXU010000234.1:0-2411 GCA_036502885.1 Candidatus Tumulicola sp.
TCGACGCCCGCGATGCCGACGGCTACGCTACGCGCCAACATAAACTGCGCGTACACCACCAGCGCGGCGAAGATCGGTGAAAACCCCAATCCGACCGCCTGTACCAGCAACGCGAGCAGCGCCAAACTGGGAATCGTGTAGAGCGCCCCCAGCGTTCCGAGGATCCACATTCCGGCGTGCGGCCGGCGCGCGGCCCAGACCCCAAGCGGTATCGCGACGATCGACGCAGCGGCGAGCGAAACCACCACCAGTTCGGCATGCGCGAGCGTTAACCACGCGATCTTGCCGGCGTGCGCGACCGCGTAATTCACTGCAGTTGTTCGCGCAAGTGCAGATAGTACCGGCGATACACATCGTCGCCCGCGCGCACCAGATCGCGCACGTACGGGGTCGCCGGCGCATCCAGCAGTTCGCCGGGCGCGGCCGCTTGTTCCACGCGCCCGTCGCGCATCACGACGACGCGATCGGCGAGCAACAGGGCTTCGGATACGTCGTGCGTCACGAAGAGGGTCGTCGTTTTCAACGTCCGCACGATGCGCACGAGCTCGCGTTGTAACGATTGGCGGACGATTGCATCCACCGCACCAAACGGTTCGTCCATGAGCAGGACGCTGGGTTTGCCCGCGATCGCGCGCGCCACGCCGACGCGCTGCGCTTGTCCGCCGGATAGTTCGCGCGGACGGCGATCGCGGTAGGTTTGTGGTGGCAGTCCGATCAGCTCGAGCAATTCGTCGACGCGTCCGTCGATATCACCGCGCGGCCAATCCAGCAGCGACGGTACGATCGCGATATTCTCGGCGACCGTCATGTGCGTGAACAGGCCCACGGCTTGAATCGCGTATCCGATGCCGCGTCGCAATTCGACTGCGTCCAAGCTCGCGACATCCCGGTCGCCCACCAACACGCGCCCGTTCTCGGGCGTTACGAGCCGGTTAACGGTTCGCAACAGCGTGGATTTTCCGCAACCCGAGGGGCCGAGCAATACCACGAGTTCGCCCGCCTGTATCTGCAGATCGACGCCGTCGACGGCGACGTTGTCGCTGCCGGGATAACGCACGCGAACGTTTTCGAAGCGGATATCGACGGCCGTCATGCGGCTAACCCTTTCAAAAACGCGGCCGCGACGTCGCTCGGATCTTGGCCGGATTCGACCGCGGCGTTCATCTTGCGCGCGACGCTGTCGGTAATCGCGGGCGAAACGCGATCTAAAATTCCCACGATTTTCGGTTGGCGCTGTAGCGTTTGGCGGCGTACGACCGGCGCGACGTTATACGGCGGCCACAAGCCGCGATCGTCGCGCAGCACGGTCAAACGATCGGTAGCGATCGCACCGTCGGTCGTAAACGCGCTCGCGACGTCGGCCCTGTCTTCCAACAGCGCTCGATACTTTAACGCGATGTCGTAGGTGCGGACTTCACGGAATTGAAAACCGCCGTATAAGCGTTGCAAACCGGGAATGCCGTCCGGCCGGACCACGAACTCTTGGATCGTCGCCAAACGAAAACGTGACGCTGCCGGCGCCAGCTGCGAGAGCGTTTCGATGCGATTCTTCTTCGAGAATTCGGTGGTAACCGCCAGCCCTTGGGAATCGTTCATCGGCGAGGGCGTCAGCCACAGCAGGTCGTAGCGTTGGGCGAACTCACGCGCGACGATTCGATACAGAAGATTCGAATCGTGCATCGCCGGCAAGTGCAGAACGTCGATCGCGGCGGTTCCGGTGTATTCGGGATAGAGATCGATATCGCCGCGTCGCATCGCGGCCAACGCAATTTGCGTTGCGCCCAGGTTGAAGCGGCGGTCGACCACGAGGCCGGCGCGCTCGAGCGCTTGCGAATAGATTTCGGCGATGATATACGATTCGGTAAAGTTTTTCGACCCGACGCGCACGTTCGAACGTGGGGCGCAAGCCGACAGTGCCGCGGCGCCGGCGAGAAAGCACACCGCGTCGCGCCGTGAAACGTTCACGCGTGGGCCTCGATCCGGACGGCGGCGCGGCCCAAGGCCAGTTCGACGATGAGGGCCAGCAGCGCGACGGTCGCAGCGCCCTCAAACAGCGATATGGTGTCGCCGGTCTGCATGCCGCGAACGATGAGGTCGCCCAGGCCACCCGCTCCCACGAACGTGGCCAGCGTTGCGCTCGCGATGGTTTCGGTGGCGGCGGTCCGCACGCCCGAGAAGGCGACCGGCATGGCGAGCGGCGCTACAACTCGGCGGAAGGTTTGGACCGGGCGCATGCCCATGCCGGCGGCGGCATCGAGCGCGGCGCTGGGAACCCCGCGAATGCCCGCGTCGACGGCGATCAGGATCGGCGGGGCGGCCAGCAGCGCTAGCGCGACGATCGCGGGGGCGGAGCCGACGCCCAGCAGCGGCAGCAAGAGCATCAGCACGGCGAGGCTGGGAAGCGTGCGTCC
>DASXXU010000235.1:0-3000 GCA_036502885.1 Candidatus Tumulicola sp.
GCTCGCGGAAGATATAGTCGAGAATCGACGTTGCCATCTTGATGTGGTCGTGGCCGACGACCGGACCGTTTGGTTCGAAGCGCGTGAACGTGAACGCTTCGACGAACTCTTCGAGCGGTACGCCGTGCTGTAACCCGAGCGAGATCGCGATCGCAAAGTTGTTCATCAGCGAACGGAAGGCGGCGCCTTCCTTATGCATATCGATGAAGATCTCGCCGAGCTGGCCGCCTTCGTATTCGCCGGTGCGCAGATACACCTTATGGCCGCCGATGATGGCCTTCTGCGTGTAGCCGCTGCGGCGTTCCGGCATCCGCCGGCGTTTGGCGATGTAGCGGTAGACGATCTTTTCGGCGACTTGCATCGGTGTTGCGAAGTCGGTATTTACCGGCGTCGTCGTTTCTTCGTCATCCGAACCGCCGAGATCGTAGCTCGCCGCTAACGGTTGCGAGAGTTTCGAACCGTCGCGGTACAGCGCAACGGCTTTGATCATTCGCTCCCACGAATATCGATACGCTTCCTTCACATCGGCCAGCGTCGCGCTCTGCGGAAGGTTGATCGTTTTTGAAATTGCTCCGCTGACGAACGGCTGTGCAGCCGCCATCATGTCTACGTGCGCTAAGGGTCGAATGTAGCGCTCGCCGTAGCGTCCGCACGGCGTTGCACAATCGAACACCGCCAGATGCTCGTCTTTGAGATACGGAGCACCCTCGACCGTCATGCGGCCGCAGATGTACGCCGACGCTTCCTCGATCTGCTGGTTAGTGAAACCCAAGCCATCGCGTAGGATCGAGAAGTTCCAGTCGTTGAGTTTGTCCGCGGGAATGCCCAGGGTTTGGGTGCAGAACTCTTCGCCCAAGACGAACTTGTTGAAGACGAACGGCAGCTCGAACGCGCCGGGCAACGATACCCCGACGGCTGCCAGTGCTTCGTCGTTAAAGCCCTTCGCCCGCAACGTTGCACGGTTGATATGCGGCGCGCCCTCGAGCGTTCCGGTTCCTTTGGCGTAGGTTTCGATCGCTGCAATATGCTCGTCGGAATATCCGAGACGGCGCAGCGCCGCTTCGACCGACTGATTGACGATCTTGAAATAACCGCCGCCGGCAAGTTTCTTGAACTTGACCAACGCGAAGTCGGGCTCGATACCGGTCGTGTCGCAGTCCATCACGAGGCCGATGGTGTTGTGTGAAATGAAGCCGTTCGCGACGTACGTCACGTTGGCGGGAACCGACAGGTCGTACGTCAGTTGCTCTCCACCGTCTTCATTGCTAGCAACGCTGTCGTAGTAGAAGTCGAGCGAAGAGGCCAAGCTCTGGAGCCCAGTAGCTTCGAACGCCTTCTGCGTGAGATCGCGGGAAAGCGCTCCAGGATTTCGCTTATGGGCGTTCTGGAGGTCGGACTTAGCTATGGCACCGGCCGCAACAAGTTCGCGACATGCAATCTCGCCGATGTAGACGTTGTCATACCGACGCGCTTGCCAGCCATCCCGCACCGATACAGCATTCGACTTGCGTGCACCGATGAAGCCGACGGCTTCCATGAAGCGCTGGCCATACGACATGTTCAGTAGTCGCGAGCAATAAACGTTGGATTGACCCCAACCCGAGATATCGATCTTGGTCGTTGTCGGCAAACCGAGCATCAGCAACAGCGTTTTGACCTCTTCAGAGAAGTCGGCCGATGCAGAGGACCAGCTCGGAACTTCTGAGGTCACCGTCCCATCGGCTTCGTACAGTCCCCGCAAGAACGCACCATAGACGTTAGGATCGTTCGTCGCCAGCAACGCATCGGGAATATGCGGCCGGTAGCCTTTGCCACGGTGCGTCTCCGACGGCGAGTGCTTCCTAAATCCGCAAGCCTCCCACCAGAGGGTCAACGGAACGGATGTGATGGCGACCTCGGTGTAGCCGGTCTTTGCAGCCCGGGTTGCCTCGAGGTTGAAGAGCGATCTGGCCAGTTGGCACAGACGATCTGCGACGTCTTGGTCGCTCTGCGCGACGCAGAATCGAAGGCCTTTGCTGTGGAACGAGCCGTCACCCATGAAGTAGCCGATCAGCTCGGCCAGATCGGGCGTCATCGTGCGCGGAACAACCGTTGTGTAGTCGCCCGTCCAGTATTCCTCACCTAAAGCCGGGAGCGTGACGGAACGCGGTTGTCCGACAAACTTGCCCATCGACAAAGCAACGCGATCGCCGGACGTTACATCGGCCATGCGTTTCCAAACTAAATCGCCGGATTCGGGATCGACGACCTTGATGCGGTGCGTCGGAGTTCCCTGGATGACGTAACCGCTCTTGGTCTTGATGCGCCGGGTCGGCTCGACACCGTTGATGAAGAACTTTGTGGCGCGCTGGTCGCCGTCGTCGGTGAGCACCCGGAAGTCGACGTCCTGCCATTGACTGCCGTCGGGATTTCCGAGGCGGTTCAGTCGCATCAATCCGCGATCTGTCGCGACGAGCGTGTTGCCGGTAAGGCAGCCCGTAGGCGCGATCACCACGGTTTGTGCATTGCGGAAGCCGGCCACTTCACCGATGGACAACGCGTCGTCCCACATGCGGCGCGCGAGTGCCCACGTTTCTTGTGTGAATAACGTCGGCGCGTGCGTCACCGGTTTTGCGCCGAGACCTTCGTAATCGGCATCGGCCGCATTATACGCTGCGCGACGATGGTTACGAATAACGCGTAACATCGGATCACGATTCGCTTCGAAACGCGCGAACGGCCCGAGCTGCTGCGCCATTTCGGCCGACGTCCGATACGCCGCGCCGGTCATGAGCGCGGAAATCGCTGCGCACCAACCGTAGCCTTCTTCGGAATCGTACGGTAAGCCCATACGCATCAAGAGAGTGCCCATGTTTGCGTAACCGAGGCCAAGCGTGCGGTAACCGTGATTCTTCTCTGCAATTTGCTTCGACGGCATCTGCCCCATCGTTACCGAGATCTCGAGTGTTGTCGTCCAAATGCGCGACGCTATAGCAAAACGTTTAGCGTCAAAGTTGCCGT
>DASXXU010000236.1:0-21008 GCA_036502885.1 Candidatus Tumulicola sp.
CATGGCGCTAAATTTCTATCGCGACCCCGGCCGTTTCCTCGCTGCTACTTAAGCCGTCCATTCGAGCATCGTTTCCCAATCGGTCCGCTCGAACGCTTGTTTATTCTTAATTGCCTCGACGTACTTGCGTTTGCCCGCGCGATTACCCTTACCCAGCATGAGGCCGCCAACCAAGCGTTGCTCCAGGAAAAACAGCGCGCGATACCAGCGTTTATCGCGATCGACCAATCGCACCATCTCTAAGTCGCCGCGCAACTCCGGCCCCATTCCAAACTGCGTGATCGTCTGCCCCTTAAACAGCAGCGACGAATACTCCGGAACGTCCGAATACGGTTGTTTGCCGCCGGCCATGTTGATCGCGACGAGTTTACCTTGCGCTCCGGCGTTATTCCACGTGCCCATACGATAGCGCATTTCGAGAATCGGATCGTAAAAGTTCGCGACGTCGCCGGCGGCAAATACACCCGGTACGCTGGTTTCGAGATGCTCGTCGCAAGCGATACCGTTGCGATCGACCTCGATGCCGGCTCGTTCGCATAGTTCGGTGTTCATCGTTAGACCGAAACCATATCCGTAGCATTGTGCGGCGATTTCCTTGCCGCCGGTCGTGATGACTTTGGTGATCTCGCCGTTAGAGCGAACGAACGAGTCGACCTCTTCGCCGTAGTGCATGTGCACGCCGTCGGCCGTCGCCGAATCGTGCAACAGTTCGCCCGCGATCTCGTCCATGATGCGATGCAAGCCACGCGGCCCGCGCATGAGCCAATGCGTCTCGAGGCCGCGCGACGCGAACGCTTCGGCCAATTCGTACGCGATGAACGACCCGCCGATCGCAACACCGGCGGTGCTGCGGTCGATTTGGTCCGAGATGGCCCGCGTGTCGTCGAGATATTGGAACGGAAACAGGTTGGCGGCATCTTCGGCGCCGGGTTTTCCGGTCGGATTGGGGCGGCCGCCGGTTGCGACCAGCAGCGCATCGTACGGGTACCTGCGCCCACCGCATTCTACGACACGTTCTTGCGGAACGATGCTTTCGACGCTCGAACGCAGGTGCAGATTGATCCGCTGCTTCTCGTGCCACGCCTCGTCGCGGATCATGACCTTCGCTTCGGGGATCTGCTTGCGCAGCATCGGCGGCAGCGAAATGCGATTGTAAAGCGTGTAGGGCTCGTCGCCGAAGAGATCGATCTCGCAGGCCGCATCGTTCTTGCGAAGCTGTTCGGCCGCGGTCGTGCCGGCAAATCCATTGCCGACGATTACATATCTGCGTACGCCGGAATCCATCCGCCCCGGGTTCTGTGTAGCGCGGCGCGCCGCCTACGCGCGAGGGTCCGCGCCCGAACTCGTGCGAAGCCACCGTTGTGGACGTCCGTCTCGTGCAACTGCTCGGCTCGTTTATCACCGCTCGCAGCGACTACGCTCTGGCACGTCTCGAGTTTGCATTACGCCATCCGAAAGCTGCAGCGCCGCCGTTGATCGACAAGCTCGGCGATCCGTCGGAGCGTGCGTTGCGGGATGAGTGGCCTGCGGTCGAACGGCAACTCGAAGCGGCCGTCACCTTCGCGCGAGATTTCGAACGCAGCAGCGGCGTCGCCGCCATCGCGCACGTGAGTTACCGCCGGCTCGAACGGTCCCTGCGGGAACTCGATCAGTACGCTCGCGCGATCGCCTGGGTGCTTACCGTCACCGAAAGCTAAGCGCTTCGAACGCGCGGCTAGCCGGCCAGCGCGATGCCGACCATCATTGCGAATCCGACCTCGAGGGCGCGTTCGTCGATATCGTAGCGCGCGCTGTGCTGCGGCTCGCGCCCGATTTCGTTTCCGCGCGAGCCGATCAAAAAGTACGCACCCGGGCGCTCTTGTTGCATGTATGACATATCTTCGGACCACATCGCGATGTCTTGCGGATCGCTCACGTTCTCGGGCCCGACGACCGCCCGTGCGACGGCTCGAACGACATCGTTGGTCGCGCGATCGTTGACCGTCGGCGGATATCCGAAATCGTATTGCAGCACGTGCTCCAAGCGCATTGCGGCGCTTACGCCCGCCGTCAGCCGCTCCAAACGCTCGGGCATATCGCGCCGCACGTCCTCGTCGAGCGTGCGAACCGTGCCGGAAAGGCGCGCCGTATCCGGGATTACGTTGAACGTCGTGCCGGCGTGAAGCGACCCGACCGTCACGACGACGGGATCCTTGGGTGCCACCTCACGGCTCGCGACGGTCTGCAGGGCCGAGACCAGCACTGCCGCGCCGACGATCGGATCGGCCGAAAACTGCGGCATCGCGCCGTGCCCGCCCCGGCCGGTCAGCTCGATCGTAAACCGATCGGACGATGCAAAGAATGCGCCGTCGCGAATGCCGACCCGGCCGGCTTCCAGACCGCTATATAAATGGAGCGCGAAGACCCGGTCCACGTGCGGGTTCTCGAGCACGCCGTCCTCGATCATCAATCGCGCCCCGGCCGAGCCTTCTTCGCCCGGCTGGAAGCAGAACACGATCGTGCCCGCGACCGCATCCCGCCGCCGGGAAAGCTCGAGCGCGGCGGCAAGCAAAATCGCCGTATGTCCGTCGTGACCGCACGCGTGCATTACGCCATCGCGGGTCGACCGGTACGGCACCTCGGAGATCTCGCTAACGGGAAGCGCGTCCATATCGGCGCGCAGCAAGGTAACCGGACCGGGCCGGCCGCCGCGCAGCACCGCCTTGACGCCGGTTTTCCCGACCCCGCCGATCACCTGGTCGAACGAACCGTTCGCAAGTTCCCGTTGCACGAAGGCGGCCGTTTCGTGCTCTTCCATCGACAACTCCGGATGCGCGTGAAGATGCCGGCGATAGGTTACGAGGCGCTCGCGCTGAGGATCGTCCACAAGGCGTTGGGTCATCGACGGGCCTTGCGTCGCGCGCGCGGTTCGGCCCTTCGCGCTCGCGGGCGGCGCGCAGGATTTCAAGCCGACGCCGTGCAGTACGGAATTCGCGTGCCGAATAAACGTCGTTCAACCGCCGCTGAGGCGCAATCAGGTTTCGAGCGCCACGGGCTTTCCGACGAGCAGCTCGTCGCGATGCTGCGCGTCATGCTCACGCAGCGAACGCTCGAGAACCGCGGCTTTCAGCTCAATCGTCAAGGAAAGATCCCGTTCGCATCGGCCAGCGAGGGACACGAAGGCGTTCAGGCCGGTGCCGGGATGGCGTTCGAGCGCGGCCGCGACATCCTGGTCCCGTACTATCGCGATCTGGGGCTCGCACTCGGGATCGGCGTGACGCCCTACGAAGTGCTCCTGTCGCTGTTTGCCCGTGCCGACGACCATAACTCGGGCCGCCAGTTTCCGCATCACTACGCGAGCCGGCGTCTCGGATTCCAAACTATCAGTTCGGTGATCGCGGCTCAACTGCCGCACGCGGTCGGAGCGGCCTACGCGATTGCGTACCGCAAGGAAGCCGGTCGCGCGGTTTTGACGACCTTCGGCGACGGTGCGACCAGCGAAGGCGAGTGGCACGAATCGCTCAACTTCGCGGCGGTCCATCGCCTTCCGATCGTCTTTCTCTGCGAGAACAACGAGTGGGCGATCTCGACCCCGCTGCGCAAGCAGACGGCCGAGCCGGATATTTACAAGCGCGCCCAGGGATACGGGATACCCGGCAGCTCGGTCGACGGCATGGATCCGCTGGCGTGTTACGCCGCCGTGAAGCAGGCGCTCGACCTGGCGCGTGGTGGCGGCGGCCCTTCGCTGGTCGAGGCCAAGTGCTACCGGTTTCTCTCGCATACGACCGACGACGACGACCGCACGTATCGCAGCCGCGAGGAGGTCGAAGAACGGCGCCGTGGCGACCCGGTTCCCGGCTTCGAGCGGGTCCTCGTCGAGAACGGGGTACTGAGCGCCGATGATGCCGAAGCGCTAAAGCGTTCGGTACTAGCCGAGGCGAACGAAGCCACCGACCGTGCCGAGACGATGGTTTACGCCCCGGCGCAACATTTGTACGAAAACGTGTACGCGGATGACTGGCGCCCCTGGCGCTAGCCGCCGCATCGATGAGAGGCGACATGACCGACGTGGGAACCCGTCCACAAACATTGGACAAGCGCGGCCTTAGCAACGACCAACTGCTCGCGATGTTCCGCAACATGCTGCTGCAACGTCAGTTGGATAATCGCGGCTTTCAACTCAACCGGCAAGGTAAGGTGCCGTTCGCACTGGGCAGCGAAGGGCATGAAGCCATTCAAGCCGGTGCGGCGATGGCGTTCCGTCGCGGTGAAGACATTCTGGCGCCGTACTATCGCGATCTCGGGCTGGCGGTCGGCATCGGGCTGACGCCCTTCGAAATTTTGTTGTCGCTCTTCGCCCGCGCCGAAGACCACAACGGCGGACGACAGTTTCCCAATCACTATTCGTCCAAAGCGGCCGGCCTGATGTCGTTCTCCTCGATTTTGGCGGCGCACATTCCGCATGCCGTCGGGGCCGCGTATGCCTTCAAGTATCGTGGCGAAACCGGACGCGCCGTGCTCGCAACGTGCGGCGACGGAACGACTAGCGAAGGCGAGTGGCACGAGTCGATGAACTTCGCCGCGATCCACAACCTGCCGTTCGTGATGCTGGTCGAAAACAACGGCTGGGCGATCTCGACACCGTTGAGCAAGCAGATGGCGGAGCCGGAAATATGGAAGCGCGCAGCCGGATACGGAATGCCGGGCCGCCGCTTTAACGGTTTGGACCCGATCGAGACGTACGCCGTCGTCAACGAAGCGATGGAGCGCGCGCGCTCGGGCGGCGGCCCGTCGTTGATCGAAGGAACGTGCTATCGCTTTCTAGCGCACTCTACCGACGATAACGATATGACGTACCGGACGCGCGAGATGGTCGAGGAATATCGCAAGCACGACCCCGTTCCGGCTTTCGAAGCGCTGCTGATCGACAACGGCATCGCAACCAAAGAACGACTCGACGCGATGCGCAAGGACGTGCTTCGCGAAACGAACGAGGCGACCGATGCGGCCGAAGCGCTGCCGTATCCGCAACCGTCCGATCTGTATACCCACGTTTACGAAGGAGCCTGGCAGCCGTGGCAGTGACCGAAACGTCCGCAACGACGGTGATGAACAACGTCGAAGCGGTGCGCGCCACCCTCTACGAAGCGATGAAGAACGACGATCGCACCGTCATCCTGGGCGAAGACGTCGGTCCGCGCGGCAATGTCTTCTTGATCACCAAAGATTTCATCGAAGAGTTCGGCGAGACGCGTGTCATCGATACGCCGATTGCGGAAGCTTCGATCGTCGGCATCGCCGTCGGCATGGCGATGGAAGGCCTGCGCCCGATCGCGGAAATTCAGTTTGCCGACTTCATCTATCCGGCGTTCAACCAAATCGTCGGCGAGGCCGCAAAGATTCGCTATCGCTCGAATGGCGAGTATACTTGCCCGCTCGTCATCCGCACGCCCTACGGCGGCGGCGTTCGCGGCGCGCTCTCACACTCCGTATCCATCGAAGCGCTGTTCTACCACGTTCCCGGCTTGAAGATTCTGGCGCCGTCGTTCCCAGCCGATATGAAGGGCTTGCTCAACGCCGCCATCGACGATCCGGATCCGGTGTTGTTCCTCGAACACAAGAAAACGTATCGCCTGATCAAAGGCGAGGTTCCGAATGGGCATTACACGATCCCGATCGGCAAAGCCAACGTCTTGCAAGAAGGCACGCAGCTGAGCGTCGTTTCGTACGGTTTGTACGTACACTGGGCGCTCGAAGCCGCGAAGCAGCTCGCCAACGAAGGCATGTCGGTCGAAGTTATCGATCTTCGCTCGATCCGTCCGATGGATAAGGAAACGATCCTCAAGAGCGTCGAGAAAACGCGTAAGCTGTTGATCGTGCACGAGGACAATAAATTCGGCGGCATCGGCGCCGAGATCAGCGCGATGGTCGCCGAGGAAGCGCTCTTTCATCTCGACGCACCGATCCGCCGCCACTGCGCGCCCGACGTTCCGGCAATGGGCTACGCGCTTCCACTCGAGGAAGAATACATGTCGTCTCCCGAGCGCATAGCGCAAGCGATGCGCGAACTGGTGGCGTTCTAATGGCGACCACCATCACGATGCCGCAGCTGGGCGAAACCGTTACCGAAGGTACGGTCGCGCAATGGCTCAAGAAGATCGGCGACAGCGTCGAAAAGTACGAGGCGTTCGTCGAGGTGTCGACCGATAAAGTCAACGCCGAAGTACCGTCCCCGGTCACCGGAACCATTCGCGAGGTGCTGGTCGCCGAAGGCGAAACGGTTGCAACCGGAACGCCGATTGCGATCATCGACGAAGTCGGAGCCGCAGCACAACCGGCACCCAGCGCGCCGGCGCCGCAACATGCTAGTGCGCCCGCCGCTTCGCCGGCACCGGCCGCGCCTTCGGCCCCGCCCGCGCAAGTTTCCACTAATGGAGCCGCCGGCCAAAGCATCGCCTCATCGGCCAACGGCGACGCCGGTCGCGAAACCGCGCTCCGCGGAGCGTCGCCCGCCGTTCGCCGATTGGCGCGCGAGCACGGTGTGGATATCCGCACCGTCACCGGCAGCGGCGCCAACGGGCGCGTAACGGCCGACGACGTCGTCAAAGCCGCGCAACAATCCACGCAGCGTCCGGCCGCACAAGCAGCTCCGCCGGCGAAACCCGGCGCACCGGCGGCGCCGGCCGGCAACTCGACCTACGCCAATCCGATTCCCGGCACGACGATCGGTTTGTCGCAAGCGCGCCGCATCATCGCCGAACGCATGGTCGAAAGCCGTCGCAACGCGCCGCACGCGTGGTCGATGGTTCAGATCGACGTTACCAACGTATGGAAGTGGCGTGCTCGCGAAAAGGACCGCTTCGAACGCGACACCGGTTACAAACTGACGCTGCTGCCCTTCTTCATTCGTGCGGTTATCGAAGCGATCGGCGCGTTTCCGTTGATGAACGCACGTTTCGGCGAAGCGGGCATCGAGGTTCCCAAAGACATCAACATCGGAATCGCCATCGGTTTGGCAACCAACCTGGTCGTACCGGTCGTTCGCAACGCCGACCGGTTGTCGGTTCGCGGCCTCGCGATCGCCGGCGGCGAGCTCATCGAGCGCGCGCGCAAAGGCAAACTGACCGTAGACGATCTCTCCGGCGGCACGTTCACCGTCAATAACAACGGTGCCAACGGCTCGTGGGCATCGGCGCCGATCATCAACGCCGGTCAAGCGGGCATCGTCACCATGGAGACCGTCGTCAAGCAACTGGTCGTGCGTCCCGACGATTCGTTTGGGGTTCGCAGCATCATGAACTCGTGTCTGTCGCTCGACCATCGCGTGGTCGACGGCTACGTCGCCAGCGGATTCTTGGCCGAGCTCAAGCGCCGTCTCGAAGCGATGGGGCCGGAAGGAATGCTATAAGCGTCGCGACGTTGCAAATCCGGCGCCGCTTCCGCTTCGAAGCGGCGCACGTTCTCCCGCATCATCTGGGTAAGTGCGCGCGGATGCACGGCCATTCGTACCGTCTCGACGTCGCGGTTCGCGGACCGCTTCGCGAGGACGGCGCCGCGCAAGGCATGGTGGTCGATTTCGACGATATCAAACGCATCGTGCGTGAACGCGTGGTCGACGTGCTCGATCACCGCACGCTCAACGAGTTCGACGACAATCCCACGGTAGAACGCATGGTGTTGTGGGCGTGGAAACGTCTCGACGGCGCGCTCGACGGCTTAGACGAACTCGTGTTGTGGGAAACGGGCGACTCGTGCGCGGTGCTGCAACGCAGCGACGCAAACGCCGGCCCGTAAAGCGGACGTGATCGCGCTCGCGGAGATCTTCTACACGGTGCAGGGTGAAGGGACGTGGGCCGGTTTGCCAGCCGTCTTCGTGCGTCTAGCCGGCTGCAATCTTTCATGCGATTTCTGCGACACCGACTACTCGATGAAAACGCTGCGCAGCGTCGGCGATATCGTTGCCGAGGTTCGCTCGCTCAGCGATGGCCGTCCGGCGATCGTCTTGACCGGCGGCGAACCGTTCGCCCAGACCGAAACGATCGCGCTCATCGATGCGTTGCGCGCCGACGGACGGCGCGTGCACGTCGAGTCGAACGGCACGATTTTCGCGCAACTTCCGGACGATGTATGGTTGTGCGTCTCGCCCAAGGAGCGCGTCGACCCTCGCATGGCGGATCGCGCCGACGAAGTGAAGTTGATCGTCGACGAGCGCGTTCCCGAAGAACATTTACCCTTGTTCGAACGGATGCCGTTCGTGCTGCTGCAGCCCGAAGGCAATAAGCCCGGAAACATCGATATCGCGATCGCATACGCCAAAGAACATCCGCGACGGTTTCGTTTATCGCTCCAAACGCACAAGTTCATTGGGGTTCCGTAGATTCAGATCTTGCTGACGTGCGCGGTCGACCGCGAGCTTTCGTGGTGGACGGCGGTCGCTGACGTCGACGTGCTCGTTTCGGGCGTCGGTCCGGTGGAAGCGGCGTGCGCCGTCGCGCAAGCAACGCTTGCGAAACACTACGACCTGGTGGTCGACGCCGGCGTTGCGGGCGCGATCGCGGATTCGGCCGCCATCGGCGACGGTGTCGTGGTGGTCGACGACCGGCTCCAACTCGGCCTCGAGGACGGGCGCCCGTTGGCGCTACCTCCCGGTTCTTCGATCGACGATCGTGCCGAATCGGATCGCCGCTGGGTGGCGACGCTGCAATCCCTCGGGTTCACGGCGCTGCGCGGGGTTACGGTTTGCCGCGTTACCTCGACCGATGCAACCGCACAACGTCTTGCCCAAGACGGCTTTCAGGTCGAGACGATGGAAGGCTTTGCCGTGTTGCGTGCGTGCAATCGGGGCGGCATCCCGGCTATTCAAATCCGTGGTATCTCCAATCGCGTCGGGGCGCGCGAGAATTCCGGCTGGAACTTTCAGGCGGGCTTGGACGGTTTAGCCCGCATCGCTACCGCGTTGTTCGAACGCATCGCCGCAGAGGATACCACTTCGTGCCGCCATTGACGCTTGCGTACTCGCCTTGTCCCAACGATACGTACATTTTTGCCGCGCTGACCAACGGACTGCTTCCGAACGCACCGGCGGTTCGGGCCGAGTTGCTCGACATCGACGAACTCAACGTAGGCGCCGCACGCGGCGCGTACGACCTCGTGAAAGTTAGTTACGGGGCGGTTCCATATTTGACCGACCGGTATCGCCTATTACGTTCGGGCGGCGCGCTCGGCCGCGGGTGCGGGCCGCTCGTGGTCGCGAAACCGGGCGGCGTGCCGCCGCTCTTCGCCGATCTTGCCGATTGCACCATCGCGATCCCGGGCGAGCGAACTACCGCATTTCTTCTGTTGCAGTTGGCACTCGGACGGCGCCCCAAAACCAAAATCATGCGGTTCGACCGCATCGTCGACGCCGTCGTCGATGGTGAGGTCGATGCCGGCCTGATCATTCACGAATCGCGCTTTACCTATCGCGAAGCAAACCTTATTTCGGTCACGGATTTGGGCGAGTGGTGGGAAGACGCTACGCTGCTGCCGATTCCGCTCGGCGCAATCGCCGTTCGCAACGACGTCGATGACGCCGCCGCGTTGTCTGCTGTCGTTCGCGAGAGCTTGCAATACGCGCGCAAACACGAAGACGCGATCATGCCGTACGTACGCGAACACGCTTTCGAGATGGACGAATCGGTGATGCGCGCACACATCGATCTCTACGTCAACGAGTTCAGCAACGACCTCGGCGACGCGGGCATGGAAGCCGCGCGCGCGTTGTTCGCGCGCGGACGCGACGCCGGAATCATCAGCAGCCGGGCCGAGCCGCAGTTCGTCTAGCGTGCGACGCAGCCGTTTCCTCGCACAGGGCACCGCCGCAGCGCTGGCGGCCGCGACGATACGGCCGGCATCGGGGCAAAGCACGGTGCCGTTCGCGCTCGGCGACGACGTGTTCGTGCAAGACGCGTGGCACGAACTTGCCGGCCAGGGCATCGGGATCATCACCAATCAAAGCGGCGTCACGTCGCATGGCCAGTCGATCGTCGATGCCGTGCGCCAACACACGCGCCTGGACGTGCGAGCGATCTTCGCGCCCGAGCACGGTTTCCGCGGTGACCGGCCGGCCGGTGCCTCGGTATCATCCTACATGGACGCGCAAACCGGGTTGCCGGTCTTCAGTTTGTACGGCGCGTCGCGGCAGGCGGACGCCGCCGAGCTCAACGGCATTCGCGCCTTCTTGTTCGACATACAAGATGTCGGCTCGCGCGCTTATACCTACATCTCCACGATGGCGTACGCCATGCAAACGGCGCGCGCGCGCGGCATCCCGTTCTGGGTGCTCGATCGCCCGAACCCGGTTGGCGGCATACAGGTCGAAGGGCCGGTGCTTCAGCCCGCGTTTTCGTCGTTTATCGGATTGTATCCGATCGCGATGCGCCACGGGATGACGGTCGGCGAGCTCGCCCGGTTGTTCAACGACCGTTTTGGGATCGGCTGCGATCTGCGTGTGATTTCGATGCGCGGTTGGCGGCGTTCGATGTTGTGGCCGGAAACGGGACTGCGCTGGATCCGCACGTCGCCGAACATCCCGCAATGGCAAACGACGTTCGTATATCTGTGTACCGGATTGATCGACAACGCCGGGATCAACAACGGCGTCGGCACCGATACGCCGTTCTTCTACGCCGGAACGTTGGGACTGAACGGCGACAAGCTTGCGACCGCGATGAACGCACAAAACCTGCCGGGCGTAACGTTTGAAGCGACGCAGTGGTCGCCGGCCATCGGCTTTTGGAAAAACCGGACGTTAAGCGGCGTACGCCTTTCGGTCGTCGACGCGGCAGCCTTTCTGCCGGTTCATACGGCCGTTTCGCTCCTGGTTACGATTCGGCAGATCGCGCCGCGAGCGATCGTCGTCAAGGAACCGGCCGCGCTCGATCGCGACTGGGGAACCGATGCGTTGCGGCTCGGATTGTTGCATGGTTCCCCGGCGGATGCGATTACCGCGCGATGGGCGATCGCGACGACGCAGTTCCAGACGCTACGCTCGCGTTATTTGCTGTACGGTTAGATACGATATGCTGCGCGAACGACTCATCGAAGCTCTCGGCTCCGGCGCCGTGATGACCGAACCTGAGGATCTTGCCGTCTACGCATTCGATGCGTACACCGCCGGCGGGATCCCGGCAGCCGTAGTCCTGCCGTCTTCGACCCGCGAGGTCGCCGCGGTTGTCAAGATCGCCAACGATTGTGGCCAGCCCATCGTGGCACGCGGCGCGGGTACGGGTTTGTGCGGCGGCGCCGTGCCGGTCGCCGGGGGCGTCGTGATCGGCACCTCGCGTATGAACGGCGTGCTGGAAGTCGACGTTCGAAATCGGCGCGCGCGCGTCGCGCCCGGTTTGATCAACCTCGATCTCTCGCGGGCGGTTCGTTCCGACGGATTGTTTTATGCACCGGATCCGGCATCGCAAAAGACGTCGACGATCGGTGGCAACATCGCTACCAACGCCGGCGGACCGCACTGCTTGTCGTACGGCACGACCGTCAATCACGTCCTCGGTTTGGAGGTGGTCGACGCCGGCGGCGAGGTGTTCGTAACGTCGGTCGACGATTGCGGCTACGACCTGAGTGCAGTACTGACCGGCAGCGAAGGCACGCTCGGCATCGTCACCTCGGCCTGGGTGCGGTTGCAACGATTACCCGAAGCGACCGGCGTGTGGGTTGCCGCGTTCGGCGATATCGAAGCCGCGTCGGAAGCTGTCTCGGCCATCATCGCAGCAGGCATCGTGCCGACCGCGCTCGAGATGATGGACCGCGTGATCGCGGGCGCGGTAGAGGCTGCGTTTTCGGCCGGCTATCCTACCGACGCCGCGGCGGTACTGCTGATCGAACAAGCCGGATACGCCGCCGATATCGCGGCGTGCGAAAATGCGATCGCGGCGATCGCGAAGGAACACGGCGCGGTCTCGTGGCGAAGCGCGCGAACGCAAGCGGAACGCGATGCGTTGTGGGCCGGTCGCAAAGGCGCGGCCGGCTCGACCGGGCGCATCGCCCCAAACTATTACACGCAAGACGTCTGCGTACCGCGCAGCAAACTTCCCGCCGCGTTACGCACGGTCGAACGAGTCTCGCGCGATTACGGGGTGACGATCGGCAACGTATTCCACGCCGGCGACGGAAACTTGCACCCATTGATGATGTACGACAAGCGCGATCTGCGGCAGGTCACAGCGGTCGTCGAAGGCGGCAACGCAATCCTGCAAGCAGCGATCGATCTGGGCGGAACGATCAGCGGCGAGCACGGCATCGGTTTCGAGAAGCGCGGCGCGATGACGCGCGTGTATACGACCGAAGATCTCGCAACCATGGCTCGCGTACGCGACGTGTTCGATCCGCGCAGATCGCTCAATCCCGAAAAGATTTTTCCGGCCGGCACGCGGTGCGCCGAAACGACGGCGCCGCAACCGTGAATGCGATCGAACGCGCGATCCCGGTCGACGAACTCGAACTCAGCAATACACTGCTCGCGGCAAATGCGACCGGATGCGGCGTGCGAATTATCGGCGGCGACACGCTGCGCGGTATGGGGGCGCGCCCGCACATCGGTTTCGAGATCGACACCACCGCCATCGACGGCGTCGTCGACTTCGAGCCGGAAGATTTGACGGTTGGGGTCCTGGCGGGTACGCGCTTGGAGCAGTTGTCGAAAACCCTCGCCCAGCGCGGCCAAATGCTGCCCTTCGATGCGCCGTTACCGGGCGAGGCGACGGTCGGCGGAACGCTGGCCGCCGGCTGGCGCGGCCCTCGCCGCCATCTCTATGGGCCGCCGCGCGATTGGGCGATCGGTTCGACCGTCGTTTTGGCCGACGGCACCGTGGCGCGCGCCGGGGGCATGGTCGTCAAAAACGTCGCCGGCTACGATCTCAGCCGATTGTACGTCGGCTCGTTCGGAACGTTGTCGGTATTGGTGCGCGCGAATTTAAAAACGCTTCCGATCCCGCAACGCACGCGTGCGTTTCACGCCGCGCTGCCGGATGGCGCACGCGAACGCGCGCTGGCGCAGGTACGCGAACTCAGCGTCGCCCCGTCCGCTGTGTTTTGGATCGATGGGTTTACGTCGGCCGACGACGGCGTGGCGGGCGACGACGGGCGCCTCATGCTTCTTCTCGAGGGAACCGTGGATTCGGTCGATCGTGGAACCTTGGACCTGCGTTCGGCGCTCGGCCGTGGCGGCGTTCCCGCAGCACGCGTGGTCGACGACGGCGCGAGTACGGCGCTGCAAAACATCGTCGACGCCTACGTTAGCGCGCTGGGGCAACGTTCGATCACCTACCGGATTGGATCGCTGCCGAGCGACGCGATGAGCGCGGCAGAAACGGCGGCGGAGGTCGCCCGTCGCTTCGCGCTGCGTTGCGAGAGAATCGTCGATATCGCCAACGGCGACACGATCGTTCGAGTCAGCGAATTGGATGCCCAACGATTGGCCGCATCGATGCACGCATTCGATGCGGCGCTGCACGAACGCATTCCACAAGCGGTGGTGATCGCGTGCGAACATCCCGAGCGGGAGTCGTTGCAAGTATGGGGACGCGAGCCGGTGGCGATCGACCAAATGCGCGCGCTCAAACGCCGCTTCGATCCGAATAACATCCTCAACCCCGGACGCTTCGTCGGCGGGATCTGAGGGTACGTGCGATCCGAAATCGTTTGGGCGGTTCGACACGTCCTTGCTAGCCCGCGCCGGTTGCGCTTTTTACTCGCCGGCGGTGCGTCCGGCGTCGCGGCGTTGGGTGCGTTCCTCGCATCCGTCGTGCCGCGCGTTTCGACGGAACTTCGCGAGATTCGCGAACGCGCGACCGGCATCGCCGATCCGCTACTGCGCCGTCAGGCGCTGGACAGCATCTCGGCAAAATCGTACCATGCCGCCGGCGCCGCAATCCTAGCCACGTTCCTGCCCGCGGAACGCGCAAAACGCTATGTCGATATCGTGGTGCCGCTGGAATCGATCTACGATTACCTCGATAACTTGTGCGACCGCCATCCGGCGGTCTCCGCCGCGGCCTATCCGGTGCTGCATGGCGCGATCGCGGATGCTTTGGATCCCGGTTCCACGATCGTCGACTACTACGCCGCCGGGCCTGCGGGGGACGATTCCGGCTATCTGCGCTGGCTCGTCGAGCGGGTGCGTTCGCGTCTCGATGCGCTCGAAGGCTACGAGTCGCTGTTGCCGCATTTTCGGGAGGCCGCACTTCTGTATGGCGAGATGCAGACGTTCGTGCACTTACCTGAAGGCGAACGCGAAGCCGCGTGTATCCAGTGGTTTGCACGCCGGCGGGACCGCCGGTTCGAAGCGTTAACCTGGGATGAGTTCGCGTGCGCTGCCGGTTCGCAATTCCAAGTCTACGGACCGCTGTTCGAACTTTCGCGCGGTCGCGCCGATGCGATCGACGCTAGCTACGCGGCCTACTTTCCGGCCATTTCGGCACTGCACGTTTTTCTCGACTCGTATATCGATCAGGCCGAGGATCGTGCGCGGGGCGATCTCAACTTCGCCGGACTGCGTCCGCCCGAAGAGCGCGACCGCCGGGTAGCATTGCTCGGGGTGCAGGCGCGACGCGGTTTGGCACGACTGGTTCGTCCCGCACCCCATCGTTTCGCGCTCCGGATCATGGCGCTGTTCTATCTGACGCACCCGAAGATTTACGCACAAGGGCTGGACGCCGAAGCGCAGGTCCTGCTTGGATTGATCTAACAAAGGATGACGATGCAGCCCTACGCTTCACGACGCGAAACGGCCCTCGGTGCGCTCGCCGATGGCGTCGCAATCCTTCCATCAGCGCGCACGATTTTGCGCAACGGCGATTCGAGCTACGCGTTCCGTCAAGATTCGGATTTTTACTATCTGACCGGCTTCAACGAGCCGGACGCGGTGTTGGTGCTCGCCCCCGAACGCGACGGTGCCAAGGCGGTACTGTTCTTGCGAACGCGCGATCGCAACATGGAAGTATGGAACGGCGCGCGACTCGGCGTCGAACGCGCGGCGGAAACGCTATCGATCGACGAAGCGTATCCGATCGAAGAGTTCGAACAGCGATTACCCGAGCTGCTGATCGGCGCGACGACGCTGCACTATTCGTTTGGAGCCAACGAGCCGGTCGACCGGATCGTTCGCAACGCATTGGAAACCGCTCGCGAACGAACGCGCCGTGGCGGCCGCTCCCCCTACGTCGTCGCCGAAACGTCGGCGACGTTGCATCCGATGCGCTTACGCAAGGGCGCCGACGAACTCGATATCCTGCGCCGCGCCTGCGAGATCACGCGCGCCGGACACGTCGCCGGCATGCGCGCTACACGGCCCGGAGCCTACGAGTACGCGATCCAAGCGACGATCGAAAACGAGTATCGCCGTCTGGGCGCCGAGAGCATCGCGTACGAGTCGATCGTTGCGGGGGGTGACAACGCTACCGTGTTGCACTATGTCAACAATCGCGACCGCTTAGAAGACGGCCAGTTGCTGTTGGTCGACTCCGGCTGCGAGCTCAACTACTATGCAACCGACGTCACGCGCACCTGGCCGGTCAGCGGTAGGTTTACAGCCGAACAACGCGCGCTCTACGAAATCGTTTTGGCGGCGCAAGAAGCCGCGATCGACCGCGTTCGCCCGGGCGTCCCGCGCAATGAGTTTCACGACACGGCGGTGCGCGTAATCATCGAAGGCTTGATCGACGTCGGCCTGTTGCACGGATCGGTCGACGAGAACGAGTCTTCGGAAGCGTACCGCGAATACTACATGCACGGAACCGGCCACTGGCTGGGCCTCGACGTGCACGATGCGGGACCGTATCGCGAAGACGACGATTCGCCGTTGCGCCTTGGGGCCGGCATGATTACGACGGTCGAACCGGGGATCTACGTACGCCGCGATAGCGACGCGCCCGAGCGTTTCAAAGGCATCGGCATCCGAATCGAAGACGACATACTCGTGACCCCCGAAGGCAACGAGAACCTTACGGCAGCGATTCCGAAAGCGATCGACGATATCGAGTCGCTGGTCCGCGATCCGACGCTGGCCGCATGAAGGTTGGCGTTTTAGGAGCGTCCGGCTTCGTCGGCAAGCATCTATGTCCGGCGCTCGCCGGGCGTGGCGACCAGATCGTCACCGCATCGCTGCGCGACCCGGAGGCTGCGGCGCGAGCGCTTGCGGCGTGCGACGTGGTCGTCAATCTTTCCGGCGAGTCGGTCGCGCAACGCTGGACGCCGGAAGCGAAGCACGCGATTTCGTACAGTCGCATCGAGTTGCCGGCACAATTTCTGGCGGCGCTGAAAGCGCAAGCTTCGCGGCCGTCCGCGTATGTGTCCGCATCGGCAATCGGCTACTACGGAGCCAGCGAAACGGCTACGTTCACCGAGGACGCACCGCCGGGCGACGATTTTCTGGCAACCGTCTGCGCCGGCTGGGAACGCGAAACGTTTCGCGCTCGCGAGCTCGGCATGCGTGCCGCGGTGGTGCGTACCGGCGTCGCGCTCGGCACCGGTGGTGGCGCCTTGGCGACGATGCTGCCACCGTTTAAGATGGGCGCGGGCGGCGTGATCGGGTCGGGAAAGCAATGGATCTCGTGGGTCCACATTGCCGATCTCGCCGGTATTTATCTAACCGCAATCGACCGCGGAGACGGCGCCTATAATGCGACCGCGCCGAATCCCGTAACCAATGCCGAGTTTACCAAGGCGTTGGGCAAAGCGCTGCACCGCCCGACGTTTCTGCCGGTGCCCGACTTCGCGATCAAAGGAATGCTCGGGGAAGGCGCGTCGGTCGTTACCACCGGGCAGCGTGTAATTCCGCAACGCACGATCGACGGGCTGCATTACGATTTTCGCTATCCCGAGCTAGCACCGGCCCTGCAAAACCTGCTCGGGTAACGCGGCTCGAAGGCGTGTTCGCGAATCGTTGGCGAACGCGCCGAGTTTCTTAGCCGAAACCTAGGCCCGTGATTATGCCGGCCGGGTCGAAGCCGAGCGAGAGCTTCAGCGTGACGCCCGGGCCGAAGTGAACGACATAGTCGTACCACTGCTTTCCCGGTTCGGAGCGCTTCCCTCGGAACACAAAGGCCGTCGGCGGTCCGTACGGCGCGAACTCCGATGCAAACAACGCAGCATACTGCGTCTTGAACTTTTGTGCCAGGTGGGACGCTATCGTCGCATAGTCTTCGTGACCCGACTGCATGCTCGTAGAGAATTTCCGCACCTTCGCCGTCACCGCGGGATCCCCGCCGGGTGCGGATTGCAGCGCCGCGGCTGCGATGTCCGGGTACAAATCCTCGAAGGCCACGTTGGTTAGAATCTCACCGGCTTCGGGATGTCCGTTTGCGTTTCCATCGTTGGTTAGCGCGATGATTCGAACGTTTTGCTTGGTGAAATACTCGTTGGCGGCGGTAAAGCCGGGATCGCCGCCGGTGTGTCCGATTCGCGGTTGATCGTCGATCGAATCCACGAACAAACCGAAACCGTATCCCGAATCGCCCTTGGTCGTCGGCTCCGAGGTCGTCATGAGCGCGTAATCCTGGGGCGAAACGACGCGCCCGTTTTGCACCGCATCGTTCCATTTCGCGACGTCGTGTACCGCCGAGACGAGATCGCCGGCAGACCACCCGTACGATTGACTGATGGCGGCGCGTACCGGGGACAGTTGTCCGTTTAGGACTTGATACCCGTAGGCCATGCCCGGAATCGTCGGCTCGTCGCCGATCGTAAACGTTTGCGTCATCCCCAGCGGTTCGAGAATATGTGCCTTAATGTACGCATCGTAATGCTCGCCCGACACGTTCTCGATAATGCGGCCCAAGATGACGTAATTGGTATTGCTGTAGCGCCATCCGCCGCCCGGCGGAAACTGCAACGGCTTGCCCGCGATGCTCGCCATTAGTTGTTCGAAGGTTACCGATTTGGAGCTGTCGACGCCCGCAACGTCGAGGTAGTCGGGCAAGCCGCTCGTTTGCGTGAGCAACTGTCGCACCGTAATCTCATTTGCGTGCGGCGCGGCCGGGACATACGTAGCAACCTTTGCATCGAGATCGACCTTGCCGGCCTCGCGCAGTTGCAGGATCGCTGCGGCCGTAAACTGTTTGGTTATCGAGCCAATTTCATAGTGCGTGTCGTCGGGCCCTAAATGTCAAGATACACCTTGTCGTTTGATTACGCGAATACTAGTTATAACTTGTCGATACGCTCGAGGGATGCCCGCCGGAGCCCGGACCGTCGGCACCCGAACCGCACCCTCG
Organism: Candidatus Tumulicola sp.; assembly: GCA_036502885.1. Classification (GTDB taxonomy): domain Bacteria; phylum Vulcanimicrobiota; class Vulcanimicrobiia; order Vulcanimicrobiales; family Vulcanimicrobiaceae; genus Tumulicola. The sequence continues at coordinate 18,240 of DASXXU010000236.1, forward strand.
GGCCGGAGCGGTCATTGCCGAGAATCAGCGCTCCTCGTGGCTGAGCGCCATCCCCTGCGTGTAGTTCAATCCGCTAGCAACCTTCACTCGGAATGTGCCCGCAGGATAGGGGCTGATGTACACGTCATGGTCCGTGTACGTCGAGTAATATATGTTTCGCTGGTTTCCGCCAAGAACGACTTGCGTGGGGCAGCAACTGACCGACAAAACTTGAGACGGGTGCGTTTTGCCGGGCGGATAGATGTCCACGGTTTCGCTGCCGCTCTCGACGACGATGATGTTTCCGGAGCGATCGATCTGTAAGCCTTGAGGCGCCCACACATTCATACCTAAGATACGTCCGCTCGCGGAGTTCGGGGCAAATTCCTCGATGCTCCCGTGCCCCTGACGGCCGCGATAGGCTACGTACACGTTTGACGCAGCATCGATGTTTATGCCATCGGCTTCGACTCCGGGAGTTTTTATGCGAACATCCGGCGTGGTTTGCCGGCGCGGGTATTCGGTGACGGTTCCGCCGCGGTTAGCGGCGTAGACCCTGCCCGAGTGATCGGCTACAACGTACATGGGACTGTCGGTATCGGTGTACGTCATCCAAGGGTGTATAGTTCCTGGCCGATACGCCGTTATGGTCGAAGAATTAGCGACGTAGAGACCGCCTTTCGCGTCAGCGAACAGCCCGTATGCGCCGTCTATGCCATCGGTAATGGCCCCGACGGGTCGCGAATCGCTCTCCCGGTAAATCGCAACCTCATTGCCGGCAGCAATATATATAAGCGATCCCATAGCGCGCTTCGCGTCGATCCAACCACGTGGCTTTGCCCCAACGGCCGCAGGTCGCAGCACGGTCGCCGATGGCTCCGGGACACCGGAGTTCGGTATCGACGATCGACCTGCGGGTGAGCTTGTGAACGACGAGGCAACCGGGGCGCAACCGCTCGACGTAAGTATGGCTGCGACCGTCACAAAGATGGCTGGGATCGTACGCATCGGCACCTCTTTACGCCAACGTCGGCGCGACAGCGAATTCCATTGCTTCTAAAAACTTTTCGGCATCCATGGCTGCGCGGCAACCGGCAGCGGCGGCGGTAATCGCCTGTTTGTAGCGTAAATCGTTGACGTCGCCGGCCACAAACACGCCTTCGATGTTGGTCGAGACGCCGTCGGGCGAAACGATGTAACCCATCCCGTCGAGATCCAACTGGCCTTTGAATATCCCGGTGTTGGGCGTGTGCCCGATCGCGATGAACAATGCATCCGCAGCGAACTCGTACGAGCTGCCGTCGACGATGTTGCGTAATCTCAACGCTCGCAGATGCGTTTCGCCGATCGCTTCTTCCACGACCGTATCCCAGATGAAATCGATCTTCTCGTGCGCCGTTGCTCGCGCCACCATAATTTTGCTGGCGCGCAGCCCGGAACGTCGGTGGATGACCGTGACCTTTCGCCCGAAGCGCGTTAGAAACAACGCTTCTTCCATCGCCGAGTCGCCGCCGCCGACGACGACGATATGCTTGTCGCGGAAGAATGCGCCATCGCAAGTTGCGCACGTCGAAACACCGCGGCCGCGAAGGTGCGCTTCGCCCGGAATGTTGAGCCAACGCGCGCTCGCACCCGTTGCGACGATCACCGTTTCGGCCGCGTACTCAGCTTCGCTCGTGCTAAGCTTGAAAGGCTTCGACAGAAAATCGACCGCGGTCGCGTCGACGTTTTCGATGCGCGCGCCGAAGCGCTCGGCCTGTTCGCGCATGCGCTCCATCAATTCCGGGCCCATGATGGGCTCGGCGAAGCCGGGGTAGTTCTCGACCTCGGTCGTCAGCATCAACTGGCCGCCGTACAAGCCCCCTGCCAGGACCAATGGCTCCAAATTCGCGCGCGCCGCATACACGGCCGCCGTTAAACCCGCCGGCCCAGAGCCGATGACTGCAACGCGTTCCATACCTTTCCGCTTCGACCGCAATGCCGGCCCCTCCGGTTGCCACGGACGTCGGGGAAGCCAAGCCCCACCGCGAACGTCAGCTCATGCACAAACCGCTCGAACTCGAGGACACCTTCGGCGACATCCTGCGCAAGGCGATGCGCGGCAACGGCGTTACGACCTCGCAGCTGGCAGCCGGCACGGGCATCGGTTCGTGGGAGATCGAGCGCTGGCTGGCGGACGATGGAACGGCCGGCAGCGAGCAGGCCCGAACGGTCGCTCGCGTGCTACGCCTCGACGGCTCGAAACTCGCCGAACGCGCGGCCGGAGCGTGGTCGCCGCCGCCGATAACGGTCGATGACGTACGCCATCACCCGCAACGTCCGCACCCGAGCAACGGCTACGTGTTCTTTCTCGAAAGCGGCCGCCGCGCGGCGCTTGTCGATCCGGCCGGCGTGCCCGCAAACCTATTGCGGATCTTGCGCGAGGGCGACTATCACTTGCAGTACGTTCTCGTTACGCACAAGCACGCCGACCATTGTGACGCGACCGCCGACATCGCACGAGCCTATCCGCAAGCGCAAATCGTAATGCACGAACTCGACGTCGCCGCGATTGGACCGCTAGCGCCGAAAGCGCTACGGGTTCGCGACGGCGAGGCGTTGCCGTTCGGCGAGAACGGCGCCGAGATACGAATGCTGCATACGCCCGGGCATACCGACGGATCGTCGTGCTATCTCTTCCAGTCTACGGTGTTCAGCGGCGACACGCTGTTTGCCGGAAGCGTCGGTGGCGCGTTCGGCGACGCTAGCACCTACGACGACATCCTCAATAGCGTTCGTTCGAAACTCTTC
>DASXXU010000237.1:0-6679 GCA_036502885.1 Candidatus Tumulicola sp.
ATGTTGTACGTATACGTTTGACCCGAGGTGTTCACGAGGTTTGCCGCATGCGAGCCGGCCGGACAAGCGCCCCCGGGACCACCCGGATTTGTGAATGGAGCGCCCGGGCCGCCAGGCGCCGGAAACGCGCCCCCGCCGGGCGTATTCAAGTTGTTGACGCAGTTGTCCAAATTGTAGGCATTGTACCAGAACTGGCGTGCCGGCCCGGTGTCGGTGTTGCCGCCCTGGAACGTATAACTGTCCAGCCGGACACCCAGATTGAGCAGCAACTTATCCGAGGGTCGAAGTTCGTCGGTCAACGAGGCCGAGAAAAACTTCGGAATGATGTTGTTATAGGTCGCCCACAAACTATTTTCAGCTAGTAAGTACGTGCATTTTGTGGTCGCAACATTCGGGTCGACGCACGTTCTGGGTAAGCCTGGAGCTTTGCCGGTCTGCAATTGCGCCCAGGTAGCGAATGTCGTCGACATATTTCCCGGCGAGCACGATTGCGGTGCCGAAGATCCCGGCCCGTAACAGTAACCACCGTATGGATCGGCCGCATTAACGGCGACCGCTGCGTATTGCCGTATCGTCGCGAAGTTCACCCACTGCGTGTTGTTGTCGCGGATGGTGCTGGCCGTCACGTACGAGGCTTGCGCGTTGATTAGGTTCTGCGCGTTGATTTGGTTCTGATAGTTGAGGCTAACGCCGCGGGTGTGCGAACTTAGTTCGTAATCCGGAGCGCAACAGCTTACGAAGTCCGCGTATGCGGACTGCGGTGCGTCGTGGAACCAATCGCTGTAGTACGAATACCCGTAGATACGTAGGAACGCTGTCGAACCAAAGTTCTTGGTGTACTGAAGTTTCTCGATCTCTTGATCGTTCAGCATCCCATCGCGTGCACCCACCGGGATGTTTTGGAACGTGCTCGTACGGTTCGTACTGTTCGGAAAATAGTACGTCGAGGTACAAGCCGGGCCTTTTGCGTTCAACTGTCCGGCCGAGAACGTGCTCCCGACCGCGGATTGGCAGTTCCATTGATAGCCGTCGTAGTAGACCGGCTGTCCGAGTCCGATCGAGTTGGCACATGCCGCACCCGATGCTGCTGCCGAACCCACGCACGAGGGTGAAGCGATGTCGTTGGTAGAGGCATAAAACGAGTCTTTGAGCGCGCTGCTGTCCCACAGCAATTGAACGTCATCGCGTCCCGAGTCGTATCGATGCGGAATCGCGAGGTGCAAGTTTACGATCACGTCTCGCGACGATACCGATGCGAGATCGGCGTAGTTGGTCGGTCCGAGCGGATAAAAGACGCCGCCCGCATACGGACAATGCGTCGGATCGCCGCACGCGTCGGCCGCGAGCGGAATACCCGCGAGCTGATCGTAATTGGCGCCGTTCTGATCGTTGACGTAGCGGAAGTCTTGATTATAACCGCCGATGCCGACGTAGTACGAAAAGAGCCTGTCCGGCGTTGCGCCGCCAATCTCCACCGCCGCGCGGTGATAGAACGTCGGCGTACCGATACCCAGAGAAGCCTCCGCGTAGCCGGGATAGGTTCCGGTTTTGATGACCTGATTGATGAACCCGGAGAGGCCTTGTCCCTCGGAGTTGGCCGGACTTGCGCCGGTGTAGACCTGCACTTCTGCGTTGCCCAGCGCCGATGCCGAACTGGACGGATAGTTATCGAAAGACCGGTTGACCGGTACGCCGTCGAATTCGTAGCCAACTTGATCGTAATCGCCGCCGCGAATGTGAACGGTTTGAAAGTAGCCCGTTTGATTGGGGATTACGTACGCGCCGGGGACCGTAGCGATGGCTGCGTAGGCGGAGTTCAAGCTCCCGCCGCCGCCGAGCGCCGATGCAGCTCGCTGACCGGCAGCGTTGACCGAGTACACGTCGGCCGTCGTTCCTGATTTCACGAGCGAGCCGGCTCCCACCGCCGCGACATGAGCGATCGTACGCAACGCCTGTTGCAATCGCACCGCGACGGGTTGAACCGAGTCGGCAAAGACGGTTTGGCCGGGAATGCTTATCGGTTGATAGCCGGTCTTGGCGACCGTTACCGTATACGTGTCGGGCGAAAGCGTTAGAAAAGTAAAATGACCGCCGGCATCTGTCGTGCCGTTGGCGGTCTGCGAGGGGCTGGTAACGGTTACCTGAGCTCCTGCGATCGGACTTCCGCTGCCGGAGTCGACCACCGTTCCGCTCAGACCGCCCGTGGTGCCGGCCAGTGTCCGTGTTTCCTGTCCGGCGAAGGCGATCACTAGAGCTAGCGCGGCTGCGACGTAGCGGACGCGACTAAGGGCCATAAAACCTCCAAAAATTGGCGGTGTGATGTCCCTCAATAGCGATCCAAATGTCGTCGACCGACGCAATCAGGCGCTAACTCATGATTTCGCCCGAGCGGCAGCGCTCCCTGGGAAAGTTATGGGAAAAGTCTGAGTACTTCGGGCGGGATCGCACGCGGATCGGCGCCGCTACCCGTCGTGACCTTTTCGTCGGAAGCTACCGCGATTGCGCCAATACCAGCGGTCAGCGCGTCGATGAGATAACCGCCTTCTAGGACGTAGAGCAGGCGCCCACTGCACCATTCGAACGCGGCGGCGTTCAGTGCGGCGGCCAGTGCTCCGCAGGCGCTGACGTCGACGCCAAGATCGCCGACCGGATCCCCATCGACGAAATCAAAACCAGCACTTACCACGATCGAGTCCGGTCGGACGCTCCGGCAAACTTCGGGCAGAAGCCGCTCCCAAACGGCAATGAATGCCTCGGTCGATATTCCGGAGGCCGGCAACGGCAGGTTGACCACGGCGTCGCCGCTCCGCTCGAAGCTTTTGCCGCCGGTCCCGGGGTATGCCGGCCACGCATGCGTCGAGACATACGAAAGTCCGTTGCCGGCGATAGATTCGGTTCCGTTGCCGTGATGATAATCGAAGTCGACCACGAGAACGCGTCCGCCGCGTTGTGCGATGATTTGGCGCGCTGCGAGTGCCGCGTTGTTGAAAATGCAAAACCCCATGCCCGCATCCGGTTCGGCGTGATGCCCGGGTGGCCGAATCAGCGCGAACGCAGCCTGGCTTGTGGCAGCGACGCAATCGGCTGCGGCTAACGCCGCGCCTGCAGCACGGTACGCTACTTCGCGCGAGTGCGGTCCAACGGCCGCATCACCGGTCGAGAGGTAACGCGCGCTGGTTATCCCTTGCGTTTCCCGGTCCACGAGATCGAGATATGCCGGCGTGTGAACGCGCAGTAGTTGCTCGCGCGTGGCGTCGGTCGCGCGAAGCTCTTCGGAAATAACGTTGGCGGCTCGCAAGCAAGCCGCCACGGTTTCAGTACGCTCGGACGATTCGGGGTGCCGTACCCCGCGCAAATGCTCCCCGAGAAGCGGGTCGGTTGAGAACCTCAGTGACCGTGCTTCGAGGTACTAGACGTATTGCACGAACTCGTCGCATATTTTTGCACGTTGGCGTAGTCCTTGGTGCCCTTTTTCATCATCGGCAATAGGCGCTTGTACGCGGCAACGGCCTTGGTGCACTGTGAGGCGCTCTGGTACGATTTCGCCGCGATGTAGAGCAGCGTCGGATTTTGATCGAGAAATCCGTGTGCGTTCTTATCCAGCACGTCGAAGATTTTGGACGCTTCTTTGTAGTTGTGCAACTCGTAATCCGCGCCCGCCACGCAACCCAGGGTCTCGGGGGAGCGCTGGATTTCGAAGCTGCGGCTGCACGAATCCCGCGCGCCGGTATAGTTGTGCGTCTGCGAGTAGGCTTGTCCGAGCAGGGCGAAACCTTGCGCGTCCGGCGACACCTGCGAGTATTTCTTCAAATAGTTGATGCTGTCGCTGGCGTGCCCCGTTTCCATCGAGATTTCGCCCAACGTGAGCAAAGCAGGCCCGTTGTTCGGATCGATCTGCAGCGCTTGCTGGAGTTTTGCTACGGCCTTATCCGTCTGACGCTGCGATGCGTAGTACGTTCCGTAGGCCACGAAGCCGGTTGCGATCTTCGGATACTGCGTGATGACCTGCTGCAGGATCGCTTCGCCTTGCGGGTACTTCTTCTCGGTGATGAAGTAGCTGGCTTTACGCTCGAGGATGAGCGCCTTCTCGTCGTCGCTGGCTGCCGCCACCACCGCGTCGTCATATGCCGCCGAGGTTTGTGCGTCATCGTGCTGCTTGGCGAAGAGGTCGGCTTTATACACCAGCGCCTGAACGCTCTTGGGATCGATCATCAGCGCGCGATTGATCGATTGGATGGCCATCGGAATATTGTTCTGCTGCGCGTACGTGGTCGCGATCTGATAGATCGGCGACGTGTCTTTCGGGCTAAGGGCGAAAGCTTGCTCGAAGGCCGCGCGAGCGTCGTCGTACTTCTGTTCGGAGGCGTAAACGCTGCCGAGCGTCATCAGCGCCGCCGGTTCGGTCTTGTTAAACGTCGCGGCACGTTTTGCTACGCGTTCGGCGTCGGCGGGACGATTCTGCTTGAGGTATTCCTCAGCCAACTGCGCTAACACGCCCATGTTGGTCGGATCTAGATTCGACGCTTGTTCCAAATCGTACGTCGCCTGCGCGTCCTGCCCGAGCTGCGACATCGCAACACCGTCGAAGTAGTAGACCTGCGCCGTTTTGTCTCCGACCTGCAATAAGTGGTGACTGATCTGCACCGCAAGATCCGGACGATTGATTTGCAAGAACTCCGCGTCGAGTTGCCCCAACGACTGCTGGTCGTTAGGATTTGCCTTCAACTTGGCTTCCAACCGCGGGATTGCAACGTTCGGCGGTTCCGGACTTGCGGTCGGCAATGCCGATGGTGAGGGCGAAGGCGACGGCGTCGATTTACTGCCACCAAACAAACCGGCCTGTGCGGCGGGCGTCGTCGCCGCGAACGCGCCGATGGTACCGGCCACTACGATGAGCGAGAGGATGAGACGTTTCATAATTCCTTACGTGGCCTACGACGACGCGTTGGCGGATTCGAGCAGTTTGGTCAATTCGGGAACGATCGCGAAAGCGTCTCCCACCACAAGCAAGTCCGAGAACTCTCCGATGGCTGCCGAAGCATCTTTGTTAATCGCGACGATAGTACCGGCCGAGCGCATACCAACTTTGTGTTGGATCGCACCCGAGATGCCAACGCCAATGTAGAGGTTCGGTGTGACCGTTTTTCCCGTCTGTCCGATCTGCAGGCTGTACGGCACCCAACCGGCATCGGCGGCCGCTCGGGAAGCGCCGACCGCGCCGCCGAGCGCACGCGCCAGCGGCTTGAGCATCGTGTCGAACGGCTCGGGACCACCTAACCCGCGACCGCCCGCGATCACGACCGGAGCTTCCTCGAGCGCGAGCTCTCCACTGGCTTCTTCTACGTCGCGTTCGATAGCCGCGCCGTATTGGCGGCTCGACGGCTTTTCGATAGCCTGAATTTGGGCGCCCGGCCCGCCGGCTTGAGCTTCGAACGCATTCGGCCGGACGGTCGCAACACCGTAGTCGGCCGGAACGATCGTGCAGGTCGTTATAAGCGCACCGCCCATTTTGGGCGCGACGCAGGCGACGGCACCGTCGGAAACGTGAAACTCCGTGACGTCCGCGGCTAGACCGGCGGACAGCCGCGCGCTGAGTCGCCCAGCAACATCTCTTCCGGAAAGCGTGTTGGGAATCACGATCAGGGCCGGGCCGGTTTCCGAAGCGACAGCCGAAACGTAATCCACGACCGGATCGAGCAAGAACGCGTCGACGTCGGTGTCTTCGCTGACGTGGACGACGTCGAGCGGGTACGCGGCAAGCTGCTCGGCCAGGCGCCGCGCGCCGCTGCCAAGGACGATCGCGTGCGCCTTGCCGCCGAGCGCGTCGGCCAAAGCGCGAGCCTGGGTAGCGGCCTCGAACGTGACCTTGCGGGTTTGGCCGCCCCGATGTTCGACGTAAACGATAACGTCTTTCATTTAAGCCAACCTCTTCTCGCGCAGAAATTCAAAAATCGCGGTCGCGCCGGAAGCGCCATCGGAAGCTTCGACGACTCGTCCGCGTCCTCGCACCGGCGGCGGGGCGAAACTCTCGATCGCCACTTTGGATCCGTCGGTCCCAACCGGTTCGGTCAGAGCCAAATCGTTGACCGTCAAGGCGGCGATGGTCTTTTTCTTCGCACCCATGATGCCTTTGAGTGATGCGTACCGAGGTTCCCCAAACGTCAACGCCGTCGTAAGCAAGGCCGGAAGCGCAACGTTCACGCTTTGATATCCGGTGTCGGTCTCGCGTTCGACGCTCAGTCGATTGTCCGCAATCTCCACCTTGCGCGCATTAGTAACGCATGGAATTTGGAGATGCTCGGCTAGCGATCCCGGAACGGCGCCGGTGCTGCCATCGTCCGTCAGGCCGCCGACGATCAGCAGATCGAAGCCGGTTTTGGCCAATGCGCGCGACATCGCGAGCGAGGTCGCCCACACGTCGCTCCCAGCGAGTGCCGGATCGCTTAAGAATACCGCCTCGTCCGCGCCCATCGCCAGCGCTTTGCGCAGCGTCTCTTTGAGCGCTTCGGGCCCCATGCTGAACACCGTCACGGTAGATCCGGGAACGCGCTCTCGCAACTGCAATGCAGCTTCGAGGGCGTATTCATCATACGGATTCAGTACCGTTTCGACTCCCGTTCGCACCAAATGTTTGGTTTGCGGATCGAGACGCTTCTCGGCATTGGGGTCGGGTACGAGT
>DASXXU010000238.1:0-1924 GCA_036502885.1 Candidatus Tumulicola sp.
GTTGCCCGCCGATGCATTTCGAGTAGGCCGATCCGGCCGGCGCGCGCGGCAGCGTAACTCTCCACCGAGGGCGTCGCGCTCCCCAACACCAGCACGCCGTGAACCCCGCGCATGCGTTCGCGTGCGACCGCGACGGCGTGATAACGCGGGACGGTGTCTTGCTTGTACGAGGCTTCGTGCGATTCGTCGACGACCACGAGCCGCACGTTTTCGAGCGGTGCGAAGATCGCGCTGCGCGCACCCACGACGACGTCGATATCGCCAGCAATGCAGGCCTGCCACGCGTCGAATCGCTCGCGCTCCGAAAGCGCCGAATGAAGCACGGCAACCCGATTGCCGAAGGCCGATTCGAAACGGCCCGCGGTTTGCGGTGTCAGCGAGATCTCCGGCACCAACACGATCGCCCGGGCGCCGGCGGCCAGCACACGCGCGATCGCGTGAATGTAGACGAGCGTCTTGCCGCTGCCGGTAACGCCGTGGAGCAACAGCTCGTCGTAGACACCTTTGTCGAGCGCGGAATCGATGCGTTCCAGCGCGACGCGTTGCTCCGCGGAGGGCTCGAACGTGGGCAATCGCGTAACGGTATCGGAACTGCGCTGCACCGCGACTTCTTCTTCGATCAGCACGCCCAACGTAACGGCACGCCGGATGACCGCTTGCGAAAAACCCGCAAGGATTGCTTCGGAACGCGGAAGGTTACCGCGTTCGGCGACAAACTCGGATAGGGCGCGCGCCTTCTTCCCCGACGCCGTGGCACGGCCCGGCGACAACATTCGAATGCGATATTCGCGCGTTCGAGGCCTTATGAATTCGCGCGTCCGCCGCAGCGCGCCGCCGCGGACAAGTTGTTGAACGGCGCGCAGCAGCGTGGAGCGATCGCCGGCACGCCGTGCTTCCGGATGACGCAAAAGTTGCGACATTGGGACTTCAGCGGGAAGATCGCGCCAGACCAGCTCGATGAGGCGCGCCGGTACGCTTTTGAATTGTTCCGGATCTGGCGCCTCCGAAGCGCGATGCAGCGTCTCGCGGATCTGCGGGACGGCTCCAGCCAAGATCGCCGCATTGAGCGCTTCTCCGAGCGTGCAAATGTAGCGATCCGCGACGAACTTTGCCAGATGCAACGCGGTTTCGTCGAACGCTCGCGGCACTTCGAGACGTTCGAGCACCGGCTTGAGCTCGCGATCCGGCAACGCTTCTTCTCGCGGCGTGGAAACGACGTAACCCAGCACATCGCGCCGTCCCAACGAGACGCGTACGACGTCCCCGATTTGCAACGGTAACGCGCCGGCGTCGTAGCTAAGCGGTAAATCGAAGCGCGACGTTTTCAGCGCGGCGAGTATCTCGACGACGCGGCTTATCGTGGGATCTCCATGGTGCGCCCGATGCGTTCGAGCAACACCAGATTTTCACTCGAAGCAGCTTGCCTTAAGCTACAGGGAGACCGAGCATCCCCTCGAACTTTATCCACAGCCGTTTGGGTGACGGCTGAAGGGTGGGTTCGGATGCTTCACGTTCACCGAGTGGGTCGGGCGTTCGCAAGTCCGATCGCAGCAACGCTGGCCGCGTTAACCGGCTGTTCCGGACTAGGCACGGTCCCCGGAATACGGCCGCGTCCGTTGGCCGCTCCAAATCTGTCGTCCGCGGCGGCTGCTCCGAGACCGTTCCTCAACTGCCCGTATCCGAGCGGCGACGTTTACCAAACCAATATTTCGGGGACGGCACCCGACACGAATAGCGCCGCGTATATTACGGCGGTTGTGGCCGGCGGTGGGAACTCCGGCTTTCAAGCGTGGGTGAATACGCAAGACATCAATCAGGCGACGAACTCAACGCCGTTGGTTACGGTAGAAGCCGGCGACTCGTACGAAAGTCCACACTCGCCGGTTCCTTGGGCGTCGAATTTCTCTATCGAAAAAGACGGCGA